>DATJWE010000255.1:0-50036 GCA_035501475.1 Puia sp. | reverse complement strand
TTCGAAATGACACTTGACAAACAATAAATGCCTGAACGAAGTTTACAGACTGATGGCTATCGCTTAACAAGACCAGTTAGCTTCCAAGGGCTTACCGCAGTGCTGGCATTCATGTTCGCCTGCCGATTGCTGAAGCCCGGTTTTTTTTTAGCTGAAGTTACAACAATCGCCCAATAGAATTATGTCCAGCGGAGATGAAGGTGAAAATTGATTTGCCGCCGATTGTTATGGTGTCTGCCAGCATTATGGCAAACCTCATGTTATGTGCCGTTTTTATTCAAATATTCTTTTCTTAAACAATTCTTTCATCTTTTCAAAATTTTGCTTAGGCTTTTTGCAGATATAAATTGTTTGTACAATCCAGCCTTCAATGCTTGCGTATTCGCTGTAAATTCTTCGTACCGGAATTACTTCTTCAAAAAAAGGATCAAAGAAATTATCGCCCGCATCGTTGTGACAAACGGCAATCACTGTTCCAGGCATCTTGCCTTTCGGCGCCCAGCTATAAAAGCTTCCGTGATAAGAAAACGCATCCGGAAGTCCATAATCATTTTTAAACAACTCAACCGCACCCGCCTGCGAATAATGTTTTCCCCAAATCAGGCAGTTCTTTTTTTCATCGGCAGGCAAACTGTCGTAAACAGATTGTAATTCCTGCATGGTTGTTTTCCATTTCTTTGTAGCATAAT
Organism: Puia sp.; assembly: GCA_035501475.1. Classification (GTDB taxonomy): domain Bacteria; phylum Bacteroidota; class Bacteroidia; order Chitinophagales; family Chitinophagaceae; genus Puia. The sequence continues at coordinate 49,347 of DATJWE010000255.1, read as the reverse complement.
ATTCCTCAATTTGAAGCACTGGTTTTCCGTTTTTTATTTCTTTTGGGGAGTATTTATAAACGGAATTCAAATAATGGTGAAAAGAATATAAGGGCATACCAAAAGGGATCAATACTGCAGCGATTAATAAAATAAAACTCAAAGGATATAGTAACCATTTTCTTTTGGGCTGAATTATATTTTCCCAAAATATGGCGGAGAACGGAAGAATTGTAAGAACAATCGGTAAGAAATAATATGCTTTGCCTTTACAATAGGCGAGCAATAATACCTGTAATAAAATGGAACAGGCAATAGGCCAGTAGAAATTTATATTTTTCTTATCAACAAACATATAAATCAAAGCCGGAAGCATCAATATAAAAGCAATCGGATTAACGTATAAAAATAAATCGCGCAGTACGTGTAACAGGCTTAAATCATCCAATTGAGTCTCATAAAGCCGATGAAACATTTGCAACGCAGGCCAATCATTTACGTATTGCCAGATAATATTTGGCAATAAAATCAAAAATGCAATCATCAAACATTGCCAATATTTGCCTTTGACTAATACAACTCTTGTTTTTCTAAAAAATAATAATGACAATAATCCAAAGCAGAAAAACAGTGCGTCATATTTAGTTAGAAAAAACAGCGATATGAAAATAGTCAAATACCATACATATTTTCTGTCGCCATATTTTACAAATCTTACAAGTTGGTAAAAGCAAAGCACCCAAAACAGTTGACTGAAAACGACCGGCTCAAATAGTTGCTGGGAAGCTTCAAATCCGGGTGCAACCAAAATACAGGATAAAGCAATAAATACAGCAATGCTTTTACCGCCAAGTTCCACTGTAATTTTGCCCACATAAATAATAATGAGCAACATAGCAATATGCGGAAAAATATGATAAGTAAAAACAGATTGAGTGTGAAACAAATTCTGTATAAACGCCAGTAAACCTATCATCGGCGGAACCTCCAAATAACCGAAAGCCAAATGATTACCTGTTTGAATATACAACAGTTCGTCTCCGCGAATACCTGAATGAAAGTCCGCAATAAGATGAAGTGTCAGTTTTAAAATGCAGATGGAGAAAATAATAAGTTTTGTCAGTTTAGTCATTCTGTTGTCTGTCTAACGGTGGGTGTATAAAAATGGAACATAACGTAAGTTTATTGGTAGAAATAAAAACAGCGAAGAGAAAACGCTACTTATTTTGAGCATTAGCGGGATAACCTGCCCCCGTGCCTCCAAAGAAACATTCAATGGATTTAATTTTACCATTGCTAAAAACCCAGTATTCAACATTGCGGATAATCCTGCTATTAGTAGTTGTTATTTCATAAATTATTAATGCGGTGTTCCCATCAACCATAATTTCAGGGAAATCTATTTTTTGAAAAAACTTACAGTTTGGAAAACAACGCTCTTTATATGCGGCAAGATTTATGTGGTCATCTCCTGCGGGGCTTGAAAATGTAAAACCATCTGCAAACTGGCTTGCGGTAATATTCCAATCTTTTTTTACATACCCTGAAAAATAAGTTTTGATAATCTTTTCAGCATCTTGTTTTTCAATATTTTGCGCATTGACAAACTTTGCAAATACCAAAAGCATTAAGGAAGAAAGAAGTAGTTTCATAATCTTTTTTCAGTAAGACAAAAATTTTTTGGATTTCCGTACAAAAAATAAAGAGTTTTTTTAGACTGTTGAAAAAGATCATCCTCGCGATGGAAAAGTATAGGGGTTTAAAATAGGTTTAAAAAAATCATTTTAAAATTCAGCAACCAAAGAAAGCCATCTTGCTGCAGGTGCGCCCCATACTTCTTTATAGGTAGCAGTATTAAACTGCGGCCAGTACGGTGTGTCTTCATTAAATCTTGATTCCATCCCGACCGGAATACCACCAACAGTTTCTCCGGGCAATGCCGTGTACAGTTGCGGGTAATTACTTCCCTCTCCCCATATCAATGACTGACCAAAAGGATTTTTCCCTACAATCCAAAACAATTGTTGTTCGCCGATATTAATAAGCTCTGTATCATGCAAAAATTTACCACAAAGCACGGCTGCTTTACCTGTTGAAAGTGCAACCGCATTATTTCCTTTAAATGAAAACCAAACGGGAAAGACTCGCAGGTAATGTTCACTGTCTAATTTAAAACCGTTTGCAAGCTGCTCTTTATAATCGTCTGCAGCGCCGCTATGAATACCAACATGCACTTTATAAAAATTAACTGAGTCCTTTACTTCATCTATGTTGTACACACCACTAGGCACCAAACCATAAGGCTCATCATATTGCATAATGGTCTTGAGGTATCTGCCATAGATCCTGATGGCCTCTGCCCATTTGTTGTAATCGGGATTCTTCGGTTGTGTTTCGCAAAGTGTTATAAAAGCCTGCATGTAGACCTGGTCTCGTGACTGGTGTGTGTAATGGACAATAGATTTTTTATTCAGGTCGCGATAAAAGAAACCACGCAATTTATCTTTATCATTCAGTGGTTCCGTACGCTGGCATTGCAAAGTATATTGAATGGCTTTTACAGCTTCAGCGGCATAATAAATATCATTGGTCAATTTATATAATAAGCTTGCGGAAAAAGAAATATTCGCCGAGTACTGGCTGTTTGAAGCCATTGCAGCATGGTCGCCGCCACTACCGATACTGCTAAGATCATTAAATCCCAAACTGTCGAAGCGTTTCTTTGCGAAAGCATAATCTTCAATTGCTGCTTTGCGCAAATTTTCTTTTAGCATCGGGTCATTTTCAATCATCATAGATGCATAAGCTTCTATACCCGAGAAAACGAAATTCTCAAACGCACGATTATGTACATGCACGTGACGGCGTGCAGAAGAATCATCTTTTGTGCCGATGAAACCATCTGTCCATAAATTAGTGCCCCATGTTTGTGCACGATAACCGTCGCCGAGCCTTGATCTTAAAATGCAATCAATGCCCCACTCTGCTTCTTCCTGCAACCGCAGAAATAATTCTTTCTCATTTTTTTCTTTCGCCCTGTGCGCCATTTCAAGCAATGAATAAACAATTTCGCCTGATTGCAAAACCTGCTGCGACATATCTGCAGCATCGTGCCAGCCCCCATTAAAAGGGAAAGTCTTACCGTTATATATTGCATTCAAATCAGTGTGACAAACGCCGTGCTTTCCAGGAATCGCATAGCCGCAGCGCTCACAAAAAATAAAATTCAGCACACGCCATACAGAATTATCCCAAACATTTTTGTTGATGTAAAAAGGTTTGGTAGCAATATCGCCAATGCGAATAAAGTATTCTCCTTCTTTTTTGAAATCACTAAAATCAATCGTTTCAAAGTTTCCAATATCGGTTTTTTGTGAAATGACTTTTCCATTATATACTACATGCCTGCTTATAGCATTAACCAGTTGAAATTTGGCATTATTATCTTTTACATTCACTATTGCGGACTTCTTGCTTTCTATGCCATAGCCTGTGGTAGAATATATAATACGGTTCTGTGCAGGCATCCATCCGCTCACCACTTCGGGGTTTTGGATTTTTTGCAGCGATACGGCATCAATGTCAAATTTTAGTGAATCACCCATTGTGCGCTCTTTGCCAAAAATTTCTATCGCAAACGAGAACTTTGTTACTTTATCACGTGGTAGTTCTGTCATTTCAACAAAACATTCATTCCATTGCCTGTTGATCAAATTAATTTCATGAATGCCTTCTCGACGATATTTATCAGGCACTTTGATCTTGCCGTCATTTTCAATATATAAATTGAGATAAATGCTACGTGCGCCTTCGCAATCTGGATAAATGTAAAAATGAATGCGGTTATATTTTTCCCAGTTCGCACCCCCAACATCGTAAGTTGCCAGTGAAGTGCCCAGACCAATCCCCCAATTTAGAAAATCCGGATTAGTAGTTTGTGCAGTCAGGCGTAAACTATTTTTTCCTGACATACTTCGTTCGGAACTAAGGTACATGTTGCCAAATCCCTTGTGTGTCCATTTGTCAAGGCTTTCCATATCGCAAAGCATATCTGAAACCAAAACTTTTTTTGTAAGCCCGAAAGTTTCCAATGACTTGCTGTAATCGAGGGGCAATGGGCTATGCACATAACCTGTATTGCGAATGTCATTTTTTAATTGCTCATCAATTTGTGCAAACAAAAAACCGGTGCAGCAAATCAAAAAAAATAAAAGTCCTAATATTTTTTTCATGGTCTTAAAATGAATGGCGAAGCAGTTGTAGTAATATTTTGGTGAATATATTAATATCAATTGAAATTCTGTAAAAGCGAAAGGTGTTTACTTGTTATTTAAATCGCGATAAACAGACTACGTTTTAAGCGAAGGAATCATCAGAATTTATTTGGAGCATTTACAGTCCCGATTCCTGTCTCTTAATATCAGATTGAATTTTTGTGATTTTAGATGCGGACCGGACGGGATTTTAGTTTTAGCGTCTATTCGATTGATCAATATCTGTCTTACCCTGTTCTCAAGCCTGCAGGCTCTTCACTCATTTATGGTCACTCCGTCGGTAAAGATTTCACAGGGTTTGCAATTGCTGCTTTAATTGTTTGAAAGCTTAATGTAATAAATGCAACTACAATCATCAATAAACCTGCTGCAGCAAAAATCCACCAACTGATATTTGTTCGATAAGCAAAATTCTGAAGCCATTTATTCATGCCAATCCATGCAAGCGGTGCTGCAATTACAAAGGCAATCAATACCAATTGCAGAAAATCTTTTGACAGCAACTTAATTAATTGTGGTACCGTTGCACCCAATACTTTTCGTACGCCGATCTCTTTGGTGCGATGAGTGGTGATAAACATTACCAAACCTAATAAACCAAGACAGCTTATTAAAACCGCAAGCCCTGTTGCCCACCAGAGCAGGTTTGAAATGCTTTGTTCCTGGATATACCATTTGGCAAGGTCTTCATCAAAAAAAAACAGACCAAAAATCACCGGCAGGGTAAACTTGTTTAAACGCTTTTTCTGATTTAGCCAATGCAGTTTTCCATGTTGTGCCATTTGCATTTTGCGGTTGCAATAACAAGCTCACCAAATATTCGTTCCGGATATCACTTGTAATCAGTAAAGGCTTTATTGGTTCATGCAAAGATTTTTGATTGAAATCTCCAACAACACCAACAATAGGAACAAGTTTATCATTCCAGTCTATATATTTTCCAATTACATTTTGCGGGTTTTGAAAACCGAGCACATGCATGTAGTTTTCATTAATCAAGATTTCTTTTACAGTATCTGATGAAAACAGGTTGCGTCCTGCCAGTAATTTTATGCCATACAATTTTATATAGTTCGTGTCGCCAAATTTCTCCTCCACAGTCGTTTCGATTTCTTTTTTGCCGTCCCTGTATTTCATCTGTTCGATAGATGCGTTGCCGGATGAAGGGGGGCTGTAGCTAAGACTTACCATCTTTATTTCAGGAATGCTGCGAAGTGTGTTCAACAAAGTGGCTTTGTGCGAATTTATTGTGTCATTATGATCTGTAGGGATATAAGCGATGGCATCTTTTTTAAAACCCAGGTCTTTATTTATTGAATAGCTGATTTGCTTACTCACTAAAATAGTCGCCATCACAAAGAACAGCGCAACTACAAATTGCGATACGGTTAATGTTTTGCGCAACCATGCATGGCGGGTTCCTGCGGTATTCATGCCGCCCTGACTTTTTAATATGGCTACGGGTTTGTATGACGATAAAACAATGGCGGGATAAAAACCGGATAACAGTGTAACAACAATTATTAACATCATTAAAAATAATACTATGCCCGGATGTTGTATAATATTGAATTTTACAGCATCGGGCACAAAACCGGAAAAAGCTTTTAATAGGAAGGGTGTAAGAACGACAGAAAGTATGGTTGCACAAAATGTGAGTAAGAATGCTTCGCTTAAAAACTGAAATATAAGTTGCTTTTTTGAGCTGCCAATTGTTTTACGAATGCCGATTTCTTTTGCTCTTTGTGCAGACTAAGCGGTAGTAAGATTAATAAAATTGATACAGCCAAGCAACAGTAAGAACAAGGCGACAGCCAGCAGCCCAAACAGTGTATCCGTGCTTCCCTTTGGAATTGTATAAGTGTTGTAGTTGGCGCTAAAGCGAATATCGTTTAATGGCTGTAACAGATAATTTACTTCGAAGTTGTCTTCCGGCTTTTTTGGGGCATTACGGTAATAGAGCGCAGTAATTTCTTTTTGTATCTTGTCGGGAGATGCACCTGCAGCAAGCTTTACATACAACTGTGAATTGCCATTTGAGCTTGTCCAATTATTATAATATGGAGGGCGCAGCCTCGTGGTTTCAAGCGTAGGTTCTGAAACAAAAACTTTGAACGTAAAATCAGTATTGGCAGTTATCTCATTTACAATTCCGGTAACGGTTACTGCAATTGTATCATCCAAATAAAAATGCCTTCCGACGATTTGCCCGGGCTGCAGATTTGGAAAATATAATGCTGCCGCAGATTCTGTTAATACAGTTTGATAGGGTTGTTGCAATGAAGTTTTTGCCGAGCCGGCGAGCCAGTTATAACCAATAAGATTGAAATAATATTCATCAGCATAAACAAAACCGCTTTGATATTTAAAAACAGCCGACTCTGCTTTGTTTGCCACAGGCACCGAAATTTTCGGCTTGTTATTGAATATACTGAATGGCGCAACCACATCCAGTCCTGTTATTTCTTTTTTTATTGCATCAGGCATCGCATAAGTAATACCGGTTAAATGATTATTTATATCCGGAGCAACCAGCGTCCATACTACCCTGTAGGTGAGGTCGCCGTCTTTTTCAAACTTGTCAAAGCTCAAATTGTAACTGGCGATCAGGTACATTACCAGCGATGCACTGACGCCGATTGCTAACCCCACGACATTAATTGCAGAGAAAATTTTATTCTTCCATAATGTACGCCATGCAGTTTTGAAATAGTTGCGAAACATAAATAGTTTATTATCAAATTTTAACAAGCACCATTAAAATGCCAGTTTTTTATTTATTTGAGCATCAATTAATTGCTAAGCCAAAAGCAAATTAAAGAGTGCGATTTTGATATAGCAGTGTTCGCTTTTGTCAGAGGATTTTTTAAGCTTGAGGCAACTTATAAAACAGTGAGGAGGGAATGAGTAAAATTGCCACCGACGAACAGGGCTTGCCGTTGTCAAGAACGAACAAAAGATGAAGATTTATTCGTCAGCCAGCGTAGCAGCAAGACCCATGTTAGCAGTTTGTTGTTATTATCTGTCAACCGTGTAATTCAGTTCCGTTACCCCACAAGTAAATTGTCGGGTAGTCAATAGGCTTAGTTTTATTGTGTCTTTGATGTCTGCAAACAATGGAATGCCTCGTCCTAAAATAATTGGATTAACAAATAGCCAGTAACCGTCAATTAAGTTCAGTTGAATAAGTGAATGAGTTGCTGTCGGGCTACCAAAAAGCGGGATGTCATTACCTGCCTGCTGTTTTATTTCATTTATTCTATCTGAAAGGTTGTCGCTAATAATTTTTGTGTTAATCAAACCCCCGTCTTTCATTGTTTTTGATAAAACAACTTTGCATACTTTCTTATACCACTTTGAATGTTCAATGTCGTGCCTGGACGCTGTCGGCTTATCTCCTGCGGTAGGCCAGTAATTTTCCATCATCTCATAAGTTACTCGTCCATACAATGCAGTGTCGCTTTCGCTTATCCGCTTACCGACATAATCAAAAATTTCTTCATCAACTTTAATCCAGTCCATTTCTCCGTTCAGTCCTGCTACAAAACCGTCAAGTGATATGTGCATAAATGAAATTATTTTTCTCATATGCTTCTACTTTTTATTACTTCGGTCAAATTACAAAAGATGACAAAAAATAAAAAAGCTCACCTATCAAAGTGAGCTTCGGACTTTAGCGGACCGGACGGGACTCGAACCCGCGACCTCTGCCGTGACAGGGCAGCATTCTAACCAACTGAACTACCGATCCTTTAAAATATTAGCAGGCTGATCAATAAGCCACTTTAAATATTTTTTATTACATTTCTTTAATTGCCTTTCTCGAATTAGTGCCACTTTTTTTGTTTTTAGGCACTGAACAAAAATCAGTCTCCACGACCCTTTACCTTTTGTCGAAACATTTAATCCTTCGTTATGCTCGCTCAACCTTCTTATATAATCGCTGGTACTTCCTTTATAGAAAACGCCAGTAGTAAAGCTTTCAATCATATAAACATAATACATAAAAAGAACTACCAATCTTCTGCCGTGACAGGGCATCTCGCCTCAGGCGAGATAACCAACTGAACTACCGATCCTTCACTCCAAAAATAGGGATATTTCATCCTTATTTTTAGGACGGCAAAGATAGGCGAATTTTGATTTTTTCCAATAAAACTTTCCCGACAAACCCGCTTCCCTTAATTTTACAATAATATATATTTATTGATTATGCCGTTGGACAAAAACCGTCAGTTTCTGGACTTTGAAAAGCCAATCAAAGAGCTTTTTGATGAGATTGAAAAATTAAAGCAGACCGCTGAGAAGACCAAGGTCGATCTCAGCGATTCCATCAAAAAACTGCAGGACCAGGTTATGGAAAAGCGGCGGGAAATCACGCAGCATCTTACCCCCTGGCAGAAAGTGCAGTTGAGCCGTCATCCTGATCGTCCCTATACTTTGAAGTATGTTGAAAAAATGTGCGACAATTTCATCGAGATGTTCGGCGACAGAAATGTCAGGGATGATAAGGCTATGGTGGGCGGATTTGCCCAACTCGACGGACAGACCGTGATGATGATCGGTCAGCAAAAGGGAACCAATACCAAGATGCGACAGATGCGCAATTTCGGGATGGCTAATCCGGAAGGTTACCGCAAGGCCCTGCGACTGATGAAGCTGGCAGAAAAATTTGAAAAACCAATCATCACGCTGATTGATACTCCGGGCGCTTATCCCGGCATGGAAGCTGAGGAAAGAGGGCAGGGTGAAGCGATCGCAAGGAATATTTACGAAATGATCCGGTTAACCGTTCCCGTTATATGCGTCATCATTGGGGAAGGTGCGTCGGGCGGAGCGCTGGGCATCGGTGTAGGCGATAGGGTATTCATGCTGGAAAATTCATGGTATACCGTAATCTCCCCTGAAAATTGCAGCTCTATTCTCTGGCGCAGCTGGGACCAGAAAGAAAAAGCGGCGGAAGAACTCAGGCTTACGCCGGATAATATGCATAATTTTGGATTGATCGACGATATTATTCCCGAACCTTTGGGCGGGGCACATTGGGATTATAATGAAGCCGCTGCTTTATTGAAACCGAAATTGATTGAAACCCTCAGGGAGCTGAGACAGCTTTCACCTGACTACCGGATTGAGAAGCGAATTGAAAAATTCAGTAAAATGGGTTTCTGGGATGAAATGCCTGAACCCGTAATTTTAGAAAGTCATTCGTAAAAATGAATCAAGATGTTGAGAGAAGTTTTGCAAGGTACAGGAGTAGCGTTGGTGACTCCCTTTACTTCAGGGTTAGATGTAGATTATGATGCATTGGGAAGGGTAATAGATTTTGTCATCCGGGGCGGAGTGGAGTATGTAGTGACTTTGGGCACAACAGGAGAAACACCTACACTTTCTAAAGACGAGAAAAATGCAATCATTCGTTTTACTTATAAACATGTTAACGAAAGAGTTCCTGTAGTAGTCGGTATTGGCGGTAACAATACAGAAGAACTTGTTCACGATCTCGAACATTTTCCGCTGGATCAATCAGTCGCCGTGCTGAGCGCAAGCCCTTATTACAGTAAGCCTTCACAGGAAGGATTGTTTCTTCATTATAAAACGCTGGCCGACGCTTCACCCAAACCAATTATTTTATATAATGTTCCCGGTCGCACCGGCCGAAATATTAATGCATCCACAGTAATTCGGCTGGCGAGAGAAGTCAAAAATATTGCTGGAATCAAAGAAGCCAGCGGAGATATGATTCAATGCATGCAAATTCTTCGGGACAAGCCTGCGAATTTCCTCGTTGTGAGCGGTGATGATGCACTTGCCATGCCCCAGATCGCCTGCGGTATGGATGGTGTGATCAGCGTGGTTGCCAACGCATTTCCGGAAAAATTTTCAGATATGGTTCGCGCTGCATTGAAAGAAGATATGAAAAATGCCAAGCTGATCAATGATCAGCTGATCGAAGCGTATGATCTGCTCTTCGCTGAAAATAATCCTGCCGGTGTTAAAGCTGCGATGAGTGAACTAGGGTTTATAGAAAATAATTTGCGCCTGCCATTAGTGCCGCTGAGCGAAGGATTGAACAGCCGGTTGAAATCGTACCTGACTAAAAATTTTTCTTTTCAGGTTTAGAATTCATCAGGCCCTGTATGTGACTCCTTCAATTGCGAGATCAGTATTGGGAAAGATTTCTCTTGCTTCTTTTTCAAATTCATCCAGCTTTTCATATTTGGAACTGAAATGACCAATCAGCAGTCGCTCCACGCCTGCTTTCTGTGCAATCATGGCTGCCTGCACAGTGGTGCTGTGAAATCGTTTCACTGCACGATCTTCCAGGTCTTTCAGGTAAGTAGATTCGTGATATAACAGATCGACTCCACTTACTTTTTCAACAATACATTCATTATAAATTGTGTCTGCCGAATAAGCATAAGATTTTGCTTTGGGTGCGGGCTCGGTCACCCATTCATTCCTGATGATATTTCCTTCTTTAGTTAAATAATCTTCTCCCCATTTCAAGCGGTCGAAAAAAGAAGAGGGTACTTCGTTCTCTATCGCTTTCTCAGGATTTATTCTTCTGAGTGGCCTGATTTGCCTGAATTTAAATCCCCAGCATTCAATTCGATGAAAGACACGAAAGCAACTCACCTCAAAGCGGCTGTCTTTTACCACGATACCTTCTTCCTGCAGGGGATGAAAACGGATAGCGAAAGGCAACTGAGTATCTGCAACTTTGAATTGCATATCGAAAATTTCCTTGAGTGGTGAGGGAGCATAAAGATGTAAATCCTGGGTTCGTCCCAGTAAACCCATGCTGGTGATGAGCCCCACAAGACCAAAATAATGATCGCCATGCAGGTGAGAAATAAAAATATGATTGATTTTGCTACGCCTGATTTTGTACTTCGCCATTTGTATCTGGGTGCCTTCGCCGCAGTCAACCAAAAACAAATGCTCATCCATTGTAATGATCTGGGCTGTTGGGTGACGATCGAATGCCGGGATCGCAGAATTATTTCCTAGGATGGTTACTGAAAGGCTGATACGATCTAAAAATTATGGTTATTAAATAAATGAGGTCATTAGTCAACGGTCAGTGGTCATCAGTCATTAGTCAACGGTCAGTATAGTTACTACCAGTCACAATCAGCAATGGACTTAACCATTGACCCATGACTATTGACTAATAAATATTGTCTATTGCTCATTGCCTGTTGCCCATTGACCCATGACTACTAACCTTCGTCTCTCCTGTCAATGAAAATAATACAAAATTGCAATACTTGTATAATCTAATACCGACGAAGTGTATGAAGAATATCGCTCAGGTAGCTCCTTCCAAAGAGATTCAGATGAATGAGTAAGGGATATAAATTACACACATCCCATTGCTCTCTATAATTATTAGGGAAAGGAAAATGATATTGATAGGAATCATAAAATTCTTCGTCAAAACCGCCGAAAAGGGTTGTCATGCCCAGATCCATACTGCGGTGACCAAAATAAACAGCAGGATCAATTAAAACAGGGAGGCCTGTTTCGTCACAAAGAAAATTGCCGCTCCATAAATCGCCGTGGAGCAATGACGGAATTTCGGCCGGAAAAATATTATGTATATTTTTGAACAAGTTGCCAAACCGGTTGGCATGCGAGGCCTCCAGCAGATTTTTTTTCAGGGCGAGAGATATTTGCGGGTTAAATCTTTCCCGGATAAGAAAACCGGTCCATTCTTTTGCCGGATGATTGGATTGATGCAGAGCTCCCATATAATTATCTTCTTCCAATCCAAAAAAATCGTTACTCACACGATGCAAATTCGCCAGTTGTTCACCGAATAATTTCCAGAACTTTTCGCTTTTAATGCCCTGATCAATCCATTCCAGGATCAAGATCTGCTTATTTTCAGCAATATTGCTGGCAATGACCCGGGGAACCCGAATGAGAGGATGACTTCCCAACAATTCCAGCCCTTTTTTTTCTTTTTCAAAAAGTCCGGGGAATGGGGAAATGGAATTAATCTTACAAAAAAACAAATGCTCCTTATCAACTTTTAGCTGGTAACTCGTATTGATTGATCCGCCTCCAACCGGACGGAACTCCAGACTTCCCACCGGCTTGCTCAATGATAAGGATAGGCTGTTTTTGATGACAGATTCAAGCTCCGGCGATACCATTCATATAAATTTTGCGCTGATAAAGGGTCGCTACAATCATTCTTCATCGAGCAATTCCCGTTCGATTTCTTCCATTTGTACGATATCCCGGGCTTCACTTTCAGTCGGAGCAGTATTCAGCAACTCGAGCAAATCGGCCTGATCCAACTTTTCCTCGACCTGATTGTTCAGACCACAAATAACGAAAGATGCATCGTTTTCATAAAAGGTCAGTTGGGTCTTCACGAGATATTCCCCGGCAGCAATATCAATTGTTTGAATGTCTTTTAAGTTGAGGACAATGTTTTTAACGTCATTTTGGAGCAAGGGCATCACCCATTTGTCTATATCTGCTGTCATATTAGCAGCAAGACCGGGTCCTATAATGGTTATGACATGGAATTTTTCTCTGGTATCAATTTTGACCTGCATACACACTTAATGATTGTTAACAGTCGTTAATAAAGTATCGGAAACAGAAATCAAAAATATTCGTTATTATTGTATAAAGCTCAATAAGTTAAAAATGGATCATAATTTTTCTGCCCAGGTAAAGGAAATTATTTCATTCAGCAGGGAAGAGGCTTTACGGTTGGGTAACGATTTTATCGGTACGGAGCATTTATTGCTGGGTTTGATCCGGGAGGGAGACAATACCGCGGTCCGTATTTTGAAAAGCTTTAATGTAGACTTATACGAATTACGCAAAGAAGTAGAACTGGCTGTGAAGGATAAAACGGGTAAAAATATTGCAAACATCAATAGTTTACCGCTTACCAAGCAGGCAGAAAAAGTAATTCGTGTGACTGTACTTGAAGCAAAAGCGTTGAAAAGTCCCACTGTAGAGACAGAACATCTAATGCTGTCAATCCTGAAAAATAAAGAAAACATTGCTACTCAAATTTTAAATCAATTCGACGTGGATTACGATCTTTTCAGAAACGAACTGGGAGTGGTAAAAAGCAACGATACCCGCAGTGAATATGCAGAGGAAAATGATGATGATTTTGATGAAGAAAAAAAATATTCGCAACAAAAAGTACGCAGCGCGGGTACAACTAAAAGTAAAACTCCCGTGCTCGACAATTTTGGCAGGGATATTACCCGTCTTGCCGAAATGAATGCTTTGGACCCGATTGTTGGAAGGGAAGAGGAAATTGAAAGAGTTTCCCAGATTCTGTCCAGGAGAAAAAAGAATAATCCGATACTGATCGGAGAACCCGGCGTCGGTAAAACTGCCATTGTTGAGGGTCTTGCATTGCGTATTGTTCAGCGAAAAGTTTCCAGGGTGTTGTTCGACAAAAGAGTCATTTCGCTTGATTTGGCTGCCCTTGTTGCCGGAACCAAGTACCGCGGACAGTTTGAAGAGAGAATGAAAGCTATCATGAATGAACTGGAAAAAAACCGCGATGTCATCCTGTTCATTGATGAAATTCATACCATCGTTGGAGCCGGGGGAGCCAGTGGTTCCCTGGATGCATCCAATATTTTCAAACCGGCCCTGGCCAGAGGCGAACTGCAATGCATTGGCGCATCTACACTTGATGAATACAGAATGTATATTGAGAAAGATGGCGCTTTGGACAGGCGTTTCCAGAAAGTGATGATCGATCCACCAACCGTGGAAGAAACCATCCAGATACTAAATAATATCAAATCCAAATACGAGGATTATCACAATGTAACTTATAGTGATGATGCCATTAATGCCTGTGTCAAACTCAGTGACCGGTACATGACCGATCGCCTATTGCCCGACAAAGCCATTGATGTATTGGATGAAGTAGGCGCCCGGGTGCATCTCAAAAATATTAATGTGCCTCAGAATATTGTCGACCTGGAGAAAAAAATAGAAGATGTCAAGAATGAAAAAAATAAAGTAGTTAAGAGCCAGAAATTTGAAGAAGCCGCTTCACTAAGGGATGCTGAAAAACGCCTGCAGGAAGAGCTTGAAAAAGCAAAAGTCGAATGGGAAGAAGAAAGCAAACACAAACGTTATCCTATCGATGAAGAAAATATAGCCGAAGTGGTGAGCATGATGACCGGTATTCCGGTCAAGCGGATGGTCCAGGCCGAAAGCGAAAAGCTGCGGAATATGGCAAATGATATGAAGGGAATGGTGGTTGGCCAGGATGAGGCTATACAAAAAGTTGTAAAAGCCATTCAGCGCAACCGCGTCGGATTGAAAGATCCTAAAAAACCGGTAGGCACTTTTATTTTCCTTGGCCCGACAGGCGTAGGTAAGACTGAACTTGCCAGGGCATTGGCGAGATATATGTTCGATTCTGAAGATTCGCTGATTCGCATTGACATGAGCGAATACATGGAAAAATTCACGGTGAGCCGCCTGATAGGCGCTCCTCCGGGATATGTAGGATATGAAGAAGGTGGTCAGCTGACTGAAAAAGTTCGTCGTAAACCCTATTCAGTGATATTGCTGGATGAAATTGAAAAAGCGCATCCCGATATTTATAATATCCTGCTGCAGGTGTTGGATGATGGGCAGTTGACTGATGGTCTTGGCCGGAAGGTGGATTTCAAAAATACCCTGATCATCATGACTTCGAATATTGGTGCCCGTCAGTTGAAGGATTTCGGGGATGGTGTGGGATTTGCTACTTCTGCCCGTACGGCCAATGTGGATGAAAATAATAAGGCCGTTATTGAAAAAGCGCTTAAACGTACGTTCAGTCCTGAATTCCTCAATCGCGTGGATGATATCGTTATTTTCAATTCTCTCAATAAGGAACATATTTTCGAGATCATCGACATCCTGATGAAGGGGGTGATGAAACGTTTGGTTCAGTTAGGATTTACATTGGAATTGACTGAAGAAGCAAAGAGTTTTTTGGCTGAAAAGGGGTATGACCAGCAATTCGGCGCTCGTCCTTTGCACAGAGCCATTCAAAAATACCTGGAGGATCCACTGGCTGAAGAAATACTAAGCATGAATATTAAAGATGGAGATATTCTAATTGCTGATCTTGATAAGGAGAATTCTAAAATCAAATTCTCTCTGAAGGAAAGGGCAAAAGAAAAATCTGAAGTATAAGTAAACTCATAAATTCGATTTTTGAAATCAAGGCATAGGAGACTCGTCTCTTATGCCTTGTTTCTTGTATCTTGTACTATCAGAATTATGCCAGCAGAAAAGAAAATTATAGTCACGATTGACGGATGGTCATCCTGCGGAAAAAGCACCCTGGCAAAACAATTGTCCAAAGTGCTCAACTATACATATATTGACAGCGGGGCCATGTATCGTGCAATCACTTTATACTTTTTGCGGAATCATATTGACTGGACGCATCCTGCGATAGTTGAAGAAGCACTGAAAAACATTGTCATTGATTTCAGGTATAATCCGAAAAGCAACGAAAGCGAGATTTATCTTAATGGAGAAAATGTGGAATATCTTATCCGCGATCTGGTCATCGCCGAAAAGGTAAGCGATGTCGCAACAATTAAATCGGTGAGAGAATTTGCGGTGGCACAACAAAAAAAGATGGGAAAGGGAAAAGGTATTGTTATGGACGGCAGGGATATCGGCACCGTTGTGTTCCCCAAAGCCGAATTGAAAATTTTTATGACGGCAGATAATGCAGTCCGGGTAGAAAGAAGGTTTAATGAATTGTTTGAAAAGAATCCCAATATCACTTTGGAAGAAGTAAAAAGCAATCTCGAATTGCGTGATTATATCGACTCACACAGAGAATTTAGTCCGCTGAGACAGGCCGAAGATGCCATTGTTTTGGATAATACAAATCTCAGTCAGGAGCAGCAACTGGATATTGCTTTGAAATGGGCAAAGGAAAAAATAAATAGAAAATAAGAAGGCCCACCTTGCGGTGAGCCTCGGGTACCTATGTTGTATAGGGATAATCTTATCTGAGGAACAATATTTCCCTGTATTTCGGTAAAGGCCATTCGTTATCGTCTACCAGTAACTCGAGTTTATCTACGTGGTAGCGAATATCATCAAAGAAAGCTTCTTTGACCTGGCTGCAATAAGCGATAGCTTTGGTGCGCGTATCTTCCATCGCATTGCAAATCTTTCTTGCTTCGATCATCTTGCTTACCAGTTCACTTACCTTGGAAATATGTTCAGAAATTTTTTCAAGAATTTTTTTCTGATTAGCATATGACGTGTCTTTGAGTCCGAGTTCCTTCAGCCCAATGATATTTTGGATCAGCTGATTCTGGTATTTGATCGCCGCCGGAAGAATGTGACTGGTACATAGTTCACCCATGATCCGGGCTTCGATCTGGACTTTCTTAATGTATTTTTCAAGTTCGATCTCATGCCTCGCTTCAAGTTCGACATGATTCAACACGGCATTATCCTCATACAGATGTTTTGCTTTGTCAGTCAGCAGGACATCGAGTGCCAGCGGAGTTGTTTTCACATTGGGTAATCCCCTTTTTTCTGCTTCTTTCTGCCATTCTTCACTATAGTTATCGCCTTCAAAAAGGATCTTTTCGCTGCTCACGATATATTCGCGAATGACATGCATGATGGCAATTTCCTTCTTTTCTCCCTTATCAATCAATGCATCCACGTCTTTCTTGAATTTCTTAAGTGTTTCGGCAAGAATAGTATTTAAAGCAGTCATTGCGTTAGCACAGTTAGCCGAAGAACCTACTGCACGGAACTCAAATTTATTTCCGGTGAAAGCAAATGGAGAAGTACGGTTACGATCGGTGTTATCCAACAATAATTCCGGGATGCTTCGGTGCAAGTCCAATTTCAGGATGGCTTCATCCTGCTCGTCGAATTTTGCGCCTACTCTTTGTTTCACATCTTCCAGCACTTTGGTCAGGTATTGTCCGATAAATACGGAAATGATTGCGGGAGGTGCTTCGTTTGCTCCCAAACGGTGATCATTAGCCGCTGACGCTATGGATGCCCTCAGTACATCAGAGTAATCATATACGGCTTTGATGGTATTTACGAAGAAAGTGAGGAACAACAGGTTTGTCTTTGGCGTTTTTCCCGGAGCGAGCAGGTTGATTCCTGTATCTGTGGCCATGCTCCAGTTATTGTGCTTCCCGTTTCCATTGATTCCTGCAAACGGCTTTTCGTGCAATAAAACCCTTAACTTATGGCGGCGGGCCACACGGTCCATGACATCCATGCAGAGGATATTATGATCAACGCCCACGCTGACTTCTTCAAAAATAGGAGCAACCTCAAACTGGGAAGGAGCCACTTCGTTGTGACGTGTTCTCAGCGGGATACCTAATTTATATGCTTCCTCTTCGTAGTCGCGCATGAATGCATACACTCTTTCAGGAATTGATCCGAAGTAGTGGTCTTCAAGCTGCTGGCCTTTGGCAGGAGCATGCCCGAAAACAGTTCTGCCTGTCATAACCAGGTCAGGACGCGCATTCGCGAGACCCTCATCGATCACAAAATATTCCTGTTCCCAACCTAAGGTTGCAAAGACTTTGGTTATATTTTTATCGAAATAACTGCAAACATCAACAGCAGATTTATTTAAAGCTTCCAGAGACTTAAGAAGGGGGGCTTTATAGTCAAGTGTTTCTCCGGTGTAGGATACAAAAATAGTCGGGATACAAAGGGTTCTTCCCGACCCAATTTCCATAATGAAAATGGGTGAAGATGGATCCCAGGCGGTATAACCTCTTGCTTCGAAAGTAGCACGTATGCCTCCACTGGGGAAGGAAGACGCATCGGGTTCCTGCTGTATCAGCGCATCACCGTCAAATTGCTCAATGGGAGTGCCGTCGCTCTTTATGGTGAAAAAAGAATCGTGCTTTTCAGCAGTTACACCAGTCAATGGCTGAAACCAATGTGTAAAATGAGTTACACCCTTGCTGTCTGCCCACTGGCGCAGGCCCGCAGATATCTGGTTGGCAACAGCCCGGTCTATTTTTTTCCCGCCTTTAATTGAAGCAGTAAGACTTTTGTATGCCTCATCACTTAAAAACGCCCTTGCCGTTTTTAAGGTAAAAACGTTTTCTCCGAAAATCGATGTGATTTTGGATGATCCTTCCACAGTCAATCCATTAGATTCTGCTGAGAGATCATTAATTGCTTTAAATCTTAGGGATTCCATTGCTTTAAATTTTTTTCAAATGCAAATAAAAGCTAATTGAACATGATCCCCAAAAAAATCGAGATAAATCAGGTTTTTTTATGTAATAAGAGGGAATACTGCAAAAAAATGACAATTAATAAGGAATATTTAGATTCTATTTAAAAAAAATAATATATTATTTATTATTGTAATTTATATTGAACTTTCTCCATTCAATTTCGACTGCGAGAAAGACGACCAAAAAAAGTTCAGGAATTGCCTTATAGCGGACGATGGCACCAGGAAAAGGTACAATATACCCGATCAGGATAATCTGGCTCAGCCCATAAAAAAGAAATAATAAGAGAAGGGGATGATTAAATAGTTGTTTCCAGTTTTTTTGAGCCGCAATAAGTAGAAACACTAATAATATCCAGCCGGCAATGATTTCCAGGGCCGCCATCCATTGCAATGCCCCCTTTGCCTCCCAAATAAAGGGGCGTGCAAAAGTATTGATCGTCGCCTGAGGTAATATTTTAATAAAGCTGCCGAAAGTTGGTTTCAAACTATCCAAATTAAATCTGGTATTGCCATGCAACGCGAAAAATTCCCTTTGTCTTTTAATCAATGCTCCTGAAAATGTATTGTCCGGCGAAAACGACATACTCACAAAGAAAACGCATAGGCATGCAGCATATATTAAAACCCACTGTCGGATTGCCGAACGTTTATTTTTGTTAGTGATAAGCCAGCAAAAAAATGCAGGAAGAAAAACCAGGAGGTACTGTGCTCTAAAAACTAAAAAACCCGCGAAACCTGCCAGGATATATATCCAATGACTTATTTTGTTTTGATCAAACGATTTATTAGTGTAGTAAAGAATTAGGGCAATACACAAAAACAATATTCCATCGCCCCTTATTCCGCTTAGCCAAAAAGTTATTGTAGGAATAAAGAAAATGACAGGAAATAATATTCTTTTTTTATCCGGGAAAAATGAAACCATCATTTTAAAAAACAGAAAAGGTCCCCAGCATACAGTGAAATCAAACAATAAAACATCAATATAATAGTTCTTCCCACTAAAAATATTGAATATGGCAAGTAGTTTGGTCATCAACCCGTATTCAAGGGTCTTTATATATAATGCAAACCCCTGCCCGACATCTTTTGTACGTTCAAAAGAATGATAGGGCAGTAGATCGCTAAAAAACGCACCCGGTTGATGAAACAATTTCTGGAATTCCAGCTTCGATTCATTGAAAAAACTCCAGGTATCATCGCCGTGATAGTATTTCAGGAAAATATATCCGTATAGGCATCCCAGTAAGACTTTGAAAGAAAAAACGGCTCCTGTTTGCCAGAAACTGAAATCAGGAATCTTCCTTTTAATGATGAGATGTGTGACAAATAATAAAAAAAAGAAATAGCCTGTAAAAACAATGGCTGCGGGCATATATCAATTTTCAAAATAGAAATTAATACCTCAAATCTATAAATTTGAATTTAATATAAATTAATGCAAGAATATAGTCCTGCTGATAAAAAACTGATTGCGCTGGTATCCAACAGTGCATGGTCACTGTATAATTTCAGGCTGGATATTATTCGTTATCTCAAGACGATCCATCGCGTGATGGTTATTGCGCCAGATGATGAATACTCCATCCTGCTTGAACAGGAAGGCTGCATCTATATGCCTATTCGCTTTAATAATCGTACCGAAAATCCGTTCAAAGATTTCGACCTGTATTATCAGTTGAAAAAGATTTACAGGGAACAAAAGCCTGATTTCATTTTTCACTATGTGATCAAACCAAATATTTACGGTTCCTTTGCAGCTTCCGCTCTTTCCATTCAATCGGTGGCTGTGGTAACCGGATTAGGTTATTCTTTTGCAAAACATAACTGGCTAAATCGTGTGGTCCGGTTGTTATATAAAAAAGCATTACGCGATGTCAGGGAAATCTGGTTTTTGAATAATGAAGATGCAGGAATATTTATTAAAGGTAGCATTGTGAATATTGAAAAGACGAAAGTTCTCCCTGGTGAAGGCATCAATACCGATTATTTCTCACCAGATTCAATACAAGTAGGCAGAAGTAATTCTGATTTCACTTTTTTGATGAGTGCAAGATTGCTGAGAAGCAAGGGCATCGCCGTATTTGCAGATGCAGCGCGGATCATAAGGAAGAAAAATTATAGTGCAAATTTTGAGCTGATTGGTTTCTTTGAAAAAAAGCACCCGGACTCTATCACGGATGAAGAGTTAAAAAAATGGGAGAGAGAAGGAATTATCATCTATAAAGGATTTGCCAAAGATGTGAGGCCTTTTCTGAAAAACGCAGACTGTTTTGTCTTCCCTTCTTTTTATAACGAAGGCATTCCCCGTTCTTTGCTGGAAGCAGCCAGTATGGAGCTGCCGATTCTTACTTCCCGGAATCGGGGATGTAAAGAAGTAGTATCGGATGGTTTCAACGGATATCTCTGTAATCTGAACGATCCCTTTGACCTGGCAGATAAAATGGAGAGAATAATCAGGTTACCGGAAGAAGAACGAAAAAAAATGGGAAGTAATGGCAGGGAGTTGGCGATAGAAAAATTTAATATCAACAGGGTGATTGAAGAATATAAAGGGACTTTGAAATTTCTTCAAAAAGATAATTCATGAAACCTGGATTGAAGGAATTCGAGTACCCCCGATTTTCTTATTTGCCTTTCCCATCTCCATTCTTCGACATCAGGAAAAGAAAATTGATGTCGGGTAACGTTTTCCCAGGTTAGGTTTGAATCTTCATTGTCGAGATAAAAAAAATTACCGCCATATGATTGTGAGAATTCTTCTACCCAGGCATACCTGGAACTGATGACGGGTATTTTCAGCGCAATATATTCAAGCAGTTTCACAGGCGTTTGATGATTGAAAGGTTCTTTGTCCGGCATGTAATTAATAGCAAATCTTGATTTAGAAACATACTCACTAACCATGCCGTGCTCAACCGGGCCAAGAAATGTAATATTCTCGGAGCTGGAAAAGCGATCCATCAGATTTTCATAATTACTGCTGAGTATAAGTAAGGAATGTTTTTTCAGATGACTATTTGTAAAAAGCGTTAATAGTTTTTCAATCTGCCTGTTGGCTGTTACACTTCCGGTATAGATGAAATCATGAGATTTTGTAATTTCTTTGTCGGTAGAAAAAAAAGAATCGGCAATACCCATTTCCCTGAACCCAAACGGAACATTGTCTTTAAATCCGAGTTGCTTTTTTACATATTCGTTCAAAAACAAGCGGTAATCCGGTTTTGTGTTGGTCCATCGCTTTAGGAAGTCTTTTTCTTTTCTGAAAGGTGGCAGGGAGGCTGAAGCATATTCGTGGATTATGACCGGCTTTTTTTTGCTGTTGGTTGTATGCATGCCGAGAAAATGCCATTCCACGTCGGCATTTATCTCACTGTATTCGTCGGGGCGACAGATAACTGTTTCAATTCCATATCCGGAAAAAAAATTACGGTACGCTTGAATTTCCGGGAGAAAGGATTTGTGTGGATGAATAAAAACAATGCGCATTGCAGTCTGTTGTCTGCGATAAAATTATACATTAGATTGACGCGGTGTTCGTATTTTTGTGTTTTCCCAGTTAACATGGATATAACCGTTAAAACTGCTGAACAACTTCGCTTAACAGCAGAAGAATTTGAGCTCATCAAACAAAAACTCGGCCGCATCCCCAACTTCAATGAATTGTGTGCATTCAGTGCCATGTGGAGCGAACATTGCAGCTATAAAAATTCTATCAAGTGGCTGAAAACTCTTCCGAGGGAAGGCAGAAAAATGTTAGTGAAAGCAGGTGAGGAGAATGCAGGTCTGATGGACCTTGGTAATGGGTTAGGTGTAGTCTTCAAAATAGAATCACATAATCATCCATCTGCCATTGAACCCTTCCAGGGGGCGGCTACAGGAGTCGGAGGCATTCACCGCGATATTTTTACCATGGGGGCCAGGCCCATCGCTTCTCTGAACTCCTTACGGTTTGGTAATCTGAAAGAATCCAAAACACAACACCTTCTATCCGGAGTGGTGCATGGGATCGGTCACTATGGGAATTGCTTTGGTGTACCCACCGTAGGAGGTGAAATTTATTTCGAAGAATGTTATCATACCAATCCGCTTGTAAACGCCATGAGTGTCGGGATTGTGGAAACCGGTCAAACCATTTCGGCTACGGCTAAGGGTGAGGGTAACCCGGTGTTTTTTGTTGGCAGCGCTACGGGTAAGGACGGCATTGGGGGCGCTTCTTTCGCTTCTGCAGATATTACTGAAGAAAGCAAGGAAGAGTTACCAGCCGTTCAGGTCGGTGATCCTTTTCAGGAAAAAAAATTATTGGAGGCCTGCCTGGAAGCGATTCAAACAGGCGCCGTCGTGGGCATGCAGGATATGGGAGCTGCAGGCATTATCTGCTCTACTGCTGAAATGAGCGCGAAGGGTGAAGTGGGTATGCGTATTGATTTGGACAAGGTCCCTGCGAGACAATCAGGAATGAAGGCCTGGGAACTTCTGTTGAGCGAAAGCCAGGAGCGTATGTTGATGGTAGTTAGGAAAGGGAAAGAAAAAGAGGTGCTTGCCATTTTCGATAAATGGGACCTGCCTTGTGCAAAAATTGGGGAAGTGACAAACGACAAATTGCTTCGTTTTTATATGGACGGCCACCTGGAGGCAGAGATCCCCGCTGCTGAACTTGTGCTGGGCGGAGGCGCTCCTCAATACAGCAGGGAATTTCAGGAGCCGAAGTACTTTGAAAAAATACAGGCTTTTGACTCACGCTCCATTCCGCTTCCCGCTGATCTCAGGAAAATAGCAGGAGAATTGGTAACCATACCTTCTATTGCTTCAAAAAAATGGATCAGCGTCCAATATGATAGTACGGTTGGCGCAGCAAATGTTTCGACAAACGCACCTGCTGATGCGTCTGTAGTTGTCGTAAAAGGAACGCTGAAGGGGATCGCTATGACCACTGATTGTAATAGCCGCTATGTATTTGCTGATCCGTATAAAGGGACCATGATAGCAGTTGCCGAAGCTGCACGCAATATTGTTTGTAGCGGAGGTCAACCTTTGGGAGTAACCAACTGTCTTAATTTCGGTAACCCCTATGACCCCGAAGTATACTACCAGTTTGTGCATGCCATCAAAGGCATGGGAGAAGCCTGCCGAAAATTCGATACACCGGTGACAGGAGGCAATGTAAGTTTTTACAACCAGCATCCTGACGGAGCCGTATACCCGACGCCAACCATCGGTATGGTTGGATTGCTGGAAAACGTAAATGATAAAATGACTTTGGGTTTTAAGAATGAGGGCGACCTGATTTTTTTGATTGGTAAAAGCAGGGACGATATTTCTTCGTCGGAATACATTCACAAAGTGCATGGAATAGAATTCAGTCCGGCCCCTTATTTAGATATAGAAGAAGAGCTGCTTCTCCAGAAAAAAATATCCCTGCTTATCCAAAAGAAACTGGTTGAGTCTGCCCACGATGTCAGCGAAGGAGGCTTGTTCATTACATTGCTTGAATCAGCTTTCGTGGATAATTTCGGATTCACTGTGATAACGACCGACCCTGACATAAGGAAAGATGCTTTTTGGTTCGGTGAATCGCAGAGTCGCATAGTGGTGAGTGTGAAAGCAGAGAAATTAAATGAATGCAAAGAAATATTAGGAAGCTTTCTTTATCAGGAAATTGGTATTGTAACGGGCAGTGATATAGAAATTGATGGGATGGACTGGGGGAATATTGGGGAATGGAAAAACAAATATGAGAGAGCCATAGAAAACCTCCTTGCTGGATCGGAAAACGAAAGCGCACTTAGCTCACTATAGTAATAATGTTTTATTTCAATCTGATGAATGAATGGACAAGAAAGGGATAATAGTTGTTACGGGTGCTGCTGGTTTCATTGGCAGTTGTCTGGTGGAATATCTTAATTACCGCGGTTATACCAACCTGTTATTGGTGGATGATTTCAGTCGCGCTGATAAAGCGCCCAATCTCGAAGGCAAAAAGTTTACGGAGAAGATAGAACGGGAACAGTTTTTTGAATGGCTGTTCCGGTTCAAACCCAGGATTTCCTTTTTCTTTCATATCGGTGCGAGGACAGATACAACCGAGTTCAACTATTCAATTCATCAGCATCTGAATGTTGAATATTCCAAGAAGGTCTGGCAGTACTGCTCGGTCCATGATATTCCCCTGGTCTATGCATCTTCGGCAGCAACTTATGGCGCTGGGGAATTGGGTTATAACGACAATCACGAAATCGTCAATGTGCTGAAGCCCCTGAATCCTTACGGAGTATCCAAAAATGAATTTGACAAATGGGTGCTTCACGAAAAAGATCATCCTAATTTTTGGGCAGGCCTTAAATTTTTCAATGTGTACGGCCCCAATGAATATCATAAGGGCCGGATGGCAAGCGTCATCTATCACTCTTTTAACCAGATTAAAAGTCAGGGAAAAGTAAAGTTGTTTAAATCACACCGGCCGGATTTCAAAGATGGCGAGCAACTCCGCGATTTTGTCTACATAAAAGATGTTTTGAAAATTTGTTATTGGCTCATGCAGCATCAGCCGACTTCCGGGATTTACAATCTCGGAACAGGTAAGGCAAGATCATTCAACGATCTGGTGAAAGCCACTTTTGCAGGTCTTGATATGAAGCCACATATTGAATATATTGATATGCCCGAGGACATACGTGATAAATATCAATATTTCACGGAGGCCAATATGCAAAAACTCCGGAGTGTGGGATATATGGATTCTTTTTACTCCCTGGAAAAAGGAGTTGACGATTATGTGAGAAATTATCTGAGCAAAGGAAAATACTTCTGATCTGCGGTATATTGGTGATTGCTTCGTTCATATCTTTCGATTCGCTCTTCCATAATTGGTTTATCTCACCACATTTCATCTTCCTTCTTTTTCTTTAATTTCGACAAAACGATCAGCAAGATGAATAAGAAAATAGCGATTATCGGTGGAGGAAACCTGGGCGCTTCCATTGCAGAGGGATTGATTCAGAGCGGATTTGTATTGCCCAAACATATCCTGGTGACCAGGCGCAATATTCAATACCTGCATGAACTGGAAAGAAAAGGCGTGTTGGTCAGCGATAAGAATGAAGAAGCTGTTCATTATGCTGATCTGGTTGTACTTGCTGTGAAACCCTTCCAGGTAAATGATGTGCTGAATGCGTTGAAAAAAGATTTTAAAGAAGAAAAGCATGTATTGGTCTCCGTGGTAACGGGCATCAGCATCGAACATATTTCGGAAATCTTAGGCAAGAGAATTCCGATTGTCAGGGCCATGCCCAATACCGCCATAGCCATTCAGGAGAGCATGACCTGCCTTGCGGCAAGAAATACAAGCGAAGACCAGTTACAATATGTGCAGGAAGTTTTCAGTCAACTCGGAAAAGTGGTGAAGATTGATGAGAGTCTGATGGATGCTGCTACAGTATTGGGCGCCTGCGGAACGGCATTCGCCATGCGCTATATCCGGGCAAATATCCAGGGTGGAATAGAGATCGGGTTTAATGCTGCTACGGCAAGTCTGATTGCTGCCCAGACGGTAAAAGGAGCAGCTGAATTGCTGTTAAGAAAAGATTCTCATCCCGAACAGGAAATTGATAAAGTGACTACACCCAAGGGTTGTACAATTGCAGGCTTGAATGAAATGGAGCATCGTGGATTTAGTTCATCATTAATAAAGGGTTTGGTAGCCAGCTATGACAAGATTGTAAAGGATTAGTTGTTTTGTAATACTTTTTCTCATATTGGGAATTTATGCTAAGGGGTATGCTGCTCAAATTTATATGATATTTTTCCACACGACTTATTGTCGCTAAATCCTGCTTCCTGCTACCAGAAAATTGTTGTATTTTGGTGCTTTACAAATAATAAATTTTTTAGGCTTCACGTTAATAAGTAGAAGAAAACCCCTAATTAACTATTGAAACTGAAAAAATTGTGAAAAATCCTAAACTATGAAAAAGAATATCAGTCTTGTGGTGCTGGTAGTAGAAATTGCAGCGATCAGTATTCTTCACACTGTAAAGATCAAACAGTCAGAGAAAAACACACAGTCAGCTATCGCTTCCCGCTTCTCTCCGATAAAACCGGCTCTTAAAGTTAAATCCGATTATATACTGGCAAAGGTTGTAAAATAATCGGTTATCCCATTCTTGCTTTAAAGAAGGACAATGTGATTTTGTATGCATCCTCTTTTGCATCTTTATCATAAACCGGGTTACTCGGGTTGGCAAAAGCGTGGTCTGCATCATACCTTTTCAGAACCAGTTTCTTCCCTGCCTTGCTCATGTTATCTGAAAAATCATCCACCACTTTTGGAGTAATGAATTTGTCTTTGTTCCCAAATATTCCCAGCACATCTGCATGAAGGGTCTTCAGTTTCTCTACGTCCTTTTCAGGCATTCCATAATACATCACGCACCCTGCTGCCTGGCTTCCCGCAAGCAGGCTGGCCTGTAAGCTCCAGCCTCCGCCAAAACACCAGCCGATAGTAAATATTTTTGCATTAGGACCAGCATATGCGATGGCTCCTTTAATGATTGCTACTGCTCTTTCCGTGGTAACGGTTTGCACATATTTAGCTGCATCTTCACGGGTTGCTGCTACTTTTTTATCATACAAATCAATGGCAATAACATTGGTATTGCCGAGATCATTCCAGAGTGTTTCACTTTCCTGCTTGATATAATCATTCAGTCCCCACCATTCGTGAATGACAAATAAATAATTATGACTCGGTTTTTTTGACTTTATCTCCCATCCATAGGCATCAGTGCCATCGGCAGCTTTGAAGGTGATGGCGTTTCCGTTTTCACTTTTATAGGTGAAAGCTAAAGGTTGATTATGGCTCATAACAAAACTTTTGTCAGATGTCAATTGAGAAAATTCTTCTGTGGCAGAAGGAGCGCAACAGCTCATTTTTTGGCTCCTGGATGTAATGAAAAAGATCAGAAGCAACAGGAGTGATGAGTATTTTTTCATATAGCATTGTTAAATGGTTATGATGACAGCATATAAAGTTCGTAACAAATCCCAGCATTTCCATGTTGTAACAATGAATGGATTTATTTAGTTATCCACATTTGCCGGAAGGGCTTTTTCCTGATTAAAAAATTTGGTGTACGTTTGCATGACCTCTTGGAATTTATTCCTTTTTTTTATTTTCCGTGGTCAGGGCGGGTTAAGTTTATCAGGAAATAGCTGAATCAGAATCGGACAATTTTAGGCAAGTTCTTGAACTTTCTTAATGTCGGGAAACTGTTTGTTTAGCAGTATTTATTTTCGGGCCCACCTTAAGTTAAAATTAATCATCATCATAATATTTCATAATACCATTCAATATGGCCAAGTATATTTTTGTTACCGGTGGCGTAACTTCTTCTTTGGGTAAGGGCATTATAGCAGCTTCTTTAGCTAAATTATTGCAGGCAAGAGGCCTGCGTGTTACTATCCAGAAGTTCGATCCTTATATTAATGTGGATCCCGGAACACTGAATCCTTATGAGCATGGAGAGTGTTATGTCACGGAAGATGGAGCTGAAACCGATCTCGACCTTGGCCATTATGAACGCTTTCTCAGTATCTACACATCGCAGGCAAATAATGTAACCACGGGAAGAATTTATCAAACTGTAATCAATAAGGAAAGGGAAGGAGCCTACCTTGGAAAAACAGTGCAGGTCGTTCCGCATATTACGGATGAAATAAAAAGAAGAATGCTTTTGTTAGGTGGAAGCAATGAATACGATATCATCATTACGGAAATAGGCGGTACGGTTGGGGATATCGAATCACTTCCGTTTATTGAGGCTGTTCGCCAGTTACAGTGGGAAATGGCTGAAGAAGATTGCGTAGTTGTGCATCTCACGCTTATTCCTTACCTGAGAGCCGCCAAGGAGCTCAAGACAAAGCCCACTCAACATAGTGTGAAATTGCTGAGCCAGGAAGGAGTAAATCCGGATATTATTGTATGCCGGACTGAAGAACCTCTGTCAGCAGATATAAGAAAGAAGATTGCCCTATTTTGTAATGTAAAACAGGAAGCCGTGATTGAAGCGGCAGATGCACCAACCATTTATGAAGTTCCATTGACCATGATGAGGGAAAAACTGGATCTGATCTGCCTGAAAAAATTAAACATCACCAATTATCATGAACCGGAGTTAACCAAGTGGAAAGAGTTTCTGGATAAGCTGAAATACCCAAAGAGCAGGGTGAATATCGGGCTGATCGGAAAATATATTGAATTGCAGGATGCCTATAAATCCATTCTCGAAGCCTTTGTTCACGCAGGCGCGATGAATGAATGCAAAGTGCATATTGTAAACGTGCACAGTGAATTTATCAACCAGGAGAATGTGGCTGAAAAACTGGGTAGTCTCGATGCCTTGCTAGTCGCCCCCGGCTTTGGTCATCGGGGAATAGAAGGAAAAATCATTGCGGTGAAATATGCCCGCGAAAACAAACTGCCTTTCTTTGGTATTTGTCTGGGTATGCAGATGGCTGTGATCGAATTTGCCCGCAATGTATTGGGACTTCATGATGCCCATTCAACAGAAATGCAGCCTGACACGACAACCCCTGTCATTGACCTGATGGCCGAGCAGAAAAAAATTACCACAAAGGGCGGAACCATGCGCTTAGGCGCTTATCCCTGCGTTATCAGGGATGGCACACTTGCAAGTCATATTTATGGGAAAAAGGAAGTTTGGGAAAGACATCGCCATCGTTGGGAATTTAACAATGCCTACCTGCAACAATTTGAAGATGCAGGCATGATTGCCAGCGGTAAAAATCCTGAAAGCGGACTGGTGGAAATCATGGAGCTTACCGGTCATCCATTTTTTATAGGTGTGCAATATCATCCCGAATTAAAAAGTACTGTTGAAAATCCGCAACCTATTTTCGTTCATTTCATAAAAGCCGCGAAAGAATTTGCCGAGAACCGAAATGCAGTTAAAAATGTTGTATTCCAGGGTGAAATGATATGAGTTGACAGGAAGAAAACGAGATCGAAAAACTGATTTGGATTTAATGTTTTTGTATTTTCTTTAATGCCAGGGACTTTCCGGTCTTTCCCGACTTCCCCCTATCTTTGCACCTCTTTAAATTACACACTAAATGGGATTCGATCGCAATACAGTCATTGGTTTTGTGTTATTGGGACTTTTGCTTTTCGCATATTTGTTTATTTCGACAAAAAACAGCCAGGAGCTGCAAAAACAAAAACAGGTTTACGAGGATTCGATAGCAAAAGTAAAAGCAAGGGAGGAGGCTCAGGTAAGACTTCAGGATACATCAAAAAATAAATCAGCTGTTATTGATACAGCCACCGGATTTAATAAGGCTGTCACGGGAACAGAAAGAATGGATACGGTGGAAAATGATGTCATGCGAATCATTTTCACAAATAAAGGCGGACAGCCCAAAGAAGTTCAGCTGAAAAAATTTAAATCTTTCGACAGTGCCTGGGTGAAGATTATTGATCCTTCTGCAAATAACCGTATTTCATATTCTATCAATACTTCCTCAAATCAGTCTTCTCAAATTGCTGATTTGTATTTCGACAAACCTCAAATCACCAAAAATTCAGATGGCAGCCAGCTCGTTCTGTTCAGGTTGCCTGCTCCGGGAAATGAATCTATCGAACACCGGTTCATCATTTATCCTGACAGCTATCTGATGGACTGGAATGTTGTCATCAGCAATCCTTCAAAACTATTTTCACAGGATAATTTTAATCTGGATTGGCATGCAGAAATGGTGAGAACACAAAAAAATGTAACCTACGAAAGGCAATTGTCTAAAGTTTGTTTTTCCGAGAATAATAGCTTTGATTATATCTCTTCCAAACAGGAAAGAAAATTTGAAAAACCGGTTCAGTGGATAGCCGTAGCCCAGCAATTTTTTAATGCTACGCTCATTGCAAAAAACAATATCAGTTCGGGTGAAGTGCATTGGACTCGGGAAACTGCAGATACATCCACTGTGATCGGAAATACACAGGTTAATCTTCAACTGAAAATCAATTCCGCCCCATCGACAGTGGTTCCTTTTCAGTTGTATTATGGTCCGAATGATTATTACATCCTCAAAAAAACGGCGCCTGAAATGGATCGGATCGTTGATCTGGGAAGAGATTTCTATTCTTTTGTCCGCCCGGTTAACGTATATGTCATCATGCCTGTATTTAATTTCTTCAAGAAATTTATTTCGAGCTATGGTATTGTGATTATGTTGCTGACCATTTTTATCCGCCTGCTGACCTCACCCTTGGTGTATAGCAGTTATCTCAGTGGCGCAAAGATGAAAGCATTGAGGCCTGAAATTGAGGAAATGAAAAAAAGAGTGGGGAATGATCAGCAGCAGGCAGGCATGGAACAGATGAAATTATTCAGGGAAGCGGGGGTGAACCCGTTAGGAGGTTGCATTCCCGCCTTATTGCAGATTCCTATATTTTTTGCATTGTATAGTTTTTTCAATTCCAATATCGAGTTGAGAAATCAGAGTTTTTTATGGTCGAAGGATTTGTCGGCCTATGATTCAATATTAAATTTTGGATTCAACATCCCTGCCTATGGAGATCATATCAGTCTTTTTGCACTGCTCGCCGTGGCGACGAGTTTTTTGATTTCTTTATATGGGATGAGCATGACGCCCGACCAAAGCAATCCCGCTATGAAGTATATGCCTTATATCATGCCGGTGATGTTGCTGCTTTTCTTCAACAGGTTACCTTCGGCCCTGACCTGGTATTATACTGTTTCCAATGGCATTACGCTTCTTCTTCAATGGGTGATTCAAACATACATTATTGATCACGACAAAATTCTTGCTAAACTGCAGGCAAATCGTAGCAAGCCTAAAACAAAACCAAAATGGCAGGAAAGGTTTGAACAAATGCAGGAAGCCCAGAAAAAAGTGCAGCAGACGAAAAGAAAGAAATGAATTGAGTCTTAAACTTTCTACAAAATTGAAAAGCGTTTGTCTTTCTGATTGCTAATGTAGGCGGACTCTCTTATTTTAGTTAATTTACAAGCTATAGTCTGCTTCCTTATAATCAATAAATTGCCTATCACAAAATGAAAATACTCAAGTATTATTTCTTTTTTCTAGCCTTATTCTACGCACCGGCCACGTTCTCGCAAAAGAAAATATCTGAACTCACTATTGTTTACAATTATACATTAAGCAATACTTCCAGCACTGACCCAACGCAAGGCAGTCCCATACTGAATGCAATCAATACGATTTACATCAAAGCCAATATGAGCCGTTCTGAAATTACAAGTTCGATGTTTTCGTCTGCTACAATATATGATGCGAAATCAGGGTCTGCCGTTGTATTAAGGGAAGTCAGCGGACAGAAACTTTTGATAAGAATGACTCCTGAAAACTGGCAGGACAAAAACAAGCGTTATGAAGGCATTCATTTCAACAATGTCCAGGAATCCAAAATCATCGCAGGATATAAATGCGATAAAGCGGTAGCTACTACCAGCGACGGTTTTACAATAAGCGTATATTACACTAAGGACCTGGTACCCGAAAACAAGGATTATGATGTCCAGTTCAAAAGCCTGAATGGATTACCACTCGAATATGAATTGACAAAGGGCAGTCTGCAGATAAAATATGTGCTGGCATCCATTAATTTAAATCCTGTTCCGGCATCTAAATTTGATATTCCGAAGAGCGGATACAGGGAGATGTCGTATGAGGAGAGTAAGAAATTAAATATCGAGAAGAGCTAAACTACTGTCCAGGAAATAAATGCTATTAGCCGGAAAAATTTTCCCGTCCGCTGGGTTTAATCATTTTTTACTGCTTATTTAGGCATTTTTATCTTCACGCCAAGGAACTGAAGATTAGTCTTCGAATTGTTACTAAACGAAGAAAGAGGTACTTTATATTTGTAAGGCAGGATATATGTGGTGTTGCCCTTTTCATATGTCACCATTGCATTGAATGACAGCTTGTTGTCATCTTTGTGTTGGTTAAAAATAGAAGTTCCGCTATATGAAGGACTTGTTTTTAAAGTAAAAGAAGAAACCGAACGTATTGGCGTAAAATTGTTTCTGAAGGTATTATTGTTTTTCTTATCACCGCCTCCGCCTTTACTTGCAAATGTCAGAATTGCAGCGATGATCAGCACAGCACAAATGCTGGCTTTTCGCGTCAATTTTTTCATTTGATGGTTGATTACAGATAGCATGATCGGACAAAGATAGTAATAAATTTTGGGTATTTTTTAACCATCTATCATTTATTTTGCTCTTTTTTAACTTTTTCCCGCGGGTCAATTATCGGTCAATTCCAATCCGGCTCACATTGCTCATCACAGAAATACGTTATTTATGAACAATGAGTTGTGGTAATGATAAATAATTTGCAGAAAGTTTATTATGCTTTAATTTAGTATAACCTTGAACTGCATGAAAGAAAATCCATACCATCAGGAACACGAAGATTTAAGAGAATTATTAAGACAATATCAGAACCTGCGCAGCGGCCGCAGCCATTCCTTTCTGGACGAAGAATCCTTCGAAAAAATTATTGATTATTTTGACGAGAAGGAAGATATTCCTCAGGCACTGGAGGCCGTGGAACTCGCCATCAGCCAATATCCTTATTCTTCGGCCCTGCTTATCCGGAAAGCAGATTTGCTGATTGCATCCCGCCAGTACCGGGAAGCGCTCAACATTCTCGAGCAGGCTGAATTGCTGGATGCAACGGATATCAATCTTTTTATTTTAAAGACCGATGCTTATCTCGCATTGGACCAGCAGGATAAAGCAGTGGCCTTATTACAGGAGGCATTGATGCATTTTGAAGGAGAAGAAAGGATAGAATTATTATTTGAACTCGCCGACGTATATGATGATTACGAAGAATTCGATAAGATATTTGATTGCCTGAAACTGATACTCGAACAGGATCCCGCCAATGAAGAAGCGCTTTATAAAATTTGTTTCTGGACGGATTTCACAGGGCGCAATGAAGAGAGCATTCGTCTTCATCAGCATATCATCGATGAAATTCCATATTGCGAGCTGGGATGGTTTAATCTTGCTGCAGCGTATCAGGGTTTGAAATTATATGAAAAAGCGATCGACGCATACAAATACGCAGTTGCTATTGACGAGAAATTTGATTATGCCTATCGGAATATGGGCGATGCCTATATCCGGCTCAGGAAATTCCGTGAGGCAATCGAATCACTTGAAAAAGTGCTTGAACTTTCCAAACCGGAAGATGTCATCTACGAAGCCATTGGTCACTGCTACGACAAACTAAGCAATTATGCGCAGGCTCGTTTTTACTACAGAAAAGCCTCCCACCTGAACCAGGAGGATAGCAAACTCTATTATAAAATAGCCTGTACCTATCTCAACGAAGGGCAGTGGGCAAATGCAGTAAAAAATCTCGAAGCCGCCATGCAGATTCATGGCAGGCAGCCTGAATACAACCTGGCCATGGGAGAATGTAAAATGCAGTTGGGTGAGTACAAAGAAGCGATACAATATTTCTCAAATGTGGTGCGTATGCGTCCGAAAAATATCTCAAGCTGGGAAGCCTTAATCCGGTGTCTATACAATGCGGAGTTTTTCAAAGAAGCGCTCGAACAGGTTCAGGCTGCCATCCGGATCACGGGCGGTAAACCCATCTTCATTTTTTACCTGAGCGCCGTTTATTTTTCAATGGGTAAATACAAAGAGGGTTTGGTACAATTGGAAAGAGCGATGACGAATGCTCCCAAACTGCTGAAAAAGTTAGTAGAACTCAATCCAGGCATATTGCAATATCAGCCGGTTGTTGACTTAATTGCCCGGTACAAAAAAAATAAATCCTTTTAATTTTTTTGCAAGACTTTATCAGTTCAAATAAGGCTTGAAAGAGCTGATTTGATATTGTTTCCTATTTTTGCGCCTCAACCCGTTTTTTAAAAGAGAAACTATATTCAGGATGAATTTTAAATTAACTCAGATTCCGGAGAGAGAAAAGAAACCCCGCAAAAAGGGCATTACCATGGTTATGGACAAAGGATTAAGCATTGATGAAACAAAAAATTTCTTAAGTGTTTCGCATCCTCATGTTGATATTGTTAAACTTGGTTTCGGTACTTCTTTTGTAACCCCCAATCTGAATGAAAAAATCGAGGCATATAAATCTTATAATATTCCCGTTTACTTTGGCGGTACCCTGTTCGAGGCTTTTCTTGTACGCAATCAATTTGAAGATTATATCGCTGTATGCAAGGAATACGGTATCACATATATCGAGGTCAGTGATGGATCCATCACTATTCCCCATGCTGAGAAATGCGGATATATTGAAAAGCTTACAAAATATGCAACTGTTTTAAGTGAGGTTGGCAGCAAGGATGCGGAGCATATTATTCCTCCATATAAATGGATTGAATTGATGCGTTCCGAATTGAATGCCGGAGCCACTTATGTTATTGCTGAAGCCCGGGAAGCCGGTAATGTAGGTATTTACCGGGGCACAGGAGAAGTAAGAGAAGGCTTGGTGCAGGAAATTTTAACCCAGATTCCGCAGGAAAAAATACTTTGGGAGGCGCCTCAAAAATCGCAGCAGTTGTATTTTATCGAACTGCTGGGATGTAATGTGAATCTCGGAAATATTGCGCCCAATGAAATGATTGCTCTTGAAGCCATGCGCCTGGGATTGCGTGGTGATACTTTTCATTTGTTTCTGGACAAAGCCATTGCCAAATGAGAAAATTCGGCCTGATAGGGTATCCCCTCAGCCATTCATTTTCCCAAAAATATTTTTCGGAGAAATTCAAACGCGAGCATTTGACAGATTGTGTGTATGAAAATTTCTCTTTGCCTTCTATTAACGAACTTCCGAGAGTGCTCGAAACGGAATCTTTTTTGCGAGGATTGAATGTCACTATTCCTTATAAAGAAGTTGTTATTCCTTTTCTTCATGAGTCCAATGATGTAGTAACAAAAACGGGAGCCTGCAATTGTATCGATATCAGAGATGGGAAATTATCCGGATTCAATACAGACATCATCGGTTTTGAACAATCTCTTAAAAAGCAGCTTAAATCTTCACACAAAAAAGCGTTGATACTGGGAACGGGCGGCGCTTCAAAAGCCGTGGAATATGTAATCCGAAAACTGGGTATTGATTATAAAATCGTTTCCCGAAACCCCAACAATAAATCAGAAAAATATATCAGTTATGATCAGGTGACGGAATCCCTGATGCAAAGCCATACTTTGATCATCAATACGACGCCTCTCGGAATGTTTCCCGATATCCGGCAATGCCCGCCACTTCCGTATCAGGCTTTGTCTTCGGATCATTATTTGTTTGACTTAATTTATAATCCTGCAAAAACAATATTTCTTCAAAAAGGAGAAACTGCAGGAGCTACGATAAATAATGGATTGGAAATGCTGATTATCCAGGCCGAGGAAAGCTGGAAGATTTGGAATGACCGATGACAGTTGACAGTTGGCAGTTGTTCGAGAAAGTTCGAAATCAAAACTAATTATAATCCTTCCACGTGCCCCTATGATTCTATTGTGCCTATGTGGTTAATGATTTATTTTATCACATAGGATCATAGGCACATAGAAACACATAGGTTTACTAAATAAGGCGGTGCGCTATAAGGATAAATTCTTTTTTACTTCCTCCGGCAATCGTATGATTTTTTTTAATTGATAGTTGTAAAAGTTCATTCCGGTTTTGGCGATTGCAACAATGACATCGGTTCCATTCTTATTTTTTTCCAGTTTGTAGTAGAGATCAAAACCAATTCTTGTAAGTTCTCCGATAACAAGCGAAGCTTTGATCTTATCTCCATAGTATAATTCATTTTTGAATTCAATGGCTACATCGCTCATGATCAAAGATGTTCCAGCAAAATTCATTTCATCGTATCCCCTGCTTTTCAGGAATTGCGCCCGCGCTTCGTGAAGGAGGGATAATATGGAATCATTCCCGACATGTCCGCCGTAATTCAAATCAGTAATGCGGACAGGTATATCAGTTACAAACGAAAAATGTTCCGGTAATTCAATCTTAATTCTTGCCATTGATTACAATTTTTTCAATTCATGTTGTTGTAGTAAGAATGATATCAGCTTGTCGGCTGCTTTTTTCCGATGACTGAACCTGTCTTTTTCCTGTAAAGTCATTTCCGCAAAACTCAGGTTGCTTCCATCAGGCACAAAAACGGGATCATAACCAAAGCCTCCCGCTCCTTTTTTCTCCATAATAATCTTTCCATAACAGACTCCTTCAAATTGATATTCT
Organism: Puia sp.; assembly: GCA_035501475.1. Classification (GTDB taxonomy): domain Bacteria; phylum Bacteroidota; class Bacteroidia; order Chitinophagales; family Chitinophagaceae; genus Puia. Next base: position 12,522 of record DATJWE010000255.1, on the reverse strand, counting down.
TTTTCATCCCATATCAAGGAAATTACGGTTTTGAACTTTGCTTTCCGGTTTGGATTAGCCCCCAGCTTTTTCAATAGTTTGTTGATATTATCATCAAAGGATCGGTTCTCCCCCGCATATCTCGCACTGTTTACCCCAGGTTCACCCGACAAGGCTTCTACGTCCAATCCGGAATCTTCACTGAAACAATTCAATCCGGTCAATCGGTGAATCGTCAGGGATTTTTCAGAAGCATTTGCTTCAAGCGTATCATGAGGTTCAGGTATGTCGATGTGAATGCCGGCATCAGCCAGGCCGACGATTTCGATTTGATTTCCGACAGCCACCCGCATTTCTTCAATCTTATGTTTATTATTTGTTGCAAAAATTAATTTCATTGCAGAAGGGAAGATATATTACAGTTTTTCTGAAAAAGCGGATCATACATCAAATAATTTCCTCAGGCAGACCCACAATTTACTTTTGAGCAGTTTACTTTCTTCGTTGTCCTGGTTCAGCTTGTCTGGAGCAGGGGCGCATAGATAAACGCAATTGTTGTATTCCTGGAGCTTGAATGCAGGAAAGGTAAAGGGAAGTTGAATGGCTGTTGGGTCTACTCCGAAGAGTAATATGATTCTTGGATGAAGCTGTTGTGCCAGACGCGCTACTTGCACCGCATTGTGAGCATGATTAACGATAGCCACATCACCGATATTGAGTTTACAGGCCTCAAGCATCTTTGTGATAAATAATAAGTCATGGTCGGTCAGATAAAAACTGTATGGAGAATTCACCAGCACGGTAATTTTTTTTTGATTGTTGCCAAGGAATTTATAACCTTCTTTTGCGTCCGCTGGTTTTTTTTCTGCATTCGTTACGAGTGAGTCCCTGAATAAATCGGCGATCACTGACGCCGGTAATTTTATATTGTCTAAGCCTGTCATTTGATTCATTAGCTGATATCTGATTTAAGAATGGAGTGATTATCTTCTCTTTTTTGCGTGCACAAAGAATGTTTTGTTTCTTTGTATGAACAAAAATAATGTTTATGATCGAAGCCATGGACATACGGATCACTAAAGTGAAAAGAAGTAAATTAAGCGAGATCGATTTTAATCATCTTCCCTTTGGAAAATATTTTACCGATCATATGCTTGAAGCAAATTATGAAGACGGCGAGTGGAAAACGGTTGAGATTAAACCTTACCAGGCGATATTCTTAGAGCCATCGGCTGCCGTATTGCATTATGGCCAGGCCATATTTGAAGGAATCAAAGTATACAGGAATAACGGGGGTGAAGCATTTATTTTCAGGCCTTACGATAATTTCAAACGCTTTAATATCTCTGCCGACCGGATGCAAATGCCTGCTATTCCTGAGGAAATTTTTATTGAAGGCATGCGCCGGTTAATTGAGGTGGATAAAAACTGGATTCCGGAAAAAGAGGACTATTCTTTATATATCCGCCCGCTCATGTTTGCCACCGATGCATCTATCGGAGTAAAACCTTCGGATACTTACAAATTTCTCATCCTGTTGAGCCCTACCGGGCCCTACTATGCTGAACCTATGAAGATTTATGTGGAAGAAAAATATACGCGTGCTGCTCCCGGAGGAGTTGGTTTTGCAAAGAATGCCGGCAATTACGGAGGCAGTTTAAAAGCAGCCGCCGAGGCAAAATCCAGGGGATATGAACAGGTTTTGTGGACAGATGCGTTTGAACACAAATGGCTGCAGGAAGTAGGAACAATGAATGTGTTCTTTATTTTCGGAAATAAGGCCATAACTCCTTCCCTGGATGAAGGAACCATATTGGAGGGGGTAACCAGGGACAGTGCCATTACTGTGCTCAAGGAAATGGGACTCAGGGTAGAAGAACGAAAAATAAGTATCGACGAAGTGATGGAAGGGTATAAATCAGGCGAACTCACTGAAATATTCGGTACGGGAACAGCAGCCACCATTTCACCCATAAAAGAACTGCGATACAAGGATTACACTATGCGTTTCAATACGGATCAATGGAAAACAGCTCCGGCTTTGAAAAAAAATCTTACCGATATCAGGGTGGGAAAAAAAGAAGATCGCTACGGCTGGATGGTTAAAGTATGACCAATTATAATTTGGATTTTCACTGCCTGGGCTTTACCTTTGCCGTCCCAAATTAAAACAGGGATAGATGCCTACAATACAACAATTAGTCAGGAAAGGAAGAGAAATTATCAGAGCTAAAAGTAAATCAAGGGCTTTGGACGCCTGTCCCCAACGCAGGGGAGTATGTACCCGCGTGTATACGACCACACCGAAAAAGCCAAATTCGGCTCTTCGCAAAGTGGCAAAGGTTCGCCTGACCAATAAAGTTGAAGTAATTGCGTACATTCCTGGTGAAGGCCATAATCTGCAGGAGCACTCCATAGTGCTGATCCGTGGAGGTCGTGTAAAAGATTTACCTGGTGTTCGTTATCATATCGTTCGTGGTAGTCTGGATACTGCAGGTGTGAAAGATCGCAAAAAGAGTCGTTCGAAATACGGAACCAAAAGAGAAAAAGGCAGCAAAGGAGCAAAAAAATAAATCATTCAGCATAAATCATTGATAAAAAATGAGGAAAACACAGGCAAAAAAATTACCACTGGCTCACGATGCAAGGTATAACGATAAAATGGTTACACGTTTCGTGAATAACCTGATGTGGCAGGGAAAAAAGAATACTGCATTTGATATATTTTATACAGCGCTTGAGAAAGTAGCTAAGCAAACGAACGAGGACGGTTATGAAATCTGGAAGAAAGCATTGAATAATGTGAGTCCTGCCGTCGAAGTACGCAGCCGTCGTATTGGCGGGGCTACTTTCCAGATTCCTTCTGAAGTTCGTCCGGACAGAAAAATTTCTTTAAGCATAAAATGGCTGATTCGCTATAGCCGGGAAAGAAATGGCCGCAACATGGCTGAAAAACTGGCTAACGAAATTGTTGCTGCAAGCAAAGGTGAGGGCGGAGCTTTTAAGAAAAAAGAAGATACCCACCGCATGGCAGAAGCAAATAAAGCTTTTGCTCATTTCAGGGTTTAGTGAATAATTTTTCGAATTGAGGATCCCGCAGCCAAACACTGCGGGATTTTTTTTAACGAGATCTTTACAGCCTTTTTGATTTAGAAAAAAGAGTTGATGTAATCAAACCGGACAAAATGATTAACCCGGCATTTATTGAGGAATATAACTACAACCTGTGTACATCTGGTTTTCAGATTCTCAGACTTTTGACGTACCTTTGCGCTCCGAATTAAAGAATATTTCCGAATAGAAAACTTATAAAATATAACAATGGGAGATTTAAAATTTCAAAGAAATTTCGGTATTGCCGCACACATCGATGCCGGTAAGACCACCACAACGGAACGCATCCTGTATTACACCGGTGTGTCACATAAAATCGGTGAAGTGCATGATGGTGCCGCTACCATGGACTGGATGGAGCAGGAAAAGGAAAGAGGGATTACCATTACCTCTGCTGCCACAACCTGTTTCTGGAATTTCCCTACCACCCAGGGTCAGAAAAATGCAAATACAAAACAATATAAGTTTAATATCATTGATACACCCGGACACGTGGATTTTACGGTTGAAGTAGAGCGTTCATTAAGGGTACTCGATGGTTTATTGGCTTTGTTTTGCGCTGTTTCAGGCGTGGAGCCACAGTCAGAGACTGTTTGGCGCCAGGCCAATCGATATAAAGTTCCCCGTATTGGTTTTGTAAATAAAATGGACCGTGCCGGAGCGGATTTTCTTAATGTGGTAAAGCAGGTGAAGGAAATGCTCGGTGCCAAAGCGGTGCCCCTGCAATTACCTATCGGTGCTGAAGACAACTTTAAAGGAGTCGTGGACCTGATTCAAATGAAAGGGATTATCTGGGATGATGAGACAAAGGGAATGACTTATAAAGAAGTACCCATTCCGGATGATATGATGGATGAAGTGAAAGAATGGAGACAACACCTGATTGAAGCTGTGGCTGAATATGATGATAAGCTGCTCGAGAAATTTTTTGACAATCCGAATAGCATAACTGAAGATGAAATGCACGAGGCGATCCGAAAAGCAACGATTGATATTTCTATCATACCCATGATGTGCGGATCTTCATTCAAAAATAAGGGAGTGCAAACGGCACTGGATGCCATCGTCCGTTATTTACCCAGTCCGCTGGATATTGAAGCGGTAAAAGGTACTGATCCGAATACAGGCGAAGAGATCAGCCGTAAACCCGATGCGAAGCAGCCTTTTTCGGCGCTCGCTTTCAAGATCATGACCGATCCGTTTGTCGGGAGACTCGCTTTCTTCCGTGCATACAGTGGTCACCTGGATTCAGGTTCCTATGTATTAAATACACGCACAGGAAGAAACGAACGCATTTCACGTATCATGCAGATGCATGCTAATAAGCAAAACCCCATTGACTTCATTGAAGCCGGTGATATAGGTGCTGCGGTTGGTTTTAAAGATATCAAAACAGGAGATACTTTGTGTTCGGAAGATCATCCGATCGTTCTGGAAAGTATTACATTTCCTGAACCGGTTATTTCTATCGCGGTTGAACCGAAGACGCAGGCAGATATTGATAAAATGAGTATTGCCATTGCTAAATTGGTAGAAGAAGACCCGACCTTACGGGTAAAGACAGACGAAGAAACAGGCCAAACGATTTTAAGCGGGATGGGTGAGTTGCACCTGGAAATTATTGTGGATCGCATGAAGCGCGAGTTTAAAGTGGAGATCAATCAGGGTGCACCACAGGTTGCGTATAAAGAAGCATTCCAGACAACGATTGAACATAGGGAAACTCTGAAAAAGCAAACCGGCGGTCGCGGTAAATTCGCTGATATTATTTTTGAACTCGGTCCTGCCGATGAAGAATTCCTAAAGGAAGGCAAGGGACATTTCCAATTTGTGAATGATATTTTCGGAGGATCGATTCCCCGTGAATTTGTTCCTGCAATAGAAAAGGGTTTCGCATCTGCAATGACAACAGGCGTACTTGCAAATTATCCCGTGGAGAATATGAAAGTTCGTGTGTTTGATGGTAGTTTCCATGCGGTAGACTCAGATTCTATGTCATTCGAGTTGTGCGCAAAATCAGGCTTCCGTGAAGCAGCAAGAAAAGCAAAGCCGGCCTTACTGGAACCCATCATGAAAGTGGAAGTGATCACTCCTGATCAGTACATGGGAGATGTGACCGGTGATTTGAACAGGCGTCGCGGAATTCTGGAAGGCATGGATACCAAGGCCAATGCACAGGTGATCAAAGCCAAAGTTCCCCTGAGCGAGATGTTCGGCTATGTGACACAGTTACGTTCGCTGAGCTCAGGCCGCGCCACTTCAACCATGGAGTTTTCACACTATTCTCCCGCGCCGAATAATATTGCCGAAGAAGTGATTGCGAAAGTGAAGGGTAAAGGGAAAGTAAGCGCTTAGATAAAATACTTGATAATCATCAACCCCATCCAATGAGGGTTTTTTTCGTTATGTAGCCATCAGGATTCGGGAATATCAGCTGAAAAACCATCAGGCGTTTATAAAAAGTTTTACATTCGCCAGCCTCTATGGCTGGCTTTTTTGTTGAGCGGCGGAACAGAAAAGCTTAAAATATATAATTTTCACATTCAATTAATTTTCAATGATACTCTTCAAAAAGAAAAAAAACCGGCTATTTTTTCTTGCCATTCTCTTTTTCGTATTTAGCATAAAGACCGAGGCTCAGCTTGGAAAGGACTTGGTCTGGGATAAAGAAGGCAATTCTTATTATAAAGCAGAACAGGAAGGAATTGTTCAGGTTACTCTTCCTGATAGCAAAGAAATGTTTATTGCTTCCAGAGAGCAATTGATTCCCCAGGGAGAAACCAAGCCTCTCCAGGTTCGTGGTTTTTCTTTTTCCGATGACAATCACCAGCTACTTATTTTCACGAACACAAAAAGAGTGTGGCGTTACAATACACGTGGCGATTACTGGGTATATGATATTCAGCAGCATTCGCTGAAACAATTGGGCAGATCATTGCCGGCCTCATCATTGATGTTTGCTAAATTTTCTCCGGATGGTAAAAAAGCAGCTTATGTAAGCGGTCATAATCTTTTTGTAGAAGACCTTGGTACCAATGAAATCAAACAGCTGACTTTTGATGGAACGCGCAAACTCATCAATGGAACTTTTGACTGGGTTTATGAAGAAGAATTTGATTGCCGTGATGGATTCCGCTGGAGCCCCGACAGCCGGCAGATTGCATATTGGCAGATCAATGACAGCAGTACGAGGGATTATTTTATGCTCAACACAACTGATTCTGTGTACTCAAGAGAAATACCTGTTGAATATCCCGTAACAGGGCAACTACCTTCTCCATTCAGGATCGGAGTGATAGATATCAATTCTGCTCAAACCAAATGGATGAATATTCCGACAGATCCTCTGCTCGGATCATATCTGCCCAGGATGGAATGGGCTCACAATAATACGGAAATCATTGTCCAGCATCTTAACCGTTACCAGAATGAAAGCCAGATCATGATTTGTCATGTAGCCACGGGTAATTCCGAAACAATTTATACCGAGAAGGATTCGGCATGGATTGATATTATTTCCGCTTGGGATGATGACTATAAAATGGGAGGCTGGGATTGGCTGAACGGCGGCAGGGAATTTCTCTGGGCCAGTGAAAAAGATGGCTGGCGTCATCTGTACCGGTTGAGCCGTGACGGTAAAAAGCAGGTATTGGTCACCGTTGGAAATTACGACGTGATTTCCATCGGGCGCATAGATGAAAAAGGGAACTCTGTTTATTTCATAGCATCGCCAGAGAACGCGACTCAACAATATCTGTACCGTTGCCGGCTTGATGGAAAAGGGAAACCGGAATTGTTATCTCCGTCAAACCAGGTGGGTACACACGAGTATGATATTTCTCCTTCTGCAAAATATGCCCGGCATAAGTTTTCAAATTACTATACGCCTGAGGCGGAGGAATGGATAACATTGCCCGATCATAATGTGGCAGATCATAAGCACAATGTGTATGATGCGGTAACCAATGCAGATAAATCCAAATCGAACATTTCATTTTTCAAATTAAAAACGGTGGATGGAATTGAAATGGATGGATGGATGGTCAAACCTCTCCATTTTGATTCAACAAAAAAATATCCTGTCGTATTTTTTGTTTATACGGAACCAGCTGCTCAAACCGTACGGGATGTCTATGGATCAATGTTTAATTTCCTCTACCAGGGAAATCCTGCAAGTGACGGATACATTTCTATTTCCCTTGACAACAGGGGAACACCTGCACCAAAAGGGAGTGCGTGGCGAAGAGCCATTTACCGGAAAATCGGACTTGTAAATATCAGAGACCAGGCCATGGCAGCTAAGGAAATTTTGAAATGGCCATTTGTGGATTCAAGCCGTGTAGCTGTTTGGGGCTGGAGCGGCGGCGGCTCTGCAACCCTCAACCTGCTTTTTCAATACCCGGATATCTACAAGACCGGGATTGCTATTTCTGCAGTAGGGAATGAACTCACTTATGACAATATTTATCAGGAAAGATATATGGGCATTCCACAGGAAAACAGGGAGGATTATATAAAGGGTTCTGCCATCACCTATGCCAAAAATCTGAGGGGCAATCTCCTTTACATTCATGGTACAGGGGATGATAACGTGCATTATAACAACGCGGAAATGCTTATCAATGAACTCATCAAGTATAATAAACAGTTCCAGTTCATGCCTTATCCCAATCGCAGCCACGGAATTTTTGAAGGACCGGGAACAAGGGAACATTTGTCTGCTCTATATACTAAATTCTTAAGAGATCATTGTCCGCCCGGCGGTAGATAGTTTTAAAGACAGATAATCAGGATTCTGTTCAAAAAAATTCTATAAAACTTTGACCGTTTAAAAGTTTGTCCCTACCTTTGCATCCCTAAAAATCCCGAGTCAAAGCAAGGGATGAAAAACGGGTTTGATGTATGTCTCAACGAATCAGGATCAAATTACAATCTTACGATCATAACCTGGTAGACAAGTCTGCCGAAAAAATCGTAAAAACCGTTCGTAGCACTGGTGCCGTGGTGACAGGTCCAATTCCTTTACCTACAAGGAAGAAAATCTTCACCGTTCTTCGTTCACCTCATGTGAACAAGAAAGCCCGTGAGCAATTCCAGTTGCATACACATAAACGTTTGCTGGATATCTATACTTCTACTTCCAGAACTGTAGATGCCCTGTCCAAACTGGATTTACCTTCAGGCGTAGATGTTGAGATCAAAGCCTGATCCGTATTAAAGAAACTGTAGTTCTTAAAATATTTGCTCATCTCTCAATCCTGTATATCCGGGAAAAAAGAGCGCTGGGCAGAAAGACTGAGGGAGAAAGGACAACATTATCCCCAATCTTTAATCGCAGAAATTACATATGAACAAGCCGTTCGGGGTTTGTTTACTGCCGGTACTTCTGATATCCTCCATCAGTTGATGATGGAATAAAAAGAAAAGGTCGGTTGCAAACAAGGGATTGAAATCATGGTCATTACTTTCCTCTGGAAAGCGGACCTGCCGATTGTCCTTATACTCCAGGCAAAAAGTTTAAAACAATGAAAGGGATTATCGGAAAAAAAATCGGAATGACCAGTGTTTTCACTCCTGATGGCAGGCAACTCGCCTGTACCATCATTGAGGCGGGTCCTTGTGTGGTTACCCAGGTCAAAACCCAGGAATCAGATGGGTATAACTCTCTCCAGTTAGCTTTCGGCGATAAAAAAGAAAAGCACGTAAATGCCGCAGAAAAAAATCACTTCGCCAAATCAAATACTCCGGTTAAGAAATTTGTAAAAGAATTCCGCAATTTTTTCGTGGAAAAGAATTTAGGTGAAACTGTCACCGTTGACATTTTCACTGAAGGAGAAATTGTGGATGTGGTAGGTACTTCAAAAGGCAGGGGATTCCAGGGCGTGGTTAAGCGCCATGGGTTCAGTGGGGTGGGTAATGCTACACATGGTCAGCATGATCGTAGCCGTGCTCCCGGTTCGCTGGGTAACTCTTCTGATGCATCCCGTGTCATGAAAGGTGTGCGTATGGCCGGTCGTCTGGGTGGTGACAGAGTGAAATTGAAAAGCCTGAAAGTTGTAAAAATTTTCCCTGATAAAAATTACCTGTTGATCAGCGGATCAGTTCCGGGACATAACGGTTCCATTGTTTTTATTCAGAAGTAACTATTTAATCAGAGCAGCATGCAACTAAATGTAGTTAATATAAAAGGAAAGAAGACGGGCAGGACAATTGAATTGCCGGATGAAATTTTCGGGATTGAACCCAATGAGCACGTCGTTTATCTTGCAGTAAAACAATTCCTGGCTGCACAACGGCAGGGAACGCATAAAGTAAAGACACGCCTGGAAGTAAAAGGTTCTTCCAGGAAACTGCATAAACAAAAAGGTACGGGCGGTTCTCGTAAGGGCAATATTCGTAACCCTTTGTATAAAGGTGGGGGTACCATTTTTGGACCCAAGCCACGCGATTATGATTTCAAATTAAATCGTAAGGTGAAGGATCTGGCAAAAATGTCTGCATTGTCTTATAAGGCAAAGAACGATGGTATTGTTGTGGTGGAAGATATTCAGCTCGATGCACCGAAGACAAAAGAAGCAGTGGAGATGCTAAAAGCATTAAAGCTTGCTGATAAAAAAACGCTGCTTGTGTTGGCCGAATACAATGACAACCTGCATCTGAGTCTGAGAAATCTTCATCATGTGGAGAGTTTGGTAATGGCTGATATGAATACCTATGATATTGTGAATGCCGATGTATTGCTTCTGAGTGAATCGGCTGCAAAAATGTTTTCGGAGGAAGAAGCGGTTGAAGCGTAAATAATATGTAAATGGGAGAATTGAAAATGTGGAAATGGTTTTCAGATTCTCTGATTACAGGAAGAAGCAGGATGCTTAATGATTTTCACATTTCCACATTTTTCACATTCTCAAATTAAAGTAATGAAACTGTCTGATGTTCTGATACGACCGATCCTGACTGAAAAAGCAAATGCACAGCAGGAAAAAATGAGGCGTTACGCTTTCAGGGTAAGTAAACAGGCAAACAAACTGGAAATTAAGAAAGCTGTGGAAGAATTTTATGGTGTGAATGTGATCGATGTAAACACTTCAGTGGTACCCGGAAAAAATAAAATGCGCTCTACAAAGGCCGGACTCATCCAGGGACGTAAACCTGCTTATAAAAAAGCGCTGGTTACGGTAGCTGAAGGAGAAACGATCGATCTGTACGCTAATATTTAACCCCGCCCCTGAAGGGTGGACTGAAAATAAAATATCATTCAACAAAATAAATTTTCCCCTTTAGGGGATCAAAGGGTATGGCACTAAAAAAATATAAACCTGTAACAGCAGGAACAAGATGGAGAATCGGCAATGCCTATTCGGAAGTAACTACGGATAAACCCGAAAAAACATTGTTGGAAAAAGTAAAATCTACCGGAGGCAGAAATGTCCAGGGCAGAAGAGCCATGCGTTATATAGGTGGCGGACATAAGAAAATGTATCGTATAGTTGATTTCAGGAGAGACAAGAAAAATATTCCTGCGGTAGTGGCTTCCGTAGAATATGATCCGAACCGCAGCGCATTTATCGCTTTGGTGAAATATAAGGACGGTGAAAAGAGATATATTCTCGCACCACAGGGTTTGCAGGTTGGAGCCCTTGTATTGGCTGGTGATGATGTGGCTCCCGAAGTAGGGAATGCATTGCAAATGAAAAATATTCCTCTTGGAACTAATATTCACAATATCGAAATGCAGCCCGGACAGGGTGGCAAACTGGTTCGTAGTGCAGGCGCATCAGCTCAATTGACGAACAAAGAAGACAAATATGCTGTCCTGAAAATGCCTTCCGGTGAATTGAGAAAAATATTGATCAATTGTTATGCTACTGTTGGTGTTGTGTCGAACAGCGACCACAGTTTGCAGAGCATGGGTAAAGCCGGGCGCAATCGTTGGAGAGGAATTCGTCCGCGCAACCGTGGTGTAGCTATGAACCCCGTAGATCATCCGATGGGTGGAGGTGAAGGTAAGGCTTCCGGTGGCCAGCCTCGTTCAAGGAATGGACAGTATTCAAAAGGATTGAAGACAAGAACAAAAGGCAAAGGAAGTGATAAGCTGATTATTCAGAGAAAGAGCGGTAAAAAAATAGTGCAATAAGCAATGTGTAAATGTGAGAATGTGGAAATATGGAAATGGTTTTCAGATTCTCAGATTGCACAAGAAGAACAAAAATTAATAATTTTCACATTTCCACATTTTTACATTTACTATGGGTCGTTCAATAAAAAAAGGTCCTTACGTAGACGCAAAGCTTGAAAAAAAGATCCTTGGTATCAACGAAGGAAAATCAAAAAAAGGAGTGATCAAAACCTGGAGCCGACGTTCTACCATTACGCCCGATTTCGTGGGGCACACTTTTGCTGTTCACAATGGCAATAAGTTCATTCCGGTCTATGTAACCGAATTTATGGTAGGTCATAAACTCGGCGAATTTGCGCAAACACGCAATTTCAAAGGGCATTCGAGCAAAAAAATTATTGAGGGAGAATAATACAGTTCAAGAGTTTAGTTAGTGGTTCTTAACCACGACACAAATATTCAATCATGGAAGCAGTAGCTAAATTGAGAAATTACCCCACATCGCCACGTAAAATGCGTTTGCTGGCAGATGAGATACGTGGCCTGAATGTAGAGAAAGCATTGGCTTTGCTCGAACATCATCCACAACATTCTTCCACACCGCTACATAAACTGTTGTGGTCTGCAGTTAAGAATTGGGAACAAAAAAATGAAGGCAAAAGCGCTGCTGATGCCGGGTTGGTGGTGAAAACGATTTTTGTAGACGGAGCGAGAGTATTAAAACGCATGCGTCCTGCACCGCAGGGCCGTGGTTATCGCGTTCGTAAACGCAGTAACCATGTAACGATCATTGTTGACGGAAAATAAAAACAAAATTGTCAAACTAAAAGTATGGGTCAAAAAACAAATCCTATTGGTGCTAGACTGGGAATCATCCGCGGTTGGGAATCCAACTGGTATGGAAATAAAAAAGATTATGCAACCAAACTCATTGAGGATAATAAGATCAGGACTTATCTGAATGCCCGTATCAATAAAGGGGGCATCGCCAAGATTGTCATTGAGCGTACCCTTAATAAACTGATTGTTACGATTCATACCTCCAAACCGGGTATCATCATTGGTAAAGGGGGTGGTGAAGTAGATCGAATTAAGGAAGAGTTGAAAAAACTCACAGGCAAGGATGATGTACAGATCAACATCCTGGAAATTCGCCGTCCTGAGCTCGATGCCAATATTGTTGCTGATACTATTGCAAGGCAGATAGAAAACAGGATCAACTATAAACGTGCCATTAAAATGGCCATTGCTTCGGCATTGCGTATGGGTGCTGAAGGGATTAAGGTAAAGGTCAGCGGCCGTTTGGGGGG
>DATJWE010000254.1:0-50005 GCA_035501475.1 Puia sp. | reverse complement strand
TTCGCAGCTTGGATCCAATGCTGAACTGGAATCATCCAATTTTCTAACCTCTTTTGAGGATACCATTCATAATCTTCGCACAATTTTACCTCTGCTGACAAGCAATAATGAGCTGGACAGCCCGGACTCAGTGCAGTCTTTTTCCGTCATGATTCCGAATTATAAGAATGCCGATCCTGTCGAAATGCTCTCGATTGTAATTCCGGATTATAAGTCGGTAGTGATGAAACAAATGAGATGGATGATACTGGGTGTCATCTTTTTTACACTCGTCATTGCCTCGGCATTCTATGTTACGGTGAGCGCCCTGGTCAGGCAGAAAAAATTAAGTGAGATCAAGAATGATTTTATCAACAACATGACCCATGAATTTAAGACTCCACTGGCTACTATCTCTCTCGCAGTTGATGCCTTGCGTAATGAAAAAGTGGTGAAGGATAAACAAAAGTCGGATTATTTCAGTGGAATCATAAAGGAGGAAAACAGGCGGATGAATAAGCAGGTTGAAACAATTCTGCAGGCGGCATTGCTCGATAAGCAGGAACTGCAACTGAATCTTCAGCCCATTCACGTGCATGATATCATTCGCGATGTGCTGGAAAATTTTGAATTACAATTACACGAAAGAAAGGCAAAGACAGATTTGCAACTCAATGCAAAGCAGGATCTGCTGGAAGCCGATGAAGTACACTTTACCAATCTTCTGTCCAATCTCCTCGATAATGCAATCAAATATTCAAAGGATCAGCTCACCATAAAAATCGTTACGCAAAACACGAATAAGACCTTGTCCCTCCGCATTGAGGACAATGGGATCGGCATGAACAAAGAAACACAGCGCCGCATCTTCGAAAAATTTTATCGTGCGCATACAGGGAATATTCATAATGTGAAGGGCTTCGGCCTGGGCCTGAGTTATGTAAAGACTGTAGTAGAAGCACACAATGGAAAAATCAGGGTGGACAGCACGCTGGGAAAAGGAACTGCTTTTACAATGGAATTTCCCCTCAAAAAAATAAATGCTGCAGTTGATCAATCCCTGCCAAACAACAGGCAACCGTCTCCATAACTTAAAAACCGGAAATCATTGTCCAACGCGTACTGATACACTTTTTTCCAGTCCTCTTTGATTAATGCAGCAACCAGCAATAATAGCGTGGATTGTGGTTGATGAAAATTTGTTACAAGTCCGCGGACCATTCTAAATTCATATCCCGGAGCGATCAATAACTGCGTTTTTGTGATTAGTTTGTCCAGCCTGTTTCGATCAAGCCATTCCAATAAGGATTGCAAGGAAGATCGTGGGGAGATATTTTTCGTATCCATTTCGTAAGCATCCCATTGATTGATAACAAGCTCCTGCTTTTCTATCGTAGGTTGTGATATGACCCTGACTCCAAGCCAAAAAAGGCTTTCGAGTGCTCGCATGGAAGTGGTTCCGACAGCAATCAATTTTCCTTCGGTCAGAACCAGGATTTTTTCTATCAGTTTTTTTGAAACCTCGATGAATTCGCCATGCATGACATGCTGTTCCAGCCGCTCTGTTTTCACCGGCTGAAATGTGCCGGCTCCCACGTGCAAAGTGATAAAATCCCAAAGAATATTTTTTTCTCTGAACTGATTGAAAATATGATCTGTAAAATGAAGTCCGGCCGTTGGAGCAGCGACAGAGCCATCGTACTTTGCATAGATTGTCTGGTATCTTTCGGAATCCGATTTGTCAACTTCTCTTTTAATGTAAGGAGGAAGGGGTGTAATTCCTGCAATATGAATCAATTCTGCAAAGGACAATGACCCGGGCTGCCAGGAAAATTCAATTACAAAATAGGTTTCTTTTTTTCCAATATAATTTGCCTGCAATAAAATCAAAGACTGGTCAAGCTGAATTTTCTTTTCCAGTTTGTCTCCCTTTTTCCATTTGGAAGCTCCGCCGATCAGGCATTTCCACAACACTTTGCCCTGCTGAGACATGGCCGACCGGATTTCACCATATTGTTCATGCGGTTCCAGGCAGAAAATTTCAATCACTCCGCCTGTGGGTTTCTGAAATAAAATCCTGGCTTCGATTACCCTGGTGTTGTTGAAAAGGAGAAAGCTCCCCGGGGAAAAATAGTCTGCAATATTTCGATACCTGTCTTCGGTTATACGTCCCTGTTGATATATCAGTAATTTGGAATCATCCCGTGCTGTCAGGGGATATTTGGCAATGCGGCTTTCGGGCAATTCGTAAGTAAAGTCACGAATGTTGATATTCTTCGGATGCATGGTCAAATGCAGCTGACTGCTGCAAAGTATGGGTGAAGACAATTGAGAGTCATCTTTTCGCTACTGGTACAACAAGTTTTAATCCGCTCCATTCCCCGCTCACAGCGCACACTTTTATATCAACCAAATCATTCTTCAGAGCATAATCCCGCACAAAATCCTCGGTCAGATCCGTGGCAATGCCTGCGCTTTTTTTATACCATGATACCCAAATGACAATCCTGGGATTCTTTTTGCAAAAGTCATTTATAGATTGCATGCTGCCGAGATATTCTTTTTTTGACGGGGCAAATACATGCACGAAGTCCGGTATCTCATTTTTTTTGATCAGTTGTTTAGAAAGATTTTTTTCAAGCCAGTCAAAATAATTTTTCGGTGCATCGATCAATAACACTTTCATTTCATCTGTGATGCCGAGTTTTTTTAATAACGGAGTTCCTGAATATCCCACTGACATGAACGATACTTATTTAGGGGTGCAATACAAAACGGGAACACTCAAAATTATTTATTATGTATTTCAGGTTGGCGAAAAAGACCCGGCGATAGCTTATCCACAGGTAATTCACATCAATTCATATTATACTCACAGGCTGCAATTTCATTTTTTATTCCTTTTTCCTCTTAAAGCCTTACTGGTAACGGGCTTTATAATTAATTGAAACTGTGGAAAAAATAAAAAGTCTAATTTTTCTTGTATAAGTGGGAAAAAGTGTTATTTTGTGTTAATTTTAGAAAAACTTGATTCAAGTCCTTATAAATGAATGGTTTTCTTGGCGAATACGAAGCTACGCTCGACCTCAAAGGCCGATTTCTACTGCCGGCGGCAATAAAAAAGCAGATCGGGGTAGAAAGTAATAACCTGTTCATTATTAACCGGGGACTTGAAAAATGCCTTAGCCTGTATCCGCTGAAAAGCTGGGAACCCATTTTTGAGGAGATCAGCAAGTTGAATGATTTTGATCCTAAAGTTCGGGCTTTCCGGCGATACTTTTTAAATGGGGCTACGATGATGGAACTGGATTCTGCCGGCCGCCTGCTGGTTCCTCCAAATCTGAAAGAGCATGCCGGGCTGGAAAAAGACATCGTGCTTGTATCGGCAGTAAATAAAATTGAAATCTGGGATAAGAGTAAGTACCAACAGTTCTTTGAAACCTTTTCACCTGAAGCCTTCAGTGACCTGGCCAATGAAGTGATGAACCAGCGAAAATCCGATCATGATGGTAATTGATATGCCTGTATGGTCAAGAAAAAAAATATACAGACAAAATCAGCTAACAAACCGCAAGATGATCTGACTAGGCAGGATAATCCGGACTATCATATACCGGTTATGCTGCAAGAGGTTATTCGCGAATTGAATATTGAGGAAGACGGGATATATGTGGATTGTACATTCGGTGGCGGTGGTCATTCAAAAGAAATCCTGAAACAGCTGAGCGACAAAGGGAGGCTGTTTGTTTTTGATCAGGACGCAGAGGCGAGAAGAAATTTGCCGGATGATCACAGGATTCTTTTCATCCAGCATAATTTCCGTCACCTCCAACGCTTTTTGCGTTTGCATAAAATCATACAGGCAAACGGAATACTCGCTGATCTTGGTGTGAGCAGCCATCAATTTGATGACGTTGAGAGAGGATTCTCCCTTCGCTTTGATGCTGACCTTGACATGAGGATGGATAAAAGGCAACCGCTGACTGCTTTTGATGTTGTGAGCAGGCATAGCGAACAACAACTGCACAAAATCTTTGAACGCTATGGCGAAGTAACGAATGCAAAAACGCTGGCTAAAACGATCGTGCAAAAAAGACAAACTGAATCGCTCAAAACAATCAATGGTTTTAAACAAGCTATCCGCGATGTGGTGAAAGGGAATCCCAACAGGTACTTTGCCCAGGTTTTTCAGGCCCTGCGTATTGAAGTGAATGATGAACTAGGCGCACTGAAGGAAATGTTAGAACAGGCCCCTGGTTTGCTGAAACAGGGCGGCCGGATCGCAATCATCACATTTCATTCATTAGAAGACAGGATCGTCAAGAATTTTTTTAAGAATGGTTCTTTCGGGGAAGAGATGCATCAGGACCCCTTCGGCGTAAACACTGTAGCAAAAACTTTACAGGTAATCACTAAAAAACCGATAGTGCCTTCCGCGGCCGAAATGGCCCGGAACCCGCGCTCACGCAGCGCCAAATTGCGTGTAGCGGAAAAAATATAAACAAACCACGAACAATCAACCTTGCTGCTATATGGATCATGCAGATGAAAAAAATAAAGAAAAGAAAATAAGCCTGAAACGATTGATCAGGTATCATTGGATCGTTAAGAACATGCCCTTCTTTCTTTTTCTGGCATTCCTCGCAGTGATTTATATATATAACGGACATTATGCTGATAAGGTCGTAAGAGATATCAGCAGAACAGGTATCGAGCTCAAAGAGTTGCAATACGAATACAAAACCCTGAAGAGTGAAGTGATGTTTCGGAGCAAGCAAAGCGAACTGGCAAAAGCAGTCGAACCTTTTGGATTAAAAGAACTGACAACTCCTCCTGCAGTGTTGTATGACAGTGCAGCGGATGGAAAATAATATTGAATCAAACTCAACCTATACTAACTAACGGTGGAGCTTAAGCGCGATATATTATGGAGGGTTTATTTGTGCTTTCTGGGCATCGTGCTCATCTGCTTTTTTGTGCTGGGTAAGGCCTTTTACATTCAGCATATGCAGGGCAACTACTGGAGAGGGTTAAGCGACAGCCTTCACCAGAAATATGTGGCATTGAATGCTGAAAGAGGAACCATTTACAGCGAGGATGGAGATATGCTCAGCACCTCGATTCCCTATTTTAATATATATATCGATTTTGGGGCCGATGGTCTTCGTGAAAAAAACGGGAAACGCTTTAAAGATAATCTCGATTCTTTATCGCTTTGTCTCGCCGGTTTATTCAAAGATCAAACAACTGCTGCCTATCGGCGCGAGCTGCAGCAGGGATACCGTGACGTGGATAGGTATTTTTTGCTGGAAAAGAATTTATCATTCGAACAATATAAAATATTAAGAACATTTCCGCTCGTGAGGCAGGGTAAAAACAAAAGCGGATTTATCGCGGAAGTGAACAGTAAAAGATTAAATCCGTTCGGCTTGCTGGCCAATCGTACCATTGGCCTGGCAAGAGCCAATGCGCAGAATGTGGGATTGGAAAGAACCTACGACAATTTGCTGAAAGGAGAAAACGGCAGCCGGCTCGTCCGCTACATGGCTGCTGGAACTTATATGCCAGTTGAAGGCTACGAGATTGATCCGGAGAATGGAAAAGATGTACTCACTACCATTGATGTTAACCTGCAGGATATCTCCGAAAATGCATTGCTGAAAATGATGATCGGAAATGAATGTGAGCAGGGCACCTGCATCGTGATGGAAGTAGCGACAGGAAAAATCAAAGCCATGGCGAATCTGGGCAGGCAGCCGGATGGAAATTATTGGGAAGATCTTAATTACGCGATTCGCGCCACTGAACCCGGATCAACCTTTAAACTCGCGACACTCCTGGCTTTGCTTGAAGATAATAAAGTGCAACTATCAGATCACCTGGATCTCGAAGGCGGAGTCTGGAAAATCGGTAAACGAACTGTACGTGATGTTGAAAAACATGACAAAAAAGAATTTACGGTAAAGCAGGCTTTTGAATTAAGTTCCAATGTGGGAATGGCTAAACTGGCCGTTGGTCATTATTCAAAAGATCCAAATCAATTTATCTCGCATTTGAAAGCTTTGCATTTGAATGAAGTGACTGGTATCGATCTCGCCGGCGAAACACAACCTATCGTCAAAACACCGAAGTCAAGAACATGGAGCGCATCAACATTGCCATGGATGGCATTTGGTTATGAAGTGCTGATCAGCCCTCTCCAATCACTCACCTTATACAATGCAGTGGCAAATAATGGAAGGATGATGAAGCCTTACCTGGTTAATAATATCGGGTCTGCAGGCAGAGTGGAAAGACAAAATGCACCTACCATTCTCTCAGAGAAAATCTGTAGTGAAAAAACCCTTGCACAACTGAAGGAATGTCTCGAAGGCGTGTGCATTGAAGGGACAGCCAAAACCGCTTTCAAAAATTCCTTTTATCAGGTGGCCGGGAAAACGGGAACTGCCCTCGTGGCCAACGGCAACCGTGGTTATGCAGACCATATCTATCAATCTTCTTTTGTCGGTTATTTTCCTGCGAATCATCCAAAATATTCCTGCATCGTGGTGATAAGAAACAAACCTCACGCAAAAAAATTTTTGGGTGCACTGGTTGCCGCTCCCGTCTTTAAAGAAGTGGCTGACAAACTGATGAGTGATAAAACAGAAAACAATATGGGAGAGATAGCTGATAATATCTCCGTCTGGAAAAAAGACAGCGCACAATATTATTATGCGGGTGCGACAAAGGATATGAAAAAAATCATCGCTGATTTGAATATAATATGTATCGATTCTGCAAACAAAAGCGACTGGGCAAGAATGTATGCTGACAATTATCAGCCTGTCATGAATGAAAAGATGATTGATAAAAGACTAATGCCCGATGTAAAAGGAATGGGATTGAAAGATGCGCTATCCATTTTGGAAGCAAGAAATATAAAAGTCAGTGTAGCAGGAACCGGTAAGGTGAAGAAGCAGAGCATCGCGCCGGGAACCACATTGATAAAAAATGAAACGCTTACCCTGGAATTAAACGAATGATCCTATTACAGGATATATTATATAAGGTGAACATCAGGTCTGTGAATGGAAAACTGGATATAGCAGTGAAAGATTTGCAGATGGATTCGCGGAAAGTGACTGAAGGATCAGCCTTTGTTGCTGTCAAGGGAGTGCATGCCGATGGACATCAGTTCATCCCGGCAGTTGAAGCAAAGAAGCCGGTAGCAATAGTCTGCGAAGTGTTGCCGGAGCAACTAAAAGAAGGAATTACTTATGTACAGGTAGAGAACAGTGCTGTGGCAGTTGGAAACATGGCGCACAATTTTTATGGTCAGCCTTCGGAAAAATTGAAACTGGTTGGCGTGACCGGAACCAACGGCAAGACAACAATCGTAACATTATTATACAAGCTCTTTTCAGCATTGGGATACAAAAGCGGGTTGC
Organism: Puia sp.; assembly: GCA_035501475.1. Classification (GTDB taxonomy): domain Bacteria; phylum Bacteroidota; class Bacteroidia; order Chitinophagales; family Chitinophagaceae; genus Puia. The sequence goes on along the minus strand of DATJWE010000254.1, from coordinate 42,596 downwards.
TCAGTACAGTGGAAAATCATATCGGTGAGAAAATAGTTTCTGCTACGCATACCACACCAGATGCCATCAGCCTGAATGAACTGCTGAAGCAAATGGTGGATGCCGGTTGTACGCATGCGTTCATGGAAACCAGTTCTCATGCAATTGACCAGCATCGCATCGCAGGATTGAAATATGCCGGCGCGGTTTTCAGCAATATCACGCACGATCATCTGGATTATCACAAAACATTTGAAGAATATATCCGGGTGAAAAAATCATTTTTTGATTCGCTGTCATCAACGGCTTTTGCGCTGTCCAACGCAGATGATAAAAATGGAAAACTGATGTTGCAGAACACCCATGCACGGAAATATTTGTACGGCCTGAAAAGCATGGCGGATTTCAAAGGGAAAATTTTTGAAAACAGCCTGACAGGATTAGTGATGGCGGTGGATGATCAGGAAGTGCATTTCAGGTTAATTGGTGAATTCAATGCATACAACCTGCTTGCGGTATATAGTGCAGCCGTTTGTATGGGTGAAGAAAAGCAGGAAACCCTTCGATGCCTGAGTGTGCTTACAGGAGCTGAAGGAAGATTTGATTATATCCTCTCGGCTAAAGAAAAGATCATGGGTATTGTGGATTATGCTCACACGCCGGATGCATTGATCAATGTGTTGGCAACAATCCAGCAACTGAAAAAAAGCGGCGAGCAAATCATTACGGTCGTTGGATGCGGAGGCGACAGGGATAAAACAAAGAGACCGGTTATGGGGGAAGTGGCCTGCAAGTATAGTGATAAAGTAGTCTTTACTTCCGACAATCCCCGCAGTGAAGATGCAGAACAGATATTAAAAGAAATGGAGTCGGGACTGAATATAGCGGCGAAAAGAAAATATATATCGATTGTAGACAGGAAGGATGCGATTAAAGCAGCCATCAAGCTGGCAAATCCGGCCGACATTCTGCTGGTTGCAGGAAAGGGTCACGAAAAATACCAGGAAATAAAAGGAGTGAAATATCCTTTTGATGACAAAGCAGTGCTAAAAGAAATGTTTGAGCTATTGGATAAATAGAAACAAAGAAACTATATATCATTTGGACGGTGACTTAAACAGCCAGAAAAAAAACCATCATGCTGTACCACTTATTTGATTGGTTAAAACAAATCAACATAAAAATACCCGGAGGGACCCTGTTCCAGTTTATCACTTTCCGGGTATTGCTGGCTGTTTTATTATCTCTAGTTATTACGATGATCTATGGAAAAAGGCTGATCAATTACCTGCATGATAAACAGGTTGGGGAAAGTGTTCGTGAACTGGGGTTAGCGGGCGAACATCAGAAAAAAGGAACGCCGACAATGGGAGGATTGATCATTATTCTGGCCATTCTTATTCCAACCTTATTGCTTGCAAATTTGAGTAAAGCCTATATCCGCCTGATGATATTCAGTACCATCTGGCTGGGTATGATCGGATTCATTGACGATTATTTAAAGCTGAGAGCAAAGCGCATAGCGCAGGAGCAGGGAATTCCATATAAAAAAGGAGATAAGGATGGTCTGGCCGGCTGGTTCAAAATTCTCGGGCAGGTGGTGTTGGGATTTGTTGTAGGAGCAACTTTATATTTCAACAGCAATACAAGAGTATGGCGCGAATATGTTGGCGAAACAAAACCTGCCGATACATCAGTAATAAAAACAAGATTGCTCGATGGTAAAATAAAATTATTTGTAGAAGCAAAAGAGCCGATAACCACCATTCCATTTGTAAAAAATCATGAGTTTAATTATTCCAAATTGTTACCTCCTGCAATTCGTGGAGTTACATGGATTTTGTACATAATCATTGTGATTTTCATTGTGACCGCAGTTTCAAACGGAGCAAATATTACTGATGGCCTCGATGGATTGGCCACAGGAGTCAGCGCTGTGATAGGAGCCTGTCTGGGTGTTTTTGCCTATGCCAGCGGAAATCTTCGTTTCGCCGAATATTTAAACATCATGTATATCCCCAACCTGGGCGAGTTGTCCATTTTCATCGGTGCATTGATAGGAGCCTGCCTCGGATTCTTGTGGTACAATGCGTATCCGGCATCCGTGTTTATGGGCGATACAGGAAGCCTCATGTTGGGCGGCATCTTAGCGGCATTGGCAGTTATTGTGCGGAAAGAATTGCTGATTCCGATTTTCTGCGGCGTATTTCTGGTAGAGAGCCTGAGCGTGATGATACAGGTCTCCTATTTTAAATACACAAAAAAAAAATATGGCGGGGGCCGGAGGATTTTTCTGATGAGCCCCTTGCATCATCATTACCAGAAACTGGGTTATAACGAAAGCAAAATTGTAACAAGATTCTGGATCGTAACGATTTTATGTGTGGTTTTTGCGGTAGTGACGCTGAAGATAAGATAAGTGGGATATGGTCAATGCATTTGCTGGAAAACCAATCCTTGAATTCCAATGTTCTGGAAAACCAGTTTATAAAAAATTGTGGTGCAGTATGAATTCATGCTTTTGAAGAACCCCCTAAATCCGTTTCGGCGAAATGCGCGAGGAATAAAATTTTTATGATGAGTAAACGCATGGTAATACTGGGCGGTGGTGAGAGTGGTGTAGGTGCGGCGATTCTGGCCATGCAAAAGGGATATGAAGTATTTGTTTCTGACAGCGGCCCTCTGAAAGAAAAATACAAGGAAGAACTGAAAACAAAGGGAATTGAATATGAAGAGGGGCAACATACCGAATTAAAAATTATGCAGGCTGACGAAATCATAAAAAGCCCGGGAATACCTGAAAAAAATGCGCTGGTCAAAAAAATACGAACGCAGGAAATACCTGTCTTCAGTGAGATTGAATTGGCGTATAGGTATAAGGGTGATAGTAAAATTATTGGTATTACCGGCAGCAACGGAAAAACGACAACCACTGCGATGACCTATCATATTTGTAAACATGGGGGACTTGATTGCGCACTTGTCGGAAACATTGGGTATTCCTTTGCACGCCAGGTCGCAGAGCAAGGCAAAGCTTGGTATGTTGCCGAAATAAGCAGTTTTCAACTGGATGATATCAAATTGTTCAGGCCCGATGTAGCTGTACTGACAAACATAACAGAAGATCATCTCGACAGATATGAGTACAAATTCGAAAATTATATCAGCAGCAAGTTCAGGATCGTGATGAACCAGACTTCCAGCGACTACTTTATTTATTGCGAAGATGATCCGGTGATAAAAAAATATTTAAACCAGTATTCGTTTCACTCTAACCCATTACCAATTACCATGCAACATGAATTGAACCAAGGTGGTTTCATAAAAAACGGGCAAATGACAGTCAAAGCAGGCAATGAAAAAGTGGAGATGAGTATTTATGATTTCGCACTGAAAGGAATCCACAATCAATATAATACCATGGCAGCTGGTTTGGCAGCCGTCACAGTAGGCATTAAGAAACAGCGAATACGCGAAGCCATCCAAAGCTTCGAGGCCCTGGAACACCGCATGGAGTATGTAAGCACCGTGCGCGGAGTGGAAATTATCAATGACAGCAAAGCAACAAATGTAAACTCGACATGGTATGCGTTGGAAAGTATGACCAAACCAGTGATACTGATATTGGGTGGGATTGACAAGGGAAATGATTATTCATTAATCAGGAATCTTGTCAAGCAGAAAGTCAGGGCGATTGTTTGCATGGGACTCGATAACCGAAAAATTCATGAAGCTTTTCACGATGATGTTGCAGTCATGGTAAACACGGCAGGCGCGCAGGAAGCAGTAAAAGCAGCATTTCATTTTGCCAATAAAGGAGATGTTGTTTTGCTTAGCCCGGCCTGTGCGAGTTTCGATCTGTTTAAGAATTATGAAGATCGGGGGGACCAGTTCAAAGAGGCTGTTCGTGATTTATAAAAAAATAAATACTCTTTTTCATTGAGCGAATCTGTAACGATAGAAAGAAATCCATTCGGGCGACTGAGCCAAAGAACCAGGGGCGACAAAGTAATCTGGGCAGCAGTTATATTGCTTGCACTTTTTTCTTTGCTGGCTGTGTATAGCTCGACAGGCTTACTTGCTTATAAAATGTATAAAGGCAACACCGAAATATATCTTTTCAGGCAATTTGCATTTATTGTAATCGGGATACTTATTATCTATTTCGCCCACCAGGTGAACTATATTATTTATTCCAAAGTTGCCAGGATTCTGTTTTTGATCTCAATACCACTCCTGCTCTACACATTGTTTTTTGGAGTAAGACTGAATGAAGGAAGCCGTTGGATACGGTTGCCCATCATCAATCTGACTTTCCAGACCTCCGATCTTGCAAAGCTCGGGCTGTTCATGTACCTCAGTCGCCTGCTGAGCAAAAAGCAGGACGTGATCAAGGATTTCAAAAAGGGTTTCCTGCCTGTCGTCCTTCCTGTAGCGGTGATTTGCCTGCTGATTGCTCCGGCCAATCTTTCCACTGCCTTATTGATCGGAGCTACCAGCCTGATGTTGCTCTTTATTGGCAGGGTAAGTGCAAAGCATCTATTGCTTATCGTTAGCATTGCCTGCATACCTGTAGTGATTTTAATTGCGGCGGCTGTTATCCGGCACAAACCCGGTGAAGCAATTGTCACGAAATCAAAATCTGAGAACCCGCATGGGCTTTTTGTGCGTGTCGACACCTGGATAAACAGAGTGGAAGCATTCATCTACGGAACAAAATCATCCGCTGACGACGACAATTACCAGGTTACCCAGGCTAAAATTGCGATTGCTAAGGGAGGTTGGATAGGACTTGGGCCGGGAAACAGTCAGCAGCGGAACTTCTTACCTCATCCTTATTCTGATTTTATCTATGCAATAATTATTGAAGAATACGGACTTGTAGGCGGAGCGCTTATTATTTTCATTTACCTGGTTTTTTTATTTCGAAGCATAAGAATTTTCAGGAAATGTCCCTATGCCTTTGGAGCCTTCCTGGCGCTGGGACTCAGTTTTACATTGGTGATCCAGGCGATCGCAAACATGGCGGTAACTGTGAACCTGTTCCCGGTAACCGGAGTGACACTGCCGTTGGTTAGTATGGGGGGAAGTTCATTTTTGTTTACCTGCCTCGCCATTGGAATCATATTAAGTGTGGCAAGAAATGTGGAGCAGGAACCGGCTGTTGCTAAATCGGAACAAGAAGAAAAATAAAACGGGAGCGTGATGAATGGGAAAAAGGACAGGATAATCATAGCAGGAGGTGGAACGGGAGGACATATTTTTCCTGCCATCGCAATTGCCAATGCATTGAAAAGAAATGAACCAGAGATAGAAATATTATTTATAGGGGCGAGAGGGAAAATGGAAATGGAAAAAGTTCCACAGGCCGGTTACCCGATCGAAGGATTGGATATTGCGGGTTTCAACAGAAGTTCTTTGATAAAAAATATTTTTCTGCCATTCAAATTGATCAGAAGTTTTTTTCAGGTGAGAAGGATTATCAATTCTTTTCAACCAGACGCAGTGGTTGGCGTTGGCGGGTATTCCAGCTTTCCGGTGTTGCGATACGCCCAGGCGAAAGGGATTCCCAATTTTATTCACGAATCCAATTCGTTTGCAGGCAAGTCGAATATCCTGATCGGGAAAAAAGCGACGAAAATTTTTGTGGCCTCTTCCGGAATGGAAAAATTTTTTCCTGCCAATAAAATTATGGTCACTGGAAATCCTGTGCGGGACAATATTTTGAAAAGTAAAATAACCAGGGAAGAAGGTCTGCAGTTTTTTGGATTGGGTCGTGAAAAGAGAACAGTGTTCGTAACAGGCGGAAGCCTTGGTGCCAAAACAATCAATGAATCGATTGATGCGGGTATTGGAGAAATCGAGAAGAACAACCTGCAGTTGATCTGGCAAACGGGGAAACTGTACGCGGCAAAAGCTGCGGCAAGTGTAATCGGGAAAAAGAATATCTGGGCAAATGATTTTATCAGCAATATGGAGTATGCTTTCAGCGCTGCAGACATTGTGGTATCCAGGTCAGGTGCGATGTCCATTGCTGAGCTCTGTGTGGTAGGAAAGCCGGTCATATTTGTTCCTTTTCCTTTTGCTGCAGAAGATCATCAAACAGTTAATGCACAGAACCTGGTAATTAAAAAGGCAGGAATTATGGTGAAGGACAGTGAAGCAAAAGACAAATTGATTCAAAATATAATTGATTTGTCAAAAAATGAAGCGAGGCAGAAGGAGTTGAGTGAAAATATCAGAAAACTTGCTGTGACCAATGCAGATGAGGTTATAGCAAAAGAAATCCTCAGATTCATTCATGGTTGACCTGAAAAACATACAAAAGATATATTTCATCGGTATCGGTGGAATCGGGATGAGTGCACTGGCAAGATATTTCAGGTTTCATGGAAAAGAAGTGAGCGGCTATGATAAAACTGAAACGGAGCTGACTAAAAAATTAATTGCGGAAGGGATTCCGGTCCATTATACCGAGAACCTGGATTTGGTTCCGAAAGACGCTGGTCTGGTAGTTTATACACCGGCAATTCCGAATGATCATAAGGAGTTGCTTTATTACCAGCAGCACAATTATCCGGTGTTGAAGAGAAGTGATGTGTTGGGTGCGATCACCTCCAGTTCTTTTAATATTTGTGTCGCAGGCACACATGGCAAAACCACCGTCAGTACCATGATCGCGCATTTGCTGCGCGACAGCGGTTATGGATGCAATGCTTTTTTGGGAGGTATTTCCGTGAATTATAACAGTAATTTCTGGAGCAATGAGCGGAATACCTGTGTGATTGAAGCGGACGAGTACGATCGCAGCTTTTTAAAGCTCAGCCCGGATATCGCCGTAATTACGGCGATGGATGCAGACCATCTTGACATTTACGGTACTGCTGAAGCGGTGGAAGAAGCTTTCATTGCTTTTTCAAAAAGCGTAAAGCCGAATGGTTTATTGCTGAGCAAGTTTGGACTGCAAAGAAGCGAAGACCTGAAAGCGGTGCGACATATCCTGTATAGTTTTGATAATGATCACGCAGATATATATGCGAAGAATATCAGGATAGCAGGTGGCTGGTATGCGTTTGATGTCTGGTCCAAAGATTGGGAATTGGCGGGCCTGACATTAAGTATGGGCGGGATGCATAATATAGAAAATGCAGTTGTGGCAATTGCCGTGGCTCACCAATTGAATATTGGGGATGAAAAGATAAAAAAGGCAATAGCCTCTTTCCGCGGAGTGAAACGAAGGTTTGAATATGTTCTTTCTCATACTTCTGTAGGCCCGGTGTTTATCGATGATTATGCGCACCATCCTGCAGAATTGAAAGCCCTGATAACAGGAGCGAAAAATCTGTTCCCGGGAAAAAAATGCACAGTCATTTTTCAACCGCATTTATATACGAGGACAAGGGATTTTGCAGATGGATTTGCCGAAAGCCTGGACCTGGCAGATGAAGTGATTTTGTTGCCGGTTTACCCGGCCAGAGAATTGCCGATTGAAGGAGTAACAAGTAAAATGATTGCAGATAAAATGAAACATGCAACAGTGCATACCATGAGCAAAGAAGAATTGTTGGATTGGTTGACTCATTTGCAACCCAAAAATGTAGCCAACAGATTATTGATTACGGCGGGAGCTGGAGATATCGATGCGATGGTTGGACAAATAAAAAAGATCATTGAAAAAACGAACTAACCCATATTGTGCATAGGACTCATCACCTGTGTACTTTGTACCCGTCTGACGGTTAAAGAGACCGTTGGGCGGGACAAGAGGGGGAGAGAGTTCAAAGGTTCAAGGTTTAAAGTTCAAAGTTGATTTCGCAGCACCTTGAACTTGGAACATTGAACATTAAACTTTAAACATCGAACAGCTAAATGAGCATCACCGATAACATAAAAAAAATATTTTTTATCGCGATATGGTGCATTGTCGGCATCGGGGCACTGGGTTTGCTGATCGCAGCCATTAATATGAAGAACAGTAAAACATGCAAGAGTTATAAAATTGAAATTAACGGTTCAGGAGCGCAATTGTATGTGGATCAGAGACAGGTGTTGGACGTACTGACGGCAAACGGAACCGAAAAAATTGCGGGCAAGACCCTGGCATCTTTTGATTTGCGCAAAATGGAAGAAAAACTAAAGAAGAATTCCTGGATCAAGGACGCCCAGTTATTTTTTGGGAGTAATGAGGTATTGCGTGTGAACATAACCGAAAGGCAACCTATTGCCAGGATTTTTTCTACAAACGGAAATACTTTTTATATCGACAGTAGTGGCGTTGAACTTCCATTACCGGCAAAATCTTCGCTCAGGCTCCCCGTGTTCACCAATTTTCCCTGTGAAAAAATAAAACTGCATGGTTCTGATAGTGCATTGTGCGACCAGGTTCGAAAACTGGGCTGGTATATTTTGAATGATCCATTTTGGATGGCAGATATCGAACAGGTAAATATCAAACCCGATAGAACATTTGAAATGGTTCCCATCATCGGCAATCATGTTATTGAATTCGGAGATGGGGCTGACTACGAAAATAAGTTTCACCGCCTATTTGTTTTTTACAAACAAGTGTCGGCTAAAACAGGATTCGACAAATATTCAAGAATAAATGTCGCATACGCAGGTCAGGTCATCGGAACAAAAAGAGGAAGCAATATTTCCAGATACGATTCGCTACAAGCGCTTAAAAATATTTTGGAGTTGATCCGTTCTGCGCGGCAGTTGCAGTCCGATACTGTTGTACAGAATACAAAACCATTAGAGCATAATACTATTACAGAACAATCACTGACAAATTATGATTTGATCAGCGATGATGATGACAGCGTGCCCAAGAAAAATAAAAAACCGGTAAAAAAATAATTATTCAATTATAATCATCTTGTTTAAACAACTATCTAAATAAACTAAACTATGAACCAGGAACAACCCATTATCGTTGGATTAGATATCGGCACTACAAAGATTGCTGCTATTGCCGGCCGTAAAAATGAATTTGGAAAGCTTGACATTCTTGGCTTCGGCCGGGCCAATTCAAACGGAGTCAAACACGGACAGGTACTGAATATCGATGAAACTATCAAGGCTATCCGGATGGCGCTTGATAATTGTTATGCGTCGAACCCAAACCTGACCATCACTGAAGTATATGTCGGCATTGCGGGTCATCACATTAAAAGTCTTCAGACCCGTGGCGATATTGTTCGCCAGAATACGGAAGAAGAAATCACCCAGCGTGAAATCGATCAATTGGTAGCCGACCAATATAAAACGTATATCCCTGCAGGTGACCAGATCATTGATGTGATCCCGCAGGAATTTGCGGTTGACAATTTTCAAAATATCATCAGCCCGATCGGGTATGGAGGAGTTAAGGTCGGCGCAAACTTTCATATTATTACAGGCGACAGGAATGCGATCAAAAATATTAATCGGGCAGTAGAAAAAAGCGGCCTTCGTACTAAGGACCTGGTTTTACAACCTCTGGCTTCCGCAGCCGCTGTGATGGGACAGGAAGATCTCGAAGCCGGTGTGGCCATCGTTGATATTGGCGGTGGTACAACTGACCTGGCAGTATTTTACGAGGGAGTTTTGAAACATACTGCCGTGATTCCTTTCGGAGGAGAAAATATTACTAACGATATCAAAACAGGTCTCGGTGTTTTGAAGACACAGGCTGAGCAGATGAAAATTCAATTTGGATCAGCATTGTCCAATGAGGCAAAGGGAAATGCTTTTATTACCATACCAGGTTTGCGTGGCATGCCGGCAAAAGAAATCAGCGTGAAAAATCTTGCCAATATCATTCAGGCAAGAATGAGTGAAATTATGGATTTCGTGACCTACCATCTAAAACAGGTTGGTTTAGATAATAAAATGCTGAATGGAGGAATTGTGCTCACCGGCGGTGGCGCCCAATTGAAGCACCTGATTCAACTGACTGAATATATAACGGGGTCGAATGCACGAATCGGATACCCCACAGAACATTTAGCTGCGGGTCATATAGAAGAGCTGGCTAAGCCAACCTATTCAACCTGTCTTGGTCTGATTCTGAAAGGATACAGTGATTATGAACATAACCGCAAACAGTTTGAACAGAATTATGCAAAAATGGAAGTGCCGGAAAATCTTAAGAAAATGCCTGATGAAGTAGAAACAATGGTTACGTCCGACATGATGCAGGAAGAAAAAGTCAGAAACAGGAAGGGCCTAAAAGATTTCTGGGGAAAATTCAAGGATGGAATCATCGATTTATTCAAGGAAGAAGAGGATCATGCATTATAAATCAGTAGACAGTAGACGGATGACAGCTTACTGTCAACTGTCTACTAAAAAAACACTAACCCAATAATTTAACATTTATGATTCAGTTTGATCTGCCCAAAGAAAGGTCATCCATCATCAAAGTAATCGGTGTGGGTGGCGGAGGAAGCAATGCAGTAAATTACATGTTCGCCCAGAGTATCGAGGGAGTGAATTTTGTTATCTGTAATACCGATGCCCAGGCGCTCGCTCAAAGCAATGTGCCGAATAAAATTCAATTGGGGCCGCACCTTACTCAGGGACTTGGAGCCGGCGCTAATCCCGATATTGGCCGACAGGCAACGGAAGAAAGTCTTGCAGAAATTAAAAGCATTCTGGAAGTAAATACCAAAATGGTTTTCATCACTGTGGGAATGGGCGGCGGTACCGGCACGGGCGGAGCTCCCATCATTTCCAAAATATGCAGGGACCTCGGCATTCTTACAGTGGGGATTGTGACAACGCCTTTTTCATATGAGGGAAAGAAAAGACAAATGCAGGCAGAAGAGGGAATTAAAATGTTGAAACAATATGTAGACACTTTGCTTGTAATCAGCAATGACAAACTTCGCCATCAGTTCGGCAACCTGAAGATGAAAGAAGCTTTTGCCAAAGCGGATAACGTATTGGCAACAGCAGCAAAATGTATTACCGATGTAATCAATAGCACGGGCCAGATCAATGTTGATTTTGCCGATGTCTGTACGGTTATGCGTAACGGTGGCGTTGCTATTCTCGGCAGTTCTGCTGTTGAAGGAGAAAACCGCGCCCAGCAGGCCATTTCCGAAGCTTTGAACTCTCCGCTTTTAAATGACAATGATATCCGCGGGGCCAAATGGATTCTGATCAACATCAATTCATCTGAAGGTGATCATGAATTTACCATGGATGAAGTTGAGATCATCCAGAATCATTTGATCAGCCAGACAGGCGAAAATACCGATGTCATTCTCGGGCTGGGTTACGACAATGCACTGGGTCCGAAAATAGGCATTACCATAATAGCTACTGGTTTCGAATACAAGGATCCCTTTTCCAAAAAAGAAAATCGTATATCCGCTCCTGTGAAAGAAGATAAAATCACGATGACCTTGCAAATGCCCGACCAGCAACAGCGGCCTGTGCCTGCCACTGAACCAACAAAGAAAGAAGCAGTTGAAGAGCCTGCAGTAATGCTCTCAAACGAAAGACAACCTAAACTGGTGGAGAAGGAAAACAAAACGGACTCAACTCCGATCCTTTTTTTTACCGACAATGAGATAAGTGGAAACACTGTTGAAAAGTCGGTGGAAAAAAATATGAAAGAGGAAAAAGAGGAGTGGGTACTTTCGCATCATCCTCTCTCTACGAAAGAAGAAAAAAATCAGGTAAAGAATACCGAAAAAAATTCTCCGGGGTCTGCAGAATCCGGAGGATACCTTGCAAGGCCAGCCAATATTTATGCAGAAGAACCATCGTTGGAAAAAGAATCCCTACCTGAACACTTCCCTGTGAAGGATCAAATCTTGAATACGGGGGCAAACCATCCGGCGAAGGAAGATGAACCTTCTCCTGACATGCGGCTTGTATTCAGAGATGACATTCCAGCGGCGGATGAGCCTAGGGCCCATCAAACTCAACATGTTTTCATGGCAGATCAATTTGCTGAGGAGCCTGCGATGCAGGACGAAGCAGAAGAACTTAAACGCCGGGCAGCAGAACGAATAAACAAGTTGCGCAACCTGTCATTCAACATCAATGCTGCCGATCCGAACAATGAGTTTGAAACTGTGCCGGCATACATCCGCCGTAATCTGGAATTGTATAATACAATCTCCAACGTGGAGAATTTCTACAGCAATTACGAAGTCAAGACCGACGAAAAAAGCAATACAGCAATCAGCACGCTCAATAGTTTCCTTGACGGGAAAAAACCGGATTAAAAAGTTTGCCTGGCAAACAATCTAATCCTTATGCTTACATAGTTTGTTTTTAGTTGTTTATTCTCCCCCTGGTTTTCCGGGGGGATTTTTTTAAAACCTTGTACGGCTTTCTTTCCATACATCTTCAAAAAAATCACAGGTTTATTTTAATTTTATTTTACAAAAAGAATTAATCGGCTAACGGCCAAGGAACATCAGCCATCGATATATGCCTACAGTCCTCATCACCGGCGGAACCGGTTTAATTGGAACTGCATTGAGTCTTTATCTTTTGAAGAAAGGTTATGAAGTCATTATTCTTACCCGTAATCCCAAAACTGCACGCAGGAAAATTCCTGGGGACATTCAAATAAATAATTTGTCCTTTGCGTCCTGGAATATCCGCAAGCAAACAATTGACAGCGATTCGATCAGCAGAGCAGATTATATTATTCACCTTGCCGGCGCAGGCGTGGCAGACAGACGCTGGACGAAAAGAAGAAAAAGGATAATTGTTGAAAGCCGGACAAAAAGCAGCGAATTCATGGTAAAAGCATTGCATGACATTCCAAATAAAGTGAAGGCTGTGATCAGCGCCTCAGCCATTGGATGGTATAGCCCGACTCCTGTCTCGGCTGAATCAAGAGGGAAAAGAACAGAATACGATCCTCCGGATCCTGGTTTTCTTGGCGATACCTGCCGTTTATGGGAACAAAGCATTAGCCCCATAACGGAAATGAATATTCGATTGGTGAAATTAAGGATAGGAATTGTGCTGAGCAATGCAGGAGGTGTCTTACGTTCGTTTATGAAACCTGTGCGCTTTGGCATCGCGCCCATTGCGGGCAGTGGCGTTCAAATGATCAGCTGGATTCATATCGACGATTTGTGCCGGATATTTTTTGAAGCGATGACAAATGAAAGCTGGCAAGGCGTTTATAATGCAGTTGCACCAAATCCAGTCAGCAACAAAACGCTGATCACGGAACTGGCGAAAAAAAGAAAAGGAAAATTTTTCTTACCGCTTCATATCCCTTCAGTCCTCCTGAAAATTATTGTAGGCAGGATGAGCATTGAAATATTAAAGAGTACAGATGTCAGCGCTGAAAAAATAAAAAGTACAGGCTTCCAGTTCTTATATCCAACGATTAATGCGGCATTTCTGGAACTGATCCGAAAAAAATAGGAAACGCTGACCTATTCTGAGTCAGCGTTTCGCCAGGTTTCACGATCAACAACTTAATCTTTTTTCTCATTATTCAATTTGGATGAAGGCATTTTTTGTTTAGCTCCCGGAGCCTGTGTATATAAAGCGGGTGTTACTTTGGACGGGTCACCCTGGTATACCCAGGTGATATGCGAAATATATTTATCAAAAACTTTGTTGACATCGGCAACTGAAAGTTTTTTGATGTCATCAGTAAAAGTCAGCGCCCGGCGCCAGTTATTGTGTAATATTTCATTTGATGCCAGCGATGATGCCTGGGCGCTGTTTGTTTCCTGCTTGTTATAGAACGAAGTCAGGTAAGTGGTTTTCATGTTCTTCACTTCTTCATCGGTAAAACCTTCTTTTTTTGTTTTGGTAATCAGTTTGTCTATTACTCCAATGTATTTGTCGGGTTGGGTAGTCGAGACATCAATATTAAAGGATGGGGAAAGTCCGCCGTCCAAAAAAGTATAGGGTGCATAGGAAAGACCATTATTCGTACGCACTTCGAGAAACTGGCGGTCATAGAATATCCGGGTTGCCAGTGCAAAAGCATTGTAGTCGGGAGTGCCGGGGAGAGGAGCGCTGGTAACTCCCTGGATATAATTTGTGGCAAGGTCCTTTTTCTCAGACTTAAAAGTATTTTGTGAAGGTGAATAAGTTTCTTTTTGCAATGTATAAGGATTTCCCTGCGGAATTGCCGAAAGCATAGATTGCATTTTTTGTTCCAGTTCCGGTCGGTCGATTTCTCCCACTACAACAATCAGTAATCGCGAACGTGTCAGAATGGACATATAATAAGCCCTGGATTCATCAGCAGTCAGTTTTTGAACCGATGCTTCTGTGCCCTCGGGAGATTTAGCATAATTTTTTCCAGAAAAAGCTACTTCCCTGGCCATTTTATTTATCGAGTAATCCGGTTCCGAGGCTTGTGCCTTTAAATTATTAATTGCATCCTGCCTGATGCGGTCAAATTCTTTTGGATCGAACCTTGGTGTGGTCAAGGCATCCACATACAATGGCCAGACCACATCTAAATCACTTTTGATGCAATTCATTGTAAATGTCGCATAGTCCATATCAGTACCTCCATATACCTGTGCGCTGACTTTGTCGAGTTTATTTTTGAAACTGTTCTTATCGTCTTTTACCGTGCCGCATTCAGTCAGCGCATTCATGGCGAGGCTTTCGATACCGGCTTTATCTGCGGAATAGTTCTGAACTCCGCCCTTAATGATGGTTTGTATTTCTATGATTTCATTGCCGCTCGGCTGAACAATAACTTTCACTCCTTCGATCGTCATTTCATAGGGATCTTTGGTTTGAGAGAAAGTCGATGAAAAAATGAGTGAGCCCGCAGCCGAAAACAGGAGATATTTTATGGACGAATAAATTTGTCGCATAACAAATATTTTGAAGTTATAAACTGGGTTTGAAATTTTCTGATGCTTTGGAAGCCTTATTCATTTCCGGATTGATGATCATGCCGGCAACATAAGGCTTTCCTGCAATATAGGTGTTGATATACCGCTGGATGTCTGCCCTTGTTACTTTCATGCAGTTATTGATATAATCCGTATAATAGTCGAGTGAAGTGCTGCACCATTGATAAGTGAGCTGGCTGGGCAGGGAAGAAGGTTTTTCTCTGTTCCGGATATCATTCCTGCGCATGATCTGCTTGGCATCTTCCAGTTGTTCATCAGTATAGTAATCGCTCTGGCCCCACATTTTTATCTGATTGAGGATTTCATCATTACATTCTTTGAGCTTGTTCGGATTGGGGATCACAAAAATATTGATCGGTCCAACGTATTTGGTTGTCTGGTAACTCACGCCAGCGTAAGTAGCAAGTCCTTTATCCACGAGGGCCTGTTGCCATTTGGATGCATTCATTCCTAAAATGGTTGAAAACACATCGGCAGCGACCGTGGCGGCGGAATCATGGCGGTAATCGGGGCCCTGCCACCAATACATTTCATAAGGGGTTTGCGCAATGGAAGATTCTTTTACAAAATATTGTGTTGCCTGCAACGGAGCGAACTCCGGTATAGGGTATTTCTGCTGCGGATCAAATCCGCTGTTAGGCCAGTCGCCAAAAATATTTTTAGCCAGCGCAAAAGCATTATCATGCCTGATGTTCCCGCAAATGACGAGAATTGAATTATTCGGGTGATAATATTTTCCTTTAATGATCATCATTTTTTCCGGAGTAGCAGTATTAATAACTTCATGAATGCCGATCGGATTCTTTCGCGTGATCAGGTCGCCCCATAATTTTTTCTGGCATTCGTACCAGAGCTGAAAACCCGGATCGCTCTCTGCCCGCTGAAATTCTCCATCCACGACCGGCCTTTCTTTTTGCATGTCTTCAGTTCTGTAAATGGGGAAGCGAATGGCGGCATTCATGAATTTCAACCCGGCTTCCAGGCTGTCTTTATCAAACGTAAAAAAATAATTTACTCTTTCGACATTGGTTGTGCCGTTCCATATTGCCCCCAGTTCCTGTGTTCTTTTCAGGAATTTTTCCTGGTCGGGGTAATCCCTGTTTGCTTTAAAGAACATATGTTCAAATAAATGCGAGAGGCCGCTGTATTCAGGCCCTTCTGTGTAAGCTCCGTTTTTTACTGCAATTTCAATCGTAGCCAGTGGGACCTTGTTGTTCTCGATGACGACGACTTCAAGCCCGTTATCTAATTTTTCCCAATAATAAGCCTCAGGCAAACGAGGCTGGGTATACGCAGAAATTGCAAGAAGGGAAATACTCAAAACAGAAATACCCTTTTTTAATTGAAGAACCATAGTCTGTAAAAATTAAAAAGGTGATAAGGAATACATGAATATAATTATAAAGTTTAGTATGGTATTAAGAAATTTTATTTGAATAGATAGAATAATGACAGGCGGGGGCTTTAACTTATTTGACACGGGAAGCAGGCGGACACGATGATGGGTGCTGGTTATAGGTCCCTTCTATTGTTAAGCCAAAAGCAAAACCCCCAGGTGAGTATAATTAACAGTAATGTATAACCGACATGATATTTTACTGCATCCAGGCTTGCCCGGTAAGCAGCCTCATCGATTCGTCCAACAAAGGCCGGTTTGGGGAGTAGTTTTTGAGAAATTTCAAGGGGTAAGAATTCGCCAAGGCTGCTATTGAATTTATATTTGATCAGATTCACTGCAATCGGTTCAACAATGATAAAATAGAAACAAAAAATGGCTAGGGCTATAAATGATTTTCTTACCAATAGGCCAACAAGAAAGGCAAGGGATAGCTGAGAGAAAGTTTGTAAAGCAAACAAACCAATATAGTAAACCAGGCTCCACCTGCCGGCAACAGCGTCAGTTGTATTAGTTAGACCAATGATGAGTGCTACCACCGAATACAGGATGGTAACCAATATGGACATAAGTACAACAGTAATCAATTTTCCTGTCATGAAATTGCGTCGACTCCATCCGTCAATGATATTTTGCCTGTTCGTTTTATACGTGAATTCATTTGCGATAAGCATAATGACTACTATAGCGGGAATAAAAACAAATATTGAAGAAAAATAGGCAACCGTGCGCCACGATTCAGGGAATGAAAAAGGGTTTCCAATAAGCGCCCTGACTACTCTTCCCGGTGTACTTTTTTGCTCAGTGATACTCACGTATATGGCATGGAACATATAATTGATGCCGGGATAAGTCAATGCGGTAATTCCCATTACCCACCAGAAAGCAGGATATTTTTTTATTTTCAGCCATTCGGTTTTTGCAATCTGCAACATGATTGGGGTCGATTTTTCAGTTATTGGTAAGTTCAAAGAATTTTGCTTCAAGTCTTTTTTTCTTAATGACCAGATGGTTTAAAATAATACCCTTGCTAAAGCAAAAATTATTGATCTCATCCAGTCGGGACGTGCCTTTTGGAAAACTAAGCTGCAGGTTGTTTTCTTCGCGAATTATTTTCGTTGCCTGCGGATAATTATTGATCACGGATACAAGCGCTGAGATATCTGCAGCGCTGATCTCCACAATGTCTTCATCTGTCAAAACTTCATCTACGTTGCCCGAAGTAACCAGGCTGCCTTTTTTCAGAATGGCTACATGCGTACAAATTTTTTCTACTTCATCAAGCAGGTGACTGGCCATGATGATAGTATGTCCTTCTTTTCTTAAATTAATTATGAGTTGCCTGATCTCGGCAATACCTACAGGATCCAACCCGTTTGTCGGTTCGTCGAAAACCAAAACTTTGGGATCACCTAAAAGCGCGCCGGCAATTGCGAGGCGCTGTTTCATCCCGAGGCTGTAAGTACTGAATCGACTGTTCCTTCTTTCGTTCAGGTTAACCTTTTCCAATACCGAAAGAATTCCTTCTTCACTGCCCCTTCCGCTGATACTGTTTGTAATTCTTAAGTTATTTACTGCAGAAAGATAGTGGTAGAAGTTGGGAGTTTCGAGCAACGATCCGATTTTTTTTCTTTGCGCCGGAGAAGAGGGTTTACCAAACCATAAGAAATTTCCTTTATCGGCTTTGAGCACATCAAGAATGATACTGAGCAACGTCGTCTTACCACTACCGTTGGGTCCGAGTATGCCAAATACTGAACCGGAAGGTACTACGAAGGACACTTCGTTCAATGCACGGATCTTTCCATAATTCTTGGTGATATTTTGTAACTCTAAAACAATGTCCAATGTTAAATTTTTTGATGATGAGTGATTTGAGATTTGTTCCTGCAATGAATTAATGATTAACAAAAATCGATAATATTAAATTGACATTGCGCTGGATCATAGCCTTGGATTTAAATCCAAAGCTATGATCCCACAGGGTTTTTACAGATGAGTAAGATAGGAAAAATGAATAAAGAAGAAAAACAACTTACACAGGAAGTCCGATGCTTATGCAGGCGGTACATGTTTTTCGTGGTACAAACTTGAAAAATCACCCAGGATTGTCTGGTGATGCCGGTTGAAAGACAGATGAGGCAACCTGAGTTTGTCTACATCTTCTTGAAGAACTTTACGCGTAAAAGGATTCAGGGTTCCTCCGGGTTGTAAGGGGAGCGCATGAATATCATATTGATACTCGGGATCGCAGATGGTTCCGCGGGGGTACATAATACCAGGCTGGCCCTGTCCGCGGATATCCAGGTTATCCGGGTGGTCCAGCCCCAGCGTGTGCCCATATTCGTGAGCGGCAGTTGTCGAATTGTTCAACAGATTATCGAGTTTGAAATACCCTGTATTGCATTTCAGTCCGTCGACAAAAGAAATATGCTTCATCGAAAATTCTTCAACCCTGAAAAAATTAAAACGGGGGTTATCATTATGCCATACCGTTTCGGGTTTTAGATCGGGGACATGAATTCCTTCGATAATAAATCGTACTTCATACCAATCTCTTTTGATATCCACCTTAGCTTTTGGTTCATTCCAATGATTGGCGATATCTTCCGCAATCTGAACAGATAAATTCGCGTTCGCGGCATCGCCATAAAAATAAAAAACAGAATAAATGAAAAGTAGATGCGATGATGTATCAATTTCAGCTACTCCCATGATGATAATTTCCGATAAGCAGGTCGGTATTATTTTTTTTCTACAGTGCTGTCTCCTTTCACATACTTATCCAGGAAAGCAAGCGACCTCTTAGCAGTGGTATTTTGATTTTCCTTTTTCAAAAATCCATGCCCTTCGTCGGGATAAACAACATATTCCACCGGTACGCCATTTTTCTTTACGCCTGCAACGATCTCGTCACTTTCAACCGGCAATACGCGCACATCATTGCTGCCCTGGAACACAATCAACGGTTTTTTTATTTTTTCATAGTTGTAGAGGGGCGAAGCTTTTTTGAGCATGACGGAATCAGGCCCGTTTGGATCGCCCATTTCATCATACAATGCCTTACGAAACGACTCCCAATAAGGCGGAATATTGCGTAGTGTGCGCAACCAGTTAGCTACACCAAACAAATCAACACCTGCTGCAAATTCATCAGGATGAAATGCCAAAGCAGTCAATACCATGCAACCTCCATAACTGCCGCCTTCGATGGCAATTTTATTGCTGTCAATATAATTTTGTGCAGCAAGCCATTTTTTTCCATATACACAGTCCATCAGATCTCCTTCCGCGTGTTTTTTATCATCGAGTTTGTAAAATGTTTTCCCATAACCACTGCTTCCGCGGTTATTTACTGCAAGCACGGCATATCCGTGATTAACGAGGAATTGAATCTGGTTGGAAAATCCGACACGACTTTGTCCACCAGGTCCTCCATGTACCCAGACGATGGCTGGTACTTTATTATTTTCGCCTGCCTGAAGTGGTTTATAATAAATGGCCGGGATGTCCATTCCATCGAAAGACTTGAAGCGGATAACTTCTGCCGTGACCAGGTCATCGGGGTTGATCGCTTTATTAAGTGTTTGGGTCAACTGTTTTAATTCTTTGCTTTCGAAATTGTACACAAAAAGATTATTGGGATTCCTGCTACTGCCGGCAGTGATCAACATATTTTTTTCCGATGGAGAAAAGCGCACAGACTGGATATCTGCATCGGCAATCGTAGGAAATTCCAATTGCTGCCCGGACGCATGATCAAAAAGTAAAACCTTATTCTTACCATCATCATTGATTGTGATGGTATGGTATTTTTCATTTTCACTCAGGGTCATGTCTACAACATCCCAATTTGCAGTAAAAATGGTATGCGACGATCCGGTCAGTATATTATATTTTACGAGATAAGTAAATTCATTCCCGTCATTGCTGGCATAATAAAGAATACTGTCATTCTTTTCAAAAGCCTGGGGAAACCATATCGCTTCGTTGTCGTTGCTGATTCTTTTGGTCGTATTTGTTTTTCGGTCTATAATATATAAGTCGTTCTTGTTGGTGGTGATGGATTTTACAGCTCCCAGGTAACGCCCGGTTTTTGATATGCTGATATTATCATAACCTGAATCATTCTTGTAGAAAAGGCTTTCTTTCCAATTTGTGGTATCCATCTTCCAGATGTCAAAATAATGGGGATCTCTTTTGTTACTTGAGATATACAATTCTTTTTTGTCGAGTGTCCATCCGGCAAAATGATTCGTGCTTTTTGGCCATGGTGTGATATCTTTTGCAGCGGTGTCACCCGGATGCTGCAAATAAATATGGTCATTTTCGTTTCCACCCTGGTCGGCAGAGTAAAGAAAGTTGCCGGTTCCCGGAATGTAGTCTATCGCAAAGAAAGATTCTTTTGAAGAGTTGGTCAACGGTTTAGAACTCGTATCGGCAATATTCAATTCATAGACATTATAAATTCCCGTTCCATTATGGTAGGTGAGAATCCTGGTTTCCGCAGTATTAAATGCTACGCCGCCTAAACTTAAATTATCTTGCAGTTGTTCGATGCTATATGCAGTCGGCTGTTTTATTTTCTGATCTGATTTGCAGGAAAAAAAAGAAATGGCAATGATTGCGGGAAGCAAAATTTTCTGAAGCATAAGTTTAAGGTTTAAATCGAGTGAGTGCATAAGATGGAATATTTAATTTCAAACGGGAATAAAAAAAATGTTTCATGTTAAAACCGGCACCTAGTTCCTGACCGGCTTGCCACCTTTCAATACGCTCTGGATTCGCTCCAGTGTTTTCTTCTCGCCGCAAAGCGATAAGAATGCTTCTCTTTCCAGGTCGAGAATATACTGCTCGCTGACTAAAGAAGGCTCACTCAAATCACCACCACACATTACATAAGCCAGTTTTTTTGCCACAACCACATCATAATCGGTTGCATAATTTGCACGCCACATACCATTGATGCCTGCATATAATGCACCGAGCCCCGATCGCCCCAATACCTTAACATCTTTTCTTTGCACGGGCATGACATACCCATCATCGAATAATTCGATCACTGCCTGCTTGGCATCAGCAATCCTTCTTCCCGAATTGATACTTATTATATCTCTTTCCTTTTTCAGAATGCCCAGCTCGAAAGCTTCATAGGCAGAAGTAGAAACCTTTGCGGTAGCGATGGTAATAAAGCGATTCTTGAGGGTGATGTTCTCCGGCTCATCTTCGTGCATTTCATCAGCAGCTCTGAGCGCAAATTCCTTTGTTCCACCGCCTCCGGGTATTAACCCCACACCAAGTTCAATTAAGCCGATATAGGATTCTGCGGCAGGCACTATTTTATCCGCATGCAAACTGAGTTCGCATGCGCCTCCCAGTGATAATCCATGGGGAGCAACGACAACAGGTATTGCTGAAAATCTTGCCCTCATCGTCGCATTCTGGAAAAGACGAATAGCCAAATCCAAATCGTCGTATTCCTGCTCGATGGCCAGCATGAAAATCATGCCCACATTGGCGCCGGCAGAAAAATTCTGGCCTTCATTGGCAATGACCAATCCTTTATATTTCTCTTCTGCCACACCAATTGATTTCATGATGCCTTCAATCACTTCTCCATTAAGAGTGCCGAGTTTGGTGTTCCATTCCAGGCCTAACACATCATCTCCCAAATGATAAAGATTGCATGAGTTGTTTTTCCAGACTGTCTGGTTTGAAAAATTCTTCATGACAATAAAGGCCGTATCCTGCCCGCTGGAAGGAGAAGAATAGGATTTGCTTCCGGGTGAATAACAGAGCCTCTTTCCCTTTTCAATTTTATAGAAGGATTGAATTCCTTTCGCAAGCATATCATCAACCCAGGCAGGAACAGCATATCCTGCTTCCCGCATTTTCGCAACTGTATCTTTCACTCCGAGCACATCCCAGCTTTCAAATGCACCAATTTCCCATCCGAACCCGGCCATCATAGCATCATCCACACGGAAAAGTTCATCACTGATTTCAGGGATTCGGTGAGCTATATACGAAAACAGGCCGAAATGGAAATGCCGGTAAAACTCTCCTGCCTTGTCTGTGCCCTGCACCAACAATTTCAGTCTGGTCCTTAAATCATCGACGGATTTGGCAGCTTCCACCGAGGCAAACCTGGGTTTGCTTCTCGGCTTATATTCGAAAGTATTCAGGTCGAGTGTATAAATTTCTGATTCTCCTTTTGCTCCTTTTTTCTTTGAAAAAAATCCCTGTCCTGTTTTATCTCCCAACCAATTATTCGAAACCATTTTTTCCAGCCAGGCCGGGATAATAAAACTGTTCCTGGCCTCATCTTTTGGACAGTTGTCATAAACACCTTTAGCAACTTTTACCAATGTATCTATGCCCACCACATCTGCAGTGCGGAAGGTAGCCGACTTGGGTCTTCCGATAATAGGCCCGGTCAATGCATCTACTTCATCAATCGTCAGTTTCATTTTTTCTACCAGTCCGAAAATAGCCATGATGCCAAATACACCAATACGGTTAGCAATAAACGCCGGCGTATCCTTGCACAGTACTGTCGTTTTCCCGAGATAGAGATCCCCATAGTGCATAAGGAAATTGAAGACTTCGGGATCTGTGTCAGGAGTCGGAATGATTTCCAGCAGGCGCAGGTAGCGGGGAGGATTGAAAAAATGCGAACCGCAAAAATGTTTTTTGAAATCATCGCTTCTGCCTTCAGTCATCAGATGAATGGGAATACCCGAAGTATTTGACGTAATAAGCGTTCCCGGCTTTCTGTATTTCTCCACTTCAGTGAGAACAGATTGTTTGATGTCCAGTCTTTCCACTACCACTTCAATCACCCAATCATATCCGGCAATATCTTTCATGTTATCTGAAAAATTCCCCGTAATGATTTTTTTTATCGTATCCTTTGTATAAACCGGGGAAGGATTCGATTTGATTGCAGCAGCCAATGCATCATTGACAATACGATTTTTTACAGCAGGATGATCCAGGGAAAGATTTTTAGCTTTTTCTGCATCTGTCAGTGCGTTTGGAACAATATCCATCAGCAGGACCTGTATTCCGGCTCCTGCAAAATGACAGGCGATACGTGATCCCATCACACCACTTCCTAGAACGGCTACTTTCTTAATGATTCGGTTCATAATTGAAAATTTCACGAATTACACGAATTGCACGGATTAAGTGGATCATATGGATTGGCAATAAGAATTATGATTTTATCCGCATAAATCCGTGTCTATCCAATCTTGCAGATATTATTTCTAACGGGTACTCTTGTTAAAAATATCGTTATTATTGAGATCAAATCGGTGTAATCCATGTAATCTACTTAATCCGCGCAATTCGTGCAATTCGTGTTTAGGATACCGAGGCTCCGGCCGGTGTATTTTCATCAGGGTTTACAAAAACAAGTTTTCCATCTTTCCCCTCTGCCATTAAAATCATTCCATTGCTTTCGATGCCTTTCATTTTTCTTGGAGCAAGATTGGCTACAACGACCACCTGCCTGCCGATGATTTCTTCGGGTTTGAAATGGAGAGCGATACCTGATACTACGGTTCTTTTCTCAAAACCAAGATCTATCTCAAGCTTCAGCAGTTTGTCCGCCTTTTCCACTTTTTCTGCAGAGAGGATAATTCCTGTTTTCAGATCCAGCTTGGCAAAATCATCGTATTGGATTTCCGTTTTGAGCGATGTTTTTTTTTCTTCGTTTTGCGTTGTACCAACAGATCCAGCTCTCAGTTTTTCTACCTGTGCATTAATTTCCGCATCCTCAATCTTCCTGAACAATAATTCCGGGGCTCTCAGCGAATAGCCGACACTCAGCAATTTGAGTTTACCTGCATTTTCCCAGTCAAGCATTTTGTCAACCACTTTCAGCATATGAAGCAATTTTTTTGAAGTAAAGGGAAGGAAAGGATTGATTAAAATAGCCAGGTTGGCTGTGAGCTGAAGACAGATATGCAGACAGTTGTCGATTTGTTTTTGATCAGATTTGTCAATGTGATCGTCTTTTCCGCCCGGCACTTTTTTCCAGGGTTCCCTATCCTGGAGATATTTATTCCCTTTTCTTGCCAGATCAATTACTTCGAATAGCGCTTCCCTGAATTTAAATTGTTCAACTGATTCTTCAACACGACGTTTTGCATTTTCGATTTCCTGGATGATGGCCCTGTCAACATCATCCAGGATATCCTGATGCAAGGGAGGCACTTTGCCTTTGCATAGTCTATGCATGAGGACAAGCGACCTGTTTACAAAATTTCCGAAAATGGCAACCAGTTCGCTATTGTTTCTTTCCTGGAAATCTTTCCAGGTAAAATCATTGTCCTTTGTTTCGGGAGCATTGGCGCATAATACATACCGTAATACATCTTCGCATCCCGGAAAATTCTTCACATATTCATTTATCCAAACTGCCCAATTGCGTGAAGTGGAAACTTTTTCTCCCTCGATATTCAGAAACTCATTTGCAGGAACATTATCAGGAAGCACAAAATTGCCGTGGGCTTTCAGCATTGCAGGGAAAATGATGCAATGAAAAACGATATTATCTTTTCCAATGAAGTGGATAAGCCGGGTGTCTTCTTTGCACCAATAGTCTGCCCAATTCGGAGTCAATTCTTTGGTAGCGGAAATATATCCGATCGGTGCATCGAACCACACATACAATACCTTTCCTTCTGTATTTGGTAAAGGAACTTTTACTCCCCAGTTGCTGTCTCTTGTCATTGCACGGCTCTGCAATCCGGTATCCAGCCAGCTTTTGCACTGACCATACACGTTATTTTTCCATTCGGTATGATCTTTCAGGATCCATTCTTTAAGCCAGGATTCATAGTTCTGCAAAGGAAAATACCAGTGTGTTGTTTTCTTTTTCACCGGCACAGCATCACTAAGTGTGCTTCTGGGATTGATCAGTTGTTCCGGGCTTAGCGAAGAACCGCAACGTTCACACTGATCACCATATGCATTGGGGTTTCCGCAAATGGGGCAGGTGCCTGTGATATAACGATCAGCCAGGAACGTTTTTGTCTTTTCATCATAATATTGCTCCGTTTCTTTTTCTTCAAACAAGCCATCATCATATAACTTCTTGAAGAAGGCAGCAGCAGTTTCATGATGTATTTTATTCGACGTCCTGGAATAAATATCAAAGGAAATTGCCATTTGTTCCATGCTTTCCTTAATCAAAGCATGATATTTGTCCACCACCTGCTGAGGACTAATTCCTTCTTTCATTGCCCGGATCGTAATGGGTACCCCATGTTCGTCACTCCCCCCCACGAATTTGATATCCTTTTTTTGCGCACGCTGATAACGGACATATATATCCGCAGGCAGATAGCAGCCGGCCAGGTGGCCGATATGAATGGGACCATTCGCATAGGGAAGCGCAGCTGTAACTAATATTCTTTTGAATTCTTTCATTGTCAGATTTCCTGAATTTTCTTGTACCCGGCCTTCGTTCCCTGATCAGCTTTTGTTGCGTCGCACACTTGTACACCTGCAATTCTATTCAGCTGAAATACACACCGGGAGGATTGCAAAAATACCGCAATCGCCGCCAATGCCCAAAATATCGGAATCGGCAGATAAATAATGCGATTGTGTAAGCACGTAGCTGTGTCGTCAATGATTATGCTGCCCGTGATTGTGTCGCCAGTGATTGCGCCACCAGCGATTGTGCCTGCCCGTGATTGAATCGCCAGTGATTGCGCCACCAGTGATTGAGTCGCCAGTGATTGAGTCGCCAGTGATTGAGTCGCCAGTGATTGAGTCGCCCGTGATTGCGTCGCCAGTGATTGCGCCGCCAGTGATTGTGTCGCCAGTGATTGCGCCACCAGCGATTGTGCCTGCCCGTGATTGCGTCGCCAGTGATTGTGTCACCAGCGATTGTGCCTGCCCGTGATTGAGTCGCCAGTGATTGTGTCCTCACAATCACACTAATAACCGGATTGATAATCTCTATAATCGAATAAAAAAGAAAAGTTTTTTTCTCCGGTTTCATAAAATCTCGCGGAAGACCATTGATAGGATATCGGATCATTCACGAGATTCCAATGTTCTTGCAAAGGGTTATTGTGAATATAGATTAATTTCTGTAGAATGGTATCTTCATTCACCAATAAAAATTCATCTGAGTCAGGTTGCCAGAAGTTTATCTTTCTGCTTTTCCATTCAACAACAAAAGGCTCCAGGGCTGACGGATCATGTAGCCTGAGATATTTCTCAAATTCATGGGCAGTGAATTTCATGAGACTCGCTAAAGGGCTTTCCCTGCCATTTGACCGCAACATTTCCCATATGAGGTGGATATGATTCGGCATGATTACGAATCCGTATACTTTAATGCAGTTTTTAGTATGCAGATAATTGAATGAATTGATGATTACGGACTCGAAATGATATTGGCTGATCAGTGGGACTCATTTGCGAATAGTAGAAGTATAAAAATATAGCTGATTATAGTGCATAGTAAGAATTCAATGTTGTTATCCACTGTTGGATGAGGATGCAAATACAGCAATCGGCGGGGATGTGCAAAGGGCAAGACCCGGAAGAAATAACGTGTTTTAACATATTGGTGTGATTGTGTGGACACAATCACGGGCAACACAATCACGGGCCGCAAAATGACTAACAAGAGGCTGCAATCACAGACAAATCTTCTATCTTTAAATCATGAACCGAAAGAATTTTCTTTCATCGATTGCCACAGTCGGGGCAGCCATTCCTTTTTCTGAGATGATGCAGCATGAGGAGTGTGAAAGAAACCTGGGTCCCAGGATCCCTCCTTACCTGGGAGAGGGAGATTCGATCGGGATTACCTGCCCTGCCGGGAATATCACGGAGCAGGAAATTCAGCCTGCTGTAGAACAGATCGCCAGTTGGGGCCTCAAATTACGGATAGGTAATACCGTGGGAAAAAGGGATTTCACTTTCGGAGGCACCGATGAAGAACGTGCAGCTGATTTTCAGCAAATGCTGGATGACCAATCACTAAAAGCCATTCTTTGCGCAAGAGGAGGCTATGGTGCCGTGCGTATCATTGACCGGTTGGATTTTACCTTGTTCACAAGAAAACCCAAATGGATCATCGGTTTCAGTGATATTACAGTTATTCATTGCCATCTTAACCGGAACTTTGGAATTGCTTCCCTTCACTCAAAAATGTGCAACAGTTTCCCTGACGACTGGTCAAAGGCCGAGCCCATCCAGGTAGATACTATTTTATCTATCCGGAAAGCTTTGTCAGGCGAAAAAATGAAATACACAGCCGATCCTGACCCGAAAAATATCCCCGGAACAGCTGAAGCCATGTTGATCGGAGGAAACCTGAATACCATTGAAACATTATCCGGAACAAAATCAGATATTGTAACTGCGGGAAAGATTTTATTTGTGGAAGATACAGGCGAATATCTCTATAGCATTGACCGGATGTTCTGGAATCTGAAAAGGACAGGCAAACTGGATAAATTGAAAGGATTGATTGTCGGCGGGTTTAGAATAAAACCGGATGACCCGGGAGAAGAATTCGGAAAGACGCTGTATGACATTGTCCTGGAAAAGACAAAGGGACTGGGATATCCTGTTTGTTTTGGCTTTCCGGTTGGGCATCAGAAAAACAATTATGCAATAAAATGCGGCATGAATCACAGGCTTGACATTAATTCAACAGCTACTTCATTGGAAGAACTTTAGCATACCTATACCTGTTATTGACAGCTAGTTTTTCAGCTTAAAAAATAATTATGATTACGGTTCCTCCATATTTAAAAAAAAATGACACGATCGGAATCATTTGCCCTGCAGGTTATATGTCGCTTGATAAGGCCCAGACCTGCATCAATACCCTGAAAGACTGGGGTTACGGGGTGAAGACAGGAAAAACGCTTGGCAGCAGCTCGCCGAATTATTTTTCCGGGACGGATAAAGACCGGCTTGCTGATTTACAGGAAATGCTCGATGACGACGAAGTAAATGCTATTTTGTGTGCGAGAGGAGGATATGGTACTGGTCGAATTATTGAGGACATCAGGTTTAAGAAATTCAAAAAAAGACCAAAGTGGA
This sequence comes from Puia sp., assembly GCA_035501475.1. GTDB lineage: Bacteria > Bacteroidota > Bacteroidia > Chitinophagales > Chitinophagaceae > Puia. The sequence goes on along the minus strand of DATJWE010000254.1, from coordinate 14,279 downwards.
TTATTGGATTCAGTGATATTACGATCCTGCATGCACATATCTATTCAAATTACGGTATCGCCACCATGCACGCGCCCATGGCGGCTGCTTTTAATGATGGCGGATATGAAGATAAATTCGTCTGGTCATTACATCATGTGCTGGAAGGAGGTAAAATAAAATATCAATGTGCAGCACATGAATTCAATAAAAAAGGAGAAGCTGTTGGTGAACTGATTGGTGGCAACCTTAGTCTGATTGCGCATATACTCGGTACTTCTTCTGATATTAAAACAAGAGGAAGGATTTTGTTTCTTGAAGATGTGGGAGAATATTTATACAATATTGATCGCATGCTGTATCAACTGAAGCGTTCGGGCAAATTGAGTAAGCTAGCCGGTTTGATTATCGGTGGCTTTACTGAAAATAAGGACACGGAAAGACCGTTCGGACAAACAGCTTATGAAATTATTCATAATGTGGTTAAGGAATATAAAATCCCGGTTGCCTTTGGATTTCCTGTCAGCCACGGCAAAGAAAACTACACCTTGAAGATTGGTGTTGGATATAAATTAAAAGTCAGCAGGAATAAAGTCGTGTTGGAAGAATGATCACAATCAGTACATATTTTGAAATCAAATGCAAAGACCGGCACCAGCCGGTCTTTGAGTTTTAACTTGTCTTCTCATGTGTAGCAGGAAAACCTGCGTAATGTACAAAAGTTTTTCAAACTGTAATGGCCTCGCGGCTGTGTTCTTTCGGCATTGCCTGTTCCACATTAATTCCCAAACTCTGTGCAATGGCCATTCCCAGCCCGATATCTGCACGGAAAAAATGGCATAACTGCCTGTTGATGATCTCATCTTTCTTAGGGCCGCTGATGCCACTCATGGCGCCAACGATATTGCTGACAAGATTCTTTTTGTCGTAATCACTTAGCACTTCCCGATAAAAAATACCGGGTTGGGTATAATGATCGTTTTCACCCGGACCATTCCTGTCGTACCAGTCGGCAATATTGGAATCCAGCGCTAAGGGTAAACCTTTATATTTTTCGTCAGGTTTGATATTGTCAAAGCTGTTTGGAAAATAATTCGGACCACTCTCTCCGTTTCCGTCTACCCGCATGAAACCATCTCTTTCATAATTATTCACTGCATAAGGACATTTATTGACTGGTATCTGCTCGTAATTAGAACCCAGTCTGTAGCGATGCGCATCGGGATAAGACAGCAGTCGGCCCTGCAACATTTTATCAGGCGAGTAGCTGATTCCATCCACCACGTGCGCGGGAGCAAAGGCAGCCTGTTCTACTTCGGCAAAATAATTTTTTGGATTTTCATTTAATTCCAGCACGCCGACATCGATCAGCGGAAATTCTTTGTGCGGCCAAACCTTGGTCAGGTCGAATGGATTGAAGCGGAATGATTTTGCCTGCTCCTCGGTCATGACCTGAATTTTCAGATTCCATTTGGGAAAATCTGCACGATCAATGGCACTGACCAGGTCGCGCTGTGAAAAATCAGGATCTTCTCCCTTCATCTTCACTGCATCGGCATTGGTGAAATTCTTAATGCCCTGGGCAGTTTTGAAATGGAACTTCACCCACACTTTTTCATTATCCTTGTTGATCATGCTGAATGTATGGCTGCCATATCCGTTCATATGACGATAGCCATAGGGCGTTCCCCGGTCACTCATCAGGAACATAACCTGGTGCAGACTTTCGGGATTCAGGCTCCAGAAATCCCACATCATGGTCGGACTTTTGCAGTTGGTATAAGGATCCCTTTTCTGTGTGTGGATGAAATCAGAAAACTTTTTCGGGTCCTTAATAAAAAAGATAGGTGTGTTATTGCCAACCAAATCCCAGTTTCCATCTTCCGTATAAAACTTCAACGCAAAACCACGGGGATCGCGTTCAGTATCGGCCGATCCCTTTTCGCCTCCCACAGTTGAACAACGGAGAAACGCACGGGTCTGCTTGCCGATCTTGCTGAATATTTTTGCCCTCGTGTATTTGGTGATGTCATGGGTAACCGTGAATGTGCCATAAGCCGCACTTCCCTTGGCATGAACCACTCTTTCGGGTATACGTTCCCGGTTGAAGTGGGCCATCTTTTCATGTAGAATGAAATCCTGCAACAATAAGGGGCCGCGCGGGCCGGCACTCTGGGTATCCTCATGGTGATAATAGGGGATACCCGAGGCGGTCGTCAACTTTTTTTCTTCACTCATAGTATACTATTTAATGGTTAACGGTAAGCATCAAATGTCAGCCTTTTTTTTGATTGTAAAAATTGATTAATTTTATTTTCTCATAGATTATTTCTATATTATGACATTTACCCAATTGGAATACATCGTGTCTATTGACCTGCACCGGCATTTTGCCAAAGCCGCCGAGAATTGTTTTGTTACCCAACCAACCCTGAGCATGCAGGTTCAAAAGCTGGAAGAAGAACTTGGCCTGGTGATTTTTGACAGGAGCCGGCAGCCCGTGGTTCCGACCGCAGCCGGGGAAGAGATCATTGAACAGGCTAAGAAAATTCTAGCCGAGAAAAACAGGGTGCATGAAATTGTTCTCCATAAAAAAGAAACCCTATCCGGCGAATTGCGCATCGGCATCATTCCCACGCTCGCTCCTTATCTATTGCCTTTATTTGTGCAACCGTTCACCAGGAAATATCCGAAAATAAAAATGGTGGTTTATGAAATGACTACAGAAATGCTTGTTGCCAGATTAAGGGAATCGCGGATTGATGTGGGCCTGCTGGTTACTCCGCTCCAGGAAAAAGGAATCAGGGAAGATGTATTGTTTTATGAAGAATTGCTGGTATATGTGTCGGAAAAAAATGCGCTGTATAAAAAGAATTATATTCTGTCGAAAGATATTGATCCAAACAAATTATGGCTTTTGGAAGAAGGTCATTGCTTTCGTTCCCAGATTATTAATCTCTGTGAACTATTGAAGGCAAGCAGGGAAGAAAGTCATTTTGATTACGAAGCCGGCAGCTTTGAAACCTTGCGCAGGATGGTCGACCTGAATGAAGGCATTACTATCTTACCTGAATTAGCGGCCATGGATTTTACAGCGAAACGATCGCGGCAGATCCGCCATTTCAAAAACCCTCCGCCCATGCGCGAAGTCAGCCTTGTTGTGCATCGCGATTTTGTTAAGAAAAGGCTGATAGAAGCACTCAGGCAACAGATCCTGGATATCATTCCTGACAAAATCAGGAAAAACAAAAACCAATATGTGATTCCCATTTAATTTCCCATTGGTTCATAACTCCGATTAATAGTATTTTTACCGGTATGAACCGACTCAGGAAGATTTTGCTTTCCATTTTAGGAGAAGAAAAATATTTGTCGTTGCTCGCTTCTTCTTTTCAGAGATTATACAAGACAGGAAGATTGGGTAAGTCGTACCAGGACATTTATTTTCTAAAATCAATCATCAGAGAAGGATATTGTTGTATCGATATCGGAGCGCATTTGGGTTATTATACGCTTGAATTGAGCCGCCTGGCAGGCCATTCCGGGAAAGTGTATGCCATTGAACCGGTAACTAAGTTTTTTTACACATTAAAAAACCTGTTGAAGAAAAAACATATTCAAAATGTGGAAGTTTATCAGTTGGCATTGGGAGGAGACAGCGAATATGTTGAAATGGGCATCCCCAAAGTGGACAACGTAAAAAAATTCGGTTATGCCAGGGTGATGCAATCGAATATGGAACTGGAATATGTGGAATCTGAACGGGTGAAAAATGAAAAGGGGGATGATCTTTTTGCTAACCTGGACAGACTGGATTTTATTAAGTGCGATGTCGAAGGACTTGAAGTTCCCGTTTTTACTTCGATGTTGAAAACGATTGCGAAACATCTTCCTATTCTACTTTGTGAACTGGCAGATAAGAATGAAAGGATCAAATTATATGAAATGCTGTTGCCTTTGGATTATAAAGTATTCTTTCTTGAAAACAAAAGGCTTTATTCTTTGAATGTCTATGCTGATATGGGAACAATTTCCCACAATCATTATTTTATTCCTTTGCAGCATAGGGAAAGACTGAAAGAGCTGATCAGCCAACAATCATAAATATCCGTACTCATCTGTGTCATTTGCGAGAACCTTGTTTAACAGAGAATATTATTCACAGATTTCACAGATGGATACAGATAACTTTATCTGCACAATTCCGTTTCATTTCAAAACAGGTTTGATGGTTTTACAAAATCAACGCGACAATAAAGAGTCCAATTTTTGGTGGAACAGGGCATAATCATTCAGATCATTGTGGCTTCCTCCCGGAATGGTTACAAATTCATCGCCCGGTTTTAATAAAGGTTTTAGTTTTTCTGAATTATGATAAGGAACGACTCCGTCGCTTGTTCCATGAAAGATGATTACCGGTGCCGTTACCTTTTGTATGTATTCATTCGTAGGGAAATGGTAATGGATCATCCTTGCCACAGGATAGATGGGAAAATAATGCGAGACCAAAGAGTTCATACTATAATAGGGTGTTTCGAGGATGAGATATTTGCAGTCACGTATTGCGGCAAGCTGCGCCGCGATGCCTGTCCCCATGCTCTTGCCATAAATGACAATATCGGCCGGCTTATACCTGCTTCTTGCCAGCCTGTACAATTGCAAGGCATAATCGTATAGTCGCTGTTCTGTAAATTTTCCCCTGCTCTTGCCGAATCCGGGATAATCAATCATCCAGACCTCATAACCATGACTGGTGAAACCAGGCGTGCATTTTGCATACCAGCTTATATTTTTTCTGTTGCCATGAAAATAGAGTACAACGCCTTTGGAAACAGAATCCGGCGTGCTGAACTGAATAATGTTAAGGTTTGTCTCCTTGTTGTACGCGATGTTGATATCCCTGTGGGGGTAACCGAATTCATATTTTTTATTTTTTTCCATCGGTGTAGGATGAAATAAAATAAAGTCCTGCAGATAGTATAAGGCAATACCAATCACGCAATATACCAACACGATTATTTTTATCCAGCGGAAGATTATTTTTCCGGCTACACTCTTTTTTTTGGGGTAGGACACACTGTTCATGAACCTGATTTGATTTGCAAATCTACTTCCATTTATTTTCTGCTCAGGGCGCCAGTATATCCCGGATGAAATTATGGTATTCCGGAAATGAAGGGAGATTGTTATGTGCGCCTCCGCGGATACGGATAAGTGTTATTTTACTGGGATTGAGTTGTTGCAGCTTTACGCTGTGCCGGATGGGAATCAGCCAGTCTTTTGTACCGTGAAGTATATACGTGTGGCAGGTTACATGCTGAATCCATTTGTCGGTTCGCAACTGGTAGCGCAAAATATACCTTACCGGAAGAAAAGGAAGAAACCTGGTCACCACTTTCCCGAAATTATAATAGGGAGAGTCGAGGATAAGGTAACGGGGACGATTATCCGAAGCTATCTTCGTAGCAAACCCACTGCCAATGCTTCGGCCGTACACGACGATATGGTCTTCGGGGCAATGGTCTGTCAGCGATTTGTAAACGAATTGCATGTCATCCAGCATTTCTTTTTCGCTTCTTTTGCCTGTACTCTTGCCGAATCCGCGATAGTCGACCAACACCACATCGTAGTTGTAACGGTAGAAATCCCGGGCGTATTTTGCCCAGCCCTTGATGCTTCTCGTATTTCCATGAAGATAAAAAATCAATCCGGCGGGGTCAGGCCTGTAAAAATGCAACCCATTGATCCGTACCCCCGGCTCTACATCAAAAAATAATTCCTTGAATGGAATATTGTATTTGTATTTAAAATCTGCGGGCAACCTTTCGGGGCGAAAAATAAACCTCTCCTGCAGGAAATAAACTGCCACAGTAAGCAAAACAATGCCGGCAATAATATAAATAAACAGGTGATGCAAGTTTGGGTTTTTCTTCGAGCGGCCCCGATATGTCAAGCTACAATAAAAAATCAAGTTGCCATAAAGGAAAGCAGAGCACCTGATTTATTGTTCAACAACCCGCTTCAGATTGAGATCGGGCAGAGAAGAAACGATGAGCGGAAATTTTTCTATTGTTACGTTGGATGGATCCAGTCCGAATCCTCTTTCTTCAGAAAGACTCACTTCTTTTAACCAGAAATACAATTTCATGATCACTCTTTCAAAAAAGGGCAGTTCATTGTCCTGGCTGAGGTATTTTTCCATTACGATAATCTGGAAATCTCCTACCACATTATTTTTTTCGAGCGACTCATAGCGGCTCGTAATATTCACTTCCTTATTGTTCACCAGGTCTTCCACCACTTTCCGGAACATCAGGTTAATTCTCGGCTCAATCCTGAATCCCAGCCGGAATTCAACGCGAATGATATCATTGGGGATGATGTGATCAACGGAGTACTCGGTTGTATAAGGATCGTCTAACGTGTCAATATGAACGAACCAGTAAATATCAGCCCTTTTTGGTTTTTTATTCAGAATGGAATAAATGATCTTATGCTCGATTTCCTTCGGGTTGTTGGCGCTCGTCATATAGACCAGGTGCGTGGCATACTTGGTAATGGTTCTGTCATTGCTGAGTTCCTGTATTTGCGGGATATAATTTTCCATGCGCACAAATTCGACATACCTGTTCTTGATTTTCCGGGAACGGAACCATATATACATCACTGCAAACAATCCCCCTGCAACAATGAGCGTAACAAAACCGCCATGCTTGAATTTATTGAGATTGGCAAACAAAAAGCTGAATTCGATGGAAAGATAAATGGTAAGATATAGATAGATCAGTGGTGATGACGTTCGTCGGGATATCAGATAATTGGCGAATAATATTGAAGTTGCCAGCATGCAGAGCGTGATGGCCAATCCATAGGCAGCTTCCATATGGGAAGAGCTTCTGAAGTATAATGTAATACCACAACAGCCAAGAAATAAAAGGAAGTTGATAGCAGGAATATAGAGTTGTCCCTTCTCTTCTGTAGGGTAGCTGATCCGGAATTTAGGCCAGAGATTCAAACGCATACTTTCACTGATCAACGTAAACGATCCGCTGATCAAAGCCTGGCTGGCAATGATAGCTGCGGCGGTAGCGATAATGATTCCGGGAACCAGGAACCAGGGCGGCATAATACTATAAAACACGCTGTTTGACGAAGTATCAAAAGTCTGCCCTTTGTGCGTAGCCAGCAACCAGGCGCCCTGACCGAGATAATTAAGGATCAGGCAGCATTTGACAAATATCCAGGAAACGCGGATATTGCCACGACCGCAATGTCCGAGGTCCGAATACAAAGCTTCGGCTCCTGTAGTACATAGAAAGACAGCTCCCAGCAAAAAGAAACCCTTGGGATAAGTGCTCAGCAGTTCGATGGCATAATGCGGGCTCAGGGCTTTGAATATGAAAAGATCATCCACAAGATGACTCCCGCCAATCACGGCCATCATAGTGAACCAGATAAACATGATGGGGCCAAATAATTTTCCTATCGATTCCGTTCCAAACTGTTGAAGAAAAAAAAGGGCCAGCATTATAGCAAGAACAATGTACACGATTGTCGATTGTGTGATATCCCGCAAAGCCGGCATCTGTTTTAAACCTTCAATGGCTGAAGTGACCGAGATCGGAGGCGTAAGCATGCCATCGGCAAGAAGTGCAGCACCACCAAGCATCGCCGGAATAACCAGCCATCTTCTTTGCCGTCTGACCAGTGCATACAATGAAAAAATACCGCCTTCACCTTTATTGTCGGCCTTGAGAGTTAGCCATACGTATTTAACTGTTGTCTGAAGTGTCAACGTCCAGATAATGCAGGAAAGGCTTCCGAGGATTAATTTTTCAGAAATAATTCTTCCACTAACGATGGCATTCAATACATAAAGAGGTGAAGTTCCAATGTCTCCGTAGATGATACCTAATGCAATTATTAAATTGGCGAGCGTTACCTTATTAATCTGTTTGCTCACGGTAGAGTAAGTTAAATAATTGTTTTAGCACAGGGTGGTTCGCTATGGCAAGGAATTCAATCAGACAAACAATTGCGCCAGGGGTTACCTGACGCAGGCACAAAGATATATGGAAATAAATGAATTCACAGAGCAATTTTTCCAGTGTTTTGTCGATTATTTACCAGGCTGGTTTTGCATCTTTATAACATAATCGGATTGAAGTTTTACCTAATTTAGAGCGGCTAAAACCATCGAACCAAAAAGGAGAAATAATCATGAAGATATTGGTATTGATATCAGTACTTATGTCGTGTGTTTTTGTATTATCTGCCCAGAAAATCAACTTTTCAACCCCTGATCAGGAAGACAGCCGGGGTACGAATTTTGACATCATCGGAAAAATTAATGGCAATATCCTGGTTTTTAAAAATAACCACAGCTCCAATGTGATTTGCGTCCTGGATAGCAATATGAAGACATTGCAAAGGAACAATCTTGATTTTATGCCTGAGAGATATATCAATATATATTTCATTGGCTATCCCGATTTCGCTTACATGATTTATGAATACCAGAAAAAAAATATTGTGCATTGTTCGGCGGTAAAGATCGATGGGAATGGAAGAAAAATGGGAGAACCGGTTGACCTGGATACAACGCAAATTAACTTTGCGGCGAACAATAAGATTTATTCGATAGTGTACAGCGAAGACAAGCAGCACCTGATGGTGTTTAAAATCAACAGTAAGAATCCCAAAAACTATTTGTTTACTACTTTTTTATTCAACAAGCAGCTGGAGTTGATCGACAGGCACCGCATCGATGTGACCATGGAAGAAAGAACCGATATGTTCAGCAATTTCTTTTTAGATAACGACGGGCAACTGGTCTTTGCCAAATTTCAAAAAAGCAGTGGTACAGCAGAATATATTTCCAAAGTCTTTCTGATGACGAAGGGACCTCTTTCCGACACGTTTTCAATCAAAGATATCGGAACCAATGAGCGGATACTGGATGAAATTAAAATCAAAATTGACAATCATAACAAAAGATATATCCTTACCGGATTTTATTACAAACAGAGAAAAGGAAATATCGAAGGGCTTTATACAGTCATCTGGGATAAGGCAACCGACTCTAAACTGAAAGAAACAGTTACCGTTTTTAATGACGAGTTGCGCGACGTGGCCAGAAGTTCTGAAGCCAATGTAAAGATGGCATTCAATGATTTTTTTATAAAGAATATCATTGTTGAAAGAGATGGCGGTTATCTGCTTGTAGGTGAATCCGATTTCACTACAACCCGGGGATCGGGATTCAACCGATGGGATTATATGTATGGATATAATCCATGGGTAAGCCCGATTGATTATTATTATTCTCCTTTCTATAATCCATATAGTCCGGGCTCCCGTTACGGTTATGGTACCCCCACACGATTCAATTCGGAGAATATCCTGGTCCTTTCATTCGATAAAGATGGTAACATGGAATGGAGCAACGTCATTAAAAAAGAACAATATGATGATGAATCGGACCATATGCTTTCGCATCAGATTATGAATTCCGGAGGCGAACTTCATTTTCTATATAATCAATATGAACGAAGGAACCTGATGCTGAATGAACAGAGTATTTCGCCTGATGGAAAAATAACCCATAACCCCACATTAAGGAGCCTGGATAGGGGTTATGATTTTATGCCAAGGTTTGGCAGGCAGGTCAGCAGCAGTGAAATAATCATACCTTGCTTCTACAGGAACTATATTTGCTTCGCAAAAATTGATTTTTAAAAAAGCATACAGGTGGTAGGTGTCTTTAAACAAAAAAACTCCTTCAATGCGCTTCTTTTATTCATTTATGCCTTAGTGCTTAAATTTTCCATGTTTCTCCATCCGCTGGTACCTGTGCTTCACAAGGAGGATAATTATTTCTACCGGTATTTATTGAAGGGGCTTAACCTTGTCTTTCATGATATCGGTCTTCCTTATGCGATACTTGCTTTTTTATTACTGTTCACCCAGGCTACACTTTTTAACAGCATTTGTAACTATCACAAGATACTTCCCAAACAGAATTATCTCCCGGGAATGTGCTATATCCTGGTGACCTCTTTGCTGCAGGATTGGAATCATTTTTCTGCCCCCCTGCTTATCAATTCAATTATGATCTGGTCATGGTACCGGATGATCGGACTATACAATACCCATTCCCCCATTGCTGCTATTTTCAATATAGGATTGTTGACAGGAATCGAATCATTATTGTATATACCTGCTATTGCTTTCCTACTGCTTATCTTCTTTGCGCTTCTTATCATGCGTCCCTTCAGGATCCAGGAATGGTTTATCGGTTTCCTTGGCTTTACTTCCCCATATTATTTTTTGCTTTTAATACTGTATTTCACTAATCAATTACATTGGAAAAACCTATTGCCTGAGATCACGGTTGCTTTACCGGAAATACCCGGATATATATGGATTACCCTTGGAGTAGCGCTGCTGGTCATCCCTTTTATCATCGGAGGATATTTCGTGCAGAATAATCTCAACAAAATGCTTATCCATGTTCGTAAAAGCTGGAGCCTGCTGCTTGCCTTTCTCATTGTGGCGGTTGTCGTTATTCTTATCAACAAGGGAGGCTCATATGAAAACTGGGTTGTAACGGCTATGCCTTTTGCTGCTTTTCATTCAGCTGCTTATTATTATCCTGTTCGTAATATCTGGCCCCGAATATTGCATTGGATTTGCTTTTTATTTGTTATGGTGATCAATTATTATTTGTAAAATCAGTTCAGCCGATCAGATAAAATGGTATATGAACTGACGCTTCTGCCGGGATTACCCTTTCCTGTCTTGCAGACTTCTTTGTATCTTTGTTGATGTAAATTTCTTCCTCATGAAGTTTGGAGTAATTGTTTTCCCCGGCTCTAATTGCGACCGCGATATGTATCATGCATTGCAGGATGACCTGAACCAGGAAGTATTGATGTTATGGCATAAGGATACCGATCTGACTATGTTTACTATTGAGGACTGTATTATTTTGCCCGGTGGATTTTCTTATGGCGATTACCTGCGTTGTGGCGCCATCGCAAGATTCAGCCCGATGATGCAAAGCGTTATCGAATTTGCCGCAAGGGGAGGCAATGTATTTGGCGTGTGTAATGGATTCCAGATTCTCTGCGAATCACATTTATTACCGGGAGTACTGCTGAGAAATGCCAACCAGCAATTCATCGGCAAAAATATTTATTTGCATGGCCAGGGCAGTCAGGAAAAATCCCTGAAAATACCTATCGCTCACGGTGAGGGGAGATTTTATGCAGATGAGAAAACCCTGGATGAACTTGAACAAAATAACCAGGTCATTTACAAGTATTGTGACGAGAATGGGAATATTACACCCGGGGCCAATCCCAATGGCTCATTGAGAAATATCGCCGGTATCTGTAATAAAAGAAGGAATGTATTTGGCATGATGCCTCATCCGGAACGTGCTTGCTCGGAAATATTGAGCAATACGGATGGAAGAATTATTCTTCAAAATCTTTTTATTCATAAAAAGCAACAGCCTGCTGCTCGCCAGGCACAGGTCGTTAATTTTTAGATTTTCTTAGCATCTGTGATCAGAAATTTGACGTTTATTATGTAGAAGAAAAGCAAGGTTGATTATGAAAAAAATTCTCTTTTTAATAATTGGCTCAGGTATCCTGCAGGTATCCCTAGCCCAGTCTTATAAACAGGTGCAATGGGCATATAATGCAAAAAAGATTACTGGCAATACCTACGAAGTGCATATGACTGCCAATATCAGTGGTGATTATCATCTGTATGCCCAGGAAGCAGGGGGTGATGGACCTGTTCCGACTTCTTTCACATTCACAAAAAATCCTTTGCTTGCACTTGATGGGAAAGTAAAAGAAGTAGGCAATCCCATAAAAAAATATGAAAGCGCCTGGAATCATGATGTAAAATATTATGAGAAAACAGTCGACTTTGTGCAGGTGGTTAAACTAAAGGGCAATGCAAAAACAAACCTGGCGGGAAAAGTTGAATTCATGGTGTGTAACGATCAGAAATGCCTGCCTCCTTCGGATGTGGAAATAAAAGTTAATATCGGAGGATAGTCAGCCCTGTGACAAAATGATTCAAAATAAAACGAGTTCTTTATATCAGGACTCGTTTGTTTTTTTGTGATATCACGAATTGTACGGATTATGCGGATTGCACGAATTATTTACATCAAAATGATTTAGACAGATCAATTAATCAGCTATCATCCTCACTATTCTGTTTCATCTGTGAGATATCTTTATCGAGTAATAAATACTATTTAATCATATAATTAATGTAATCCGCATAATCCGTGTAATTCGTGTAGCATGAAATTAACCAGGCTGATATTTTTTTTACTGTTGGCTTTTCAACAATCATTACTCCTTCCTGCCCAGGATTCTGCTGCATTCAAATGGAATGTCGTTAGCAAAAAAGCCGGAAATGGTATCTATGAACTTTATTTTTCAACAAAAGCTTCGAATGGATGGCAACTGTATGGACCCAACCAGGATATCAGCGGAGTTCCATCTGCATCAATAAACTTTACGGATAGTACAATTCATGCCGATAATATTTATAAAGAATCTGGAAAAGCGGTTACGATAACCAGTAAACTATTCGATAATTCAAAGTTTACAGTATATGAGGCGGAAGCAGAATTTATTATTATGGTCAGGATCAATGGCAGTATTCCGGCCAATTTACTCGGCACCTTCAATTATGCATATGGAAAAGGAGATGAATTTTATACCGGCTCTTATCCATTCAGTGTGGCCCTTGAAGGCGGCGTTGCCTCCAATACAAAAATCAGGATAAGCAGGTTTGATTTATCACACCCCGTGAATGATTGCGGCGACGATGGGACAGCAGGAAAAGGGTTGTTGAATATTTTTTTGTTGGGATTGATCGGCGGTTTTATCGCGCTGCTTACTCCCTGTGTATTTCCGTTGATCCCTTTAACTGTTTCTTTCTTTACAAAGCAAACACCCAACAAAAAAAGGGGACTGGCCAATGCCATTTTTTATGGTTTCTGCATTTTTCTTATTTATGTTTTACTCAGCCTGCCCTTTCATTTGCTGGACCACACCGATCCCCAAATATTGAATAATATTTCTACTAACGTCTGGTTAAACCTTAGTTTTTTTATCATTTTCGTTGTATTCGCGATTTCTTTTTTCGGCTATTTCGAAATCACTCTTCCCGGCAGCGTGGCAAACAAAGCAGATGCAAAATCAGGAGCAGGCAGCCTGACGGGAATTTTTTTCATGGCATTGACGCTGGCCATTGTTTCATTCTCATGTACAGGACCCATACTTGGATCATTACTCGCAGGAGCACTGACAAATAATGGGGGAGCTACACAACTTAGTTTTGGAATGGGCGGGTTCGGTTTTGGGCTTGCATTGCCATTTGCCTTGTTTGCATTATTTCCCGGCTGGCTGCATTCACTGCCCAAATCCGGAGGATGGCTGACTTCAGTAAAAGTTGTGCTGGGTTTTCTAGAACTGGCGATGGCTGTAAAATTTCTTTCCAATGCCGATCTTGTAGAGCAATGGGGATTGTTGAAAAGAGAATTGTTTATCGGATTCTGGATAATTATTGGCCTGCTGATCATTCTTTATTTGTGTGGACGAATTCGTTTTCCGCATGACAGTCTTCCGCAACGTTTCAGCGGGACGAGAATATTTTTTATCATCCTGTTTTCTGCGTTTACGCTCTACCTGTTACCGGGAGTCAGCAACACTGGTTGGGCAAATCTAAGATTGATCAGCGGCTTCCCCCCTCCATTGTGTTATAGTCTTTATCAAAATCCCGTGAATTGCAAAAAAGATGTTGAGCCATTGCGTGATTTTGATCAGGCCATTTCATTGGCGAAAAAGGAAAACAAGCCTGTGCTGATCGATTTCACCGGATGGGCCTGCGTGAATTGCCGCCGGATGGAAGAAAATGTTTGGACCGATCCTGTCGTGAGTAAAATGATGAAAAATGATTTTGTTGTGGTTTCCCTCTATGTAGATGAACGAAGTGTTTTACCCGCTGCCCAGCAAATAACCTATACCACGAAAGACAGCGCTCAAAAGAGAATTATTACAGTGGGGGATAAATGGGCGACTTTTCAATCGGAAAATTTTAATGCAGTATCACAACCTCAATATGCTATAGTCAGTCCCGATGAAAAAATATTGACTAAAACCAAGGGATACACTCCAAAACAGGAAGAATTTGCCAACTGGCTTTCCTGCGGACTGGATGCTTACAATAAGGTAAAAAAGTAAAATACTTTTTCCGAAATCTGT
>DATJWE010000253.1:0-16798 GCA_035501475.1 Puia sp. | reverse complement strand
AAACCAGTCAGCGGGTGTGACGAAATTGGCAGACGTACCAGACTTAGGATCTGGCGCCGCAAGGCATGGGGGTTCGAGTCCCTCCACCCGCACAGCAAATGCTTAAAATCTTACCTGAATTTGCTACCTTTGCAGCCCTGTTTCGGGTTCCTGATAATCCTCATTTCCTTTCGATTCTATTAAAAAACCCGGAATAACTAACATCAAACTTGAATATTATGAGTACAGTGACAAGAGAGAACATTGGACTATTGAATGATAAAATTGTAGTAAAAGTGTCGAAGGACGATTACCTGCCTTCTTTTGAAAAAGCATTGAAGGATTATAGCAGGAAAGCCAATATCCCCGGTTTTCGAAAAGGAATGGTTCCCTCCGGACTGATAAAAAAAATGTATGGCAATTCTGTTTTCGCAGATGAAGTATTGAAAAGTGTGGAGAAAGAACTTACCAATTATATGGCCGCTGAAAAATTAGAAATTTTCGCACAGCCGCTTCCTCTTCCTGAAAATGACGCACGCCAGATCAACATGAGCCAGCCCGAGGATTATTCTTTTGCTTTTGAGGTGGGGTTAAAACCGGAATTCTCCCTGGCGGATTTACCTGCTTTGAGGCCTGTAAAATACGATGTAGAAGTTACCGATGAAATGGTCAATGATGAGATCGACAGATTGAGATTGAGGAATGGTAAAATGACTGAACCGGAAACTGTGACCAGCGATGATAATGTATTAAACCTGACTTTCACCGAGACAGACGCTGATGGAAATCCGATCGAAGGAGGCATTCATAAGGATAATTCTTTGCTGGTAAAATATTTTAACACTGAGTATAGAAGCCAGTGGATGGGTAAAAAAAAGGATGACAGTCTTGTATTCCAATTGCCCAAAGCATTCGATGAAAAAGAAAGGGAATGGATTATTCATGATCTCGGGTTAGACAAGGATGATGTTGCTGCAACGGAAAAATATTTTAAGGCAACCCTCACCAAAATCGGGCTGGTCGAGAAATCAGAACTGAATGAATCTTTTTTTAAGACGGTATATCCGGATAAAGAAATTACGACCGAAGAAGCCTTCCGCAATGCAATCAAAGATGAAATCCAGCATTACTGGGATAATCAAAGCCAGAGTCAGTTGCAACACACTTTGTATCATGAATTGCTGGATCATACAAAAATAGATTTTCCGGAATCCTTTCTGAAACGCTGGTTATTGAATGGAGGAGAAAAACAAAAAACCAAGGAAGAAGTGGATCATGAATTCCCTTCATTTACTAATCAACTCAAGTGGACCCTCATCCTGGATAAAATTGCCAGGGAAAATAATATTGACGTCAATGCAGAGGAGTTGAGAGATTTTGCGAGACATCAGTTATCGGGTTATGTTGGAGCGCATACGATTGATGAGAGTCAGCCATGGGTTACTGATTATGTAAACCGGATGATGCAGGACAGGCGTTTTATTGAAGACGCAGTTCACCGCATCAGAACCGATAAAGTGTTAAACTGGGCCGCATCAAAGGTTCAGGCTGTTGAAAAGAAAATCAGTCGTGAAGAATTCAATAAAACCATTGATGAGCACCAGCATCATCACCATTAAAAAATAAAGAATCTTCAATATATGAAAATCCTGTTATGCAGGATTTTTTTTATTTTACTGCAACTCTGTCAGTTTTTTGGAAGTTTAAAAGTTTGGACGGAGATTTGAAAGATATATCCTTACTCTGTTTAAATCATTTCACTTTTGAAAGGAGAAAAATTATGAATCCAAAAGCCGAATTTGAAAAGTATGCTGTAAAGCACATGGGCATGTCCAGCAACACACTGAACGATTATAACAAATATGTAGTTACCAGTCTTACCCCAAACATTATTGAAGAACGTCCCATGAACGTGGCCGTTATGGATGTCTATAGCCGTCTGATGATGGATCGTATCATTTTTCTGGGTTACCCTATCAACGATGAAGTAGCCAATATCATCACAGCGCAACTTTTGTTTCTTGACAGCACTGACCGTCACCGGGATATCCAGATGTATATCAACAGTCCCGGCGGCAGCGTCTATTCAGGATTGGGAGTTTATGACACCATGCAGTATGTTACTCCGGATGTTTCCACTATTTGTATCGGTATTGCTGCTTCCATGGCTGCCACGCTGATGTGTGCAGGTACCAAGGGAAAGCGAACTGCCTTAAAACACAGCCGTGTCATGATGCATCAGCCGAGCGGGAGCATCGGAGGTCAGGCCAGCGATATTGAAATCACAGTGAATGAAATTAAAAAACTGAAGAAGGAATTGTATGAAATCTATTCCGTGCATACTGGCAAATCAGTAAAGCAGGTAGAGAAAGACTGTGATCGCGATTATTGGCTCACGGCTACTGAAGCAAAAGAATACGGGCTGGTTGACGAAGTATTGTTGCTTAATCCTAAAAAAGAAAAGAAGGATGGCGAAGACAGGAGATAATTTCTCTTCGATCATTCATTCTGATTTTTATTCCACCGACATTGTTTTCAAAATAAAAACTACAAAAATGAATTATTCAAAATATCCATTCAAACCCTTCCGTTTTGATGACGAACCAGATGAAGATGAACCCAAGGAAGAGCGGCCAACTGAGCCATTTGGTATGCTGGCAAAAAAGCTGGAAAAATATTTTTTCGAGAGCAGGTCAATCCAGCTATGGGGACCCGTGGATGATCGATCCGCAAAAGATATAGTCAATAAATTTCTTTTACTTGAAGCAGATAAATCCGGAGAGGAAATTAAATTTCTGATCAATAGTCCGGGCGGAGTAGTAACCAGCGGCATGGCAATTTATGATACGATGAAAATGCTTAAAAGCCCTGTCAGCACCATTTGTATAGGATTAGCTGCTTCGATGGGATCTATTCTTTTAAGTGGCGGCGCAAAGGGCAGGCGTTTTATTTATCCTCATAGCGAAGTAATGATACACCAGCCGAGCCTGGGCGGATATATCCAGGGAGTAAGCGTCGATCTGGAAATCCAGGCTAAGCAGACCAAAAGAGTAAAAGAGATCGGGGCTAAAATACTGGCAGAAAATTGCGGGAAAAAAATAGAGCAGATCATGAAGGATTTTGACCGCGATTACTGGATGGATGCAAAAGAATCCGTTGAATATGGTATCGTGGATCAAATCATGGAAAAATTGTAGTATATTCCAAAATAGGGACAGGTAAGTACTTTCCCAATCCCCGATTATTGTTTTTGATTGGGATTTGGCATATAAGTTGACTACCTTTACTGTATTATAGAATTATATAATAACCCGGATTGTAGATGGCCAAGAATACATTACACTGTTCATTTTGCGGACGCAGCCGTGACGAAGTAAAGATTCTTATTGCGGGACAGGAAGGGCATATTTGCGAAAACTGCGTTGAACACGCCCAGGAAATCATTCAGCAGGAGCTGATCATCAGGGAAGACAATGCTCCGTCCTCCCAGTTTAAACTCACAGTAAAAAAACCCGTTGAAATAAAAAGGTTCCTGGATGATTATGTCATTGGCCAGGATGATGCCAAAAAAGTTTTGGCAGTTGCCGTGTATAATCATTACAAACGTCTTCAGCAAAAAATTGCCGACAATGATGTGGAGATTGAAAAAAGCAATATCATCATGGTCGGCGAAACCGGAACAGGCAAAACTTTATTGGCTAAAACCATTGCCAAATTGCTGAACGTTCCTTTTGCCATTGTTGATGCCACTGTATTTACCGAGGCTGGTTATGTGGGCGAGGATGTGGAAAGTATACTCACCAGATTATTGCAGGTTTGCAATTACGATGTGGTGGCTGCTGAAAGAGGCATCGTCTATATTGACGAAATTGATAAGATTGCAAGAAAGGGAGATAACCCTTCTATCACCCGTGATGTAAGTGGCGAAGGAGTGCAACAGGGTTTATTGAAACTGCTCGAAGGAACTGATGTGCTTGTTCCGCCACAGGGGGGAAGAAAGCACCCCGAACAAAAGCTTATTAAAATCAATACCCAGAATATCTTATTTATCTGCGGTGGCGCTTTTGACGGAGTGGATAAAATCATTGCCCGTCGGATCAACACCAATGCAATCGGTTTTAATGTGAATAAGGAACAGCAGGAATTCACGAAGAAAAATCTTTTGCAATATGTAAATGCTCCTGACCTGAAATCTTTCGGGCTGATTCCAGAACTGCTCGGTCGTTTGCCTGTGGTTACTCACCTGAATCCGCTTGACAGAACCACCCTGCGTTCCATTCTTACCGAACCAAAAAATTCGCTCGTCCGTCAATACAAAAAATTATTTGAACTGGAAGGTATCCAGCTAAGCATAGAAGACAACGTGCTGGATTTTATGGTTGATAAAGCAGTAGATTACAAATTGGGTGCAAGAGGCCTGAGAAGCATTTGTGAAAGTATTCTGACTGATGCCATGTTTGAACTGCCTTCATCAAAAGAAAACAAATTCCACCTGAGCCTTGAATATGCTAAAAAGAAGTTTGACACGAGCAAGATGAGCTTGTTGAAAGTTGCGTAATACCTTCCCAAAAGACAGTTTACTCATTTCCCTATTTCAGATTAATAAACAAAAAATTCAGAGAGGAGATCAGGATATGAAAGAATTGATCGACCGCTTAAAAGCAGAGGGCCTGACCGAACAGCAGGCATATAAAGCCATTGAAATAATTAAAAATTTCGCGAAAGAAAAATTCCCTCTTTTCGGGGGCGCCATCGATAAATTATTCGATAAATACAGTAAGAATGAAGATGATTTCATGCCTTAGAAAAAGGTCGAATTTTTTTTATCCATTCAATACTTCCCTGGCAATAACTATTTTCTGAATTTCTGATGTTCCTTCGCCAATCGTGCAGAGTTTGCTGTCGCGGTAATATTTTTCTACCGGAAAATCTTTCGTATATCCATAGCCGCCGAAAATCTGAACGGCATCTGTAGCCACTTTGACCGCCACTTCACTGGCATAATATTTTGCCATCGCCGCTTCTTTGGTCATGGGAAGCTTCCGGCTTTTCCGGCTTCCTGCCTGCATGGTCAACAATTCAGCGGCCATGATTTCAGTAGCCATATCAGCGAGTTTGAATGAAATGGCCTGGAAACTCGAAATGGGTTTATCGAACTGGTGACGCTCTTTGGAATATTGCAAAGCCGCTTCATAAGCGCCTTTTGCAATACCGACTGCCAGCGCAGCTATAGAAATCCGGCCGCCATCGAGCACATGAAGTGATTGTTTGAAGCCGTCTCCCTCCTTGCCGAGTCGTTGGTTGTCCGGTATTCTGCAATTGTCGAATATCATTTCCGCCGTTTCACTGGCACGCATACCCAGTTTATTTTCTTTCTTGCCTCCTGAGAATCCCGGGGTATTGCGTTCCACAACAAATGCCGTCGCGTTGTTTTTGGTTCTGGGCTCTCCTGTTCGTGCAACCACCACCGTTATATTGCTGCTGATGCCATGTGTGATCCAGCATTTGGTTCCGTTAATGATCCAGTCATTCCCGTCTTTTTTTGCCACGCATTGCATATTACCAGCATCGCTGCCGGTATTGGCTTCCGTCAGTCCCCAGGAACCGATCCACTCAGCAGTAGCCAGTTTAGGCAGGTATTTTCTTTTTTGTTCTTCGTTGCCGAAAGCAAGAATATGTCCTATGCAAAGTGAATTGTGAGCAGCTAGGCTCAATCCAATTGAACCGCACACTTTAGCAATCTCCTGGATAATCGTGATATATTCAATATACCCAAGCCCCGCACCGTCATATTCTTCGGGAACCAATACGCCCATCAATCCCAATTGCCCCATGGCCTTAAAAACATGGACCGGGAACTCCTGGCTCTCATCCCATTTCATGACATGTGGTTTAATGTACTGCAGGGCAAAATCACGAGCAGTCCGGGCGATCTGTTGGGTTATTTCATCTTGTTGGAACACGAATTACACGAATTAAGTGGATTACACGAATTAAATTGCATGAATTGCCAGTATAACACGAATTAAAAATGATTTTATTACTTATGCCATTAACTTTTATCTGATCGAATCCAGAGGCAATAACATTGGTATACAGAAATTCGTACAATCTACTTAATTCGTGTAATCCGTGTTTAAAAAAACCAGGCAATGGCCATTTTCCGCCATTGCCTGAAATACTGCAAACAATCATTAGTAAAATAAAAACTATCCGTGCTAGACCAATGCAGCTGTAAGATAGGGATAATTTATCAAATAAACTAACAAACGTTAGTTATTTTTCCAAAATAAGGACTGAACAGGATTTTGCGAGCCTGAGAAATATCTTAACAATGAATTAGGATAAGTTTCACGAAATTTAAATGTTAATCCTTTAAAGCCAAAAGTATGAAAGGGAACAGATTGGTTACTGCCATTTTTAAATCCCTGCTATGCATGGCAGGTATATTCCTTATCGGATTTTTAGGTTACCATTATCCGGATGCCATGATCGTAGTGGTGGCTGTTGGCGTTGGTTGCGCATTTACCTGGTATTTCTACATAAGACAGGAGGATGTCTGAACGCCGGGAATTACCAACGAAAATGCACGGAAGCAGACTAAGGTCCACTGCTTTTATCTTGTTTTTTGATTGTAAGATAAGGAGCAAATTTCCTGAATCTCTCCGGGCTGATTATATCTATCTTCAACAATTCTTCCACAGACTTAAACAAACCGTGTTGGGTTCGGTATTCAACAATGGCTTTGGCAATGGTCCGGCCGATATAAGGATGTTGCCGAAAATCTTCCAGACCAGCTTCATTAATATCAATTTTCCGGACTGAATCTGATATGATGACGAGCTTGGATTTAATTTGCTGAAAGACCGAATCCGGAAGACCATAAGTCTCTCCTACCTGATCAATACTGTAAAAGCCGCCTAGCTTATCCCTGAAACGGATAACCCTTAATGCCCGCGAAATGCCGATACCCTTTAATGCAATGAATGCAGATGAATCAGCTGTGTTGATATCTATTTTAGCGAGAAAAACGGATTTGTTATTTGAGTCGACACGATCATTTTTTTTGAAAGAAAAATCGGAAACTTCGATTGTGCTGTCAGACCGTTCCGAAATTTTAATCCGAACATAAGATATCAGCCTTTGATAATCATCTTCCCTCATTCCATATATTTTTCGCAGATCTTCCGCCTTTCTGAACCGTCCGCCCCTGGCCATGTAATGCTGAATGGTATGAATGGTCTTTTCTTTTATCCCCAATCGTTTCCATTCTTCTGTTGAAGCTGAATTGGGATCGAAGAAAAAACCTTCTTTGCTATTTCTTTTTCCCTGTTGATCTTCGCGATCAGATGCGTCATTCTTATCCTCCTCTTGAGAATAAAAATTATTGGAAGATGAACTGTCATCCTGTTGATTTGTCTCCTGGCTGTCAATTTCTTTTGTAAGCTGACTGAGTGTTTGCAAATCAGTTATTCCGGAAGAGGGAGTAAAAAAAACAGGAAGAATAAAAATAACAAGTATCAGGAAAATCAATACGGCAACCCCTATGCGCTCTTTCCTGGTGAAAGAAAAATATTCCTTTAGACGCTCATGAAACATTCCACAACACTTGTATGCACAAGATAGACTGCAGCAACCGGGAAAAAAATACCATTAAGCGGTGGTCATCAATAAAAAAAATTTCCAAAGACAGACTTTGGAAATTACGGAAATCCTGAACGTTGTGATATCAGCGATAATACGGTTGTGATGAATTCGGAGAATAATAGTATTTCACATGTTCTTTTGATCCTCCCAATACTTCACCCAGGCCTATAATAAGACCGGCACTGAAGCCAAACTGATAAATAGCAGCATAAGTCGATGAAACAGTTCCGGATCCGAAATTGCCGAAATAATAACCTCCGCTGTTTCCCTGCACGACAGACAATACCTGCGCTTTAAGTCGTATTCCAATTCTGGGACCTGCATAGATACTTGCACCCGCTTCTCCACCCCAGGCAAATTTGATATTATTGGAATTATCGATCGGTCCCGGTGAAAATACCGCGCCACCGGCCAACGCTCCAATGAAAGGACGTACCATTCCACCCGCAGAAATCACAGGACCGGCCATCATATAATTGATTACCACATTACCCTGGGCAGTTGGAGACTGCTCCCCATAATTATAAAGCCCTGTTTTTGCATCTACTCTGTTATACATGAGTTCAATGCCAAAACCCCTGCTGGGATTAATTATCATAGAACCACCCAGGTTAAGAGATTCTTCAATCCTTCCGTAATTTTTAGCAAAATTGGTCTGCGAAGGGAAAGTATATCCGGCAGTTGGAATTAGTTCAAACGTGGTCTGGGCCATCGAGTTAAATCGTACACAAACAAATACGATTAAGAGAAATAATATTTTCCTCATAACTAATAATTTTCGTTAGATAGGATTAGATAGTAAGTTGATCAAAAGGTTTAACCGCCGGTCATTAAAACCGGGTAAATCTTGTTAAAAGCTTGTAAATGAAAAATAAGGGCAATCAGATATCGATGACCAGGCCGTCATGTGCAAGCTGCAGTCCTTCAGGAAGCAATGCATTTACGTCATCATGTTTTCCCAGCTGATGACTTATATGGGTGAAGTAAGCATTTTTTATTCTGAGTTCTTTGACCAGGTCAACAGCTTCCTGCAAATTATAGTGCGATATATGTTTTTCATTTCTCAATGCATTTACCACAATGATATCGCTGTCGCGGATTTTATTTTTTTCGGATTGATCGATTCGATTGGCGTCGGTGATATAAGTGAATTTCCCAAAACGAAAGCCCAGTACCGGCATTTTCAGATGCCATACTAGAATGGGAACAACGGGAATATCGCCGACAATAAACGGATCCATATCGATCGTGTTGAGCTGAACTTCAGGAGCGCCCGGGTATTTAAAATCAGCAAATGCATAGGGAAATTCCCGGATCAATACTTCCTGCGTCATTTCATTGGCATATAACTGTACGGGTTTACGTGAAAAAAAATTAAAGGCCCGGATATCATCCAACCCGGCGATATGATCTTTGTGAGGATGGGTAAAAATAATTGCATCGATATGTTTCACTTTCTCACGAAGCATCTGGTATCTGAAATCAGGAGTTGAATCAACAACGATGGATGTGGTTTGAGACTGAACAAGAATGCTGGAGCGGAGGCGTTTATCTTTTTTATCTTTTGAAGTACAGACTTCGCAGTCACAAGCAATCATCGGAACTCCGCTGCTGGTACCAGTTCCCAAAAAAGTGATTTTGAGAGTAGGATATGCCATGGTCAAAAATAAGCAATAAGCAAATAGAATCCGGGATGGAGATCGGGAGCCAATTTATTTCACGCAAAGAACCCCGGCGGCTTTGTTTATGTTCTTTTCGCCTTTGCATGAAAAAATAGCTTACACTCCTTTTTCAGCTCTTTCGTATTTCGAGAGAATTTCTTCGTAGGTTTTCAAACCGTCCGCTGAAAGTAATTCGGTATGAATATTTAATTGGGGGATGATATCAATCAAAGCATTGATGCGTCCTTCTACAGGCAGGAATTTATTGAGCACAATGACTTTCTTTTGCTCAAGAATACAATACCCGCTTTGAAAAGTGCCCCGCTCATAACGCACAATATATTCCGTTTCATCCAGCAGGCTTTCTATCCTTTCCAAAGTTGATTGTGTATACTTCATGATATGCACAGCTTGTAAAGTTCAAAATTAAATGATCTCTGCGTAAAAAAGGAATGAAGAAGAATTAATTATCCACAGAAAGCGGATTCAGGGCGGTATCAGGATTGTTTGCTCGTCATTTTAATTACTGGCACAATCATTTCTTCCATGCTCACTCCGCCATGTTGAAAAGTATTGCGGTAATAATTGGCATAATAATTATAATTATTGGGATAACACAGAAAACCGTCCCCACGGGCAAATATGAACGAAGAATTGACCGTGGGCACCTGCAGCCCGGCTTCGCGGGGATCCCGGAAGGCCAGCACATCACGGGCTTCATAATTCAGGTTGCGCCCATGTTTGTATCGAAGATTAGTGGTCGTTTGCTTGTCTCCGATAACTTTATACGGAGTTTTAACACGCACACTCCCATGATCAGTAGCAAGTATGACATTTATCTTCTTGTCGGCTATTTTTTTCAGCGCCTGATTTAATGGAGAATGTTCAAACCAACTGGCTGTAATGCTTCGGTAGCTGGTTTCATCGCTTGCCAGTTCTTTCAACACTTCCATTTCCGTTCTGGCGTGACTGAGCATATCCACGAAATTATAGACGATAATATTCAAATCATTATTCATCAGGTTATGCATATTATTGACCAGGTCCTGCCCTGCCTGAT
Source organism: Puia sp. (assembly GCA_035501475.1). GTDB lineage: Bacteria > Bacteroidota > Bacteroidia > Chitinophagales > Chitinophagaceae > Puia. The sequence continues at coordinate 6,451 of DATJWE010000253.1, read as the reverse complement.
GATTTAATACCTTGGTATATGAAAAACGGAGATCATCCTTTTTCACTCGTTTGAGTTGGGCTCTGAAAAATTCTTCTTCATGCAAATTTTTTCCGCCTTCTTCATCATCATTTTTCCATTGCGATTGAAACTGCTTTTCGATATCCATTGGCAATAACCCTGCAAAAACTGCATTGCGGCTGTATTGCGTGGCCGTAGGGAGAATACTGTAAAAGGTATCTTCTTCCACGATCCGGAAGCTTTCAGAAAAAACAGGCTGAATAGCTTTCCACTGATCAAATCTTAAATTGTCGATCAGGATAAAAAATAAGGGAACGCCTTTTTCAAGATGTGGAAAAACCTTGAATTGAAAAAGTGTATGCGACAACACCGGGGCATCCGCCGACTTGGAGCTCAGCCAGCGCCCATAATTTTTTGATATGAATTTGAAAAACTCATTATTGGCTTCCTGTTTCTGCGATTGCAGCACTTCGCGCATTTCAGGACTATCGCTCTTCTCCATCTCAAGTTCCCAAAACACCAGTTTCCTGTAAATATCCATCCACTGATTGTAATCGGGATTATCATTCAACACCAGGAAGAGTTCCTGGAATTGCTTTTGATAAGCCGTGGTCGTTTTTTCTGCAACCAGTCGCTTGTTGTCAATTATTTTTTTCAGGCTAAGCAGAACCTGGTTTGGGTTTACCGGTTTAATCAGGTAATCAGTAATCTGGCTGCCAATGGCTTCATCCATGAGATTTTCCGTTTCATTCTTCGTAATCAATATGACCGGGACCTGCTGATTGCTTTCTTTGATCTTGGCCAGCGTTTCAAGTCCGGTAATACCAGGCATGGTTTCATCCAATAATACCACGTCAACAGGATTTGATTTCACGAATTCAATGGCATCAAATCCATTAGTCATCGAATTGACTTCATATCCTTTATTTTCGAGAAACAATATCTGTGATTGCAAACTTTCAATTTCATCATCCACCCAGAGAATTTTTGCTAAAGCCATGTAGGTAATTTATTGTGGTTTTTGAAGCGAACCCGGTTAAGACATTCAAATTTAATTTATCCATCGTGCATTTGTAGATTTGTTTTTTCTTTTGTTCCGTTTTAACAAATTCAAAACAGGATGCCATCCTCACTACGCAAGATCATTAACGACCCCGTGTATGGTTTTATTACCCTCGACAATCCACTCATCCTACAGATCATTGGACATCCCTGTTATCAACGCCTGCGCCGCATTCAGCAAATGGCATTCGCCCATCTTGTATACCCCGGAGCGGTGCACACCCGCCTGCATCATTCGCTCGGCGCTTATCACCTGATGTGCAACGCACTGACTGAATTGAAAAATAAAGGAATTGATATCACGGAAGAAGAAGAAGTGAGCACCAAAATTGCTATACTCCTTCACGATATCGGTCATGGCCCTTTTTCTCATGCGCTGGAAAATGTACTGATCAGTGGCTTAGCGCATGAAGAAATTTCTATTTTAATTATAGAAGCCCTCAATAAAGAATTCGGAGGGCGATTGAAATTAACTCTGGATATTTTTACTAATAAATATTCAAAAAAATTTCTTCACCAGTTGATATCTGGTCAACTGGATGTAGACCGGATGGACTATCTGAACCGGGATAGTTTTTTTACCGGCGTTTCGGAGGGTGTCATTGGTTATGATCGCATCATCAAAATGCTTACGGTTCATCAGGGAGAATTAATGGTAGAAGAGAAAGCCATTTATTCGATTGAAAAATTTTTAGTAGCGCGCCGGCTGATGTACTGGCAGGTTTACCTGCATAAAGCCGTGGTCAGCGCAGAAAAAATGCTCGTTAAAATTTTAGAAAGAGCAAAAGAACTGATCTCTGCAGGATCAAAACCTGATTTCCCTTCAAAAGTGTTGGAATTTTTTTTCCTTAACGAAATAGCAACAGCCAATCCCGGAACTCATCTTGACAAATTCTGCCTGCTTGACGATTACGATGTCTTGAGCGCGATAAAGAGCTGGATGTTCAATCGTGATAAAATATTATCCCAACTATGCACATCGCTTATTAACCGGCGTTTATTAAAAGTTAAATTTCAATCGCATCCATTTGATGAAAATAAAGTGAAAGAGCTCCGCGTTATGGTGTCGCAGAAATTTGGAATTACAGAATCAGAAGCCCGTTACTTTGTATTTACCGGTGAAACAAGCAATACGACCTATAATCCTTCCGACGAACGGATCCAGGTTTTATTCAAAGATCAAACCGTGAAGGATATCTCGGAAGTTGACAATGCACTGATTCATCAGGCTTTGTCAACCCCCGTAAAAAAATTTTATATTTGCTGCGTGGTTTAAACCGGTGAGGCGGAAACGGGTCATAGCCAGCATATTTTTTCACGCCTTGGTCCACTATCCATGGACCGGGGACAAATAAATGCTATGCAATTCTCAGCTGCGCAGATTGCGCTAATGATCAAAGGCAAGGTCGAAGGAAATCCAGACGTGGCTGTTGATTCTTTTGGAAAGATAGAGGAAGCTGTCGCCAACCAGTTGGCTTTTCTGGCCAACCCAAAATACGAGGAATATCTTTATTCAACCGGGGCTTCCATTATTATTGTAAACGAGACACAGGAACTGAAAGAGCCGGTGAATGCCACACTGATAAGAGTTCCCGATGCATATTCAGCATTTGCGGCCCTGCTTTCAAAATACCAGGAAATTCTTGCGCAGCAAATGGTCGGAATACAGGAACCTTCTTATATCTCCAAGTCAGCCAGGATTGGTGAAAAACCATTCATCGGCGCTTTTGCTTATATCGGTGAACGCGTCGTGATCGGAAACAATGTAAAAATCTATCCACAGGTTTTTTTGGGAGATGATGTAATTGTCAATGACCATTCGATATTACTACCCGGAGTAAAAATATATCATCATTGTGTGATCGGAAAGAATGTAACCATCCATGGAGGCACCGTGATCGGCAGTGACGGATTTGGTTACGCCGCACAATCTGATGGCAGTTACAAGAAAGTGCCACAGATGGGAAATGTAATTATAGAGGACAATGTGGAAATCGGCGCCAATGCAACCATCGACAGGGCAACGATTGGTTCCACCATTATCCGGAAAGGCGCCAAGCTGGATAATCTCATACAGGTTGCCCACAATGTAGAAGTGGGTTATAATACAGCCATAGCCGCACAAGCCGGAGTCAGCGGCAGCACGAAGATCGGGAACAACGTCATGATCGGCGGACAGGCAGGCATCGTGGGTCATATCCAGATTGCTGATGGCAGCAAAATCAATGCACAAAGCGGCGTAAGCAAATCCATAAAAGTCCCCAATTCGGCCGTCACCGGTTCACCCGCCTTCGACTATACGAGCGCGTTACGAAGCCAGGCCATCAGCCGCAATCTCCCCGAGCTGGAAAAAAGGATTAATGAACTGGAGCAATTGATCAAGCAGTTGCTCGCTGAAAAGGTATAACGATCGATGGCAGTTGGTCGTTGATAGTTGGCTGACTTAATAAATTTATCTTGTCTTAATTTTCTCTCAACAATCCCTTTTGGAACCTCCGACAATGGCCAACCACCATCGGTCAACGCTGTTTTTTCCGTACCTTCCCTCATTAAACTTTTTCTTATGGCAGATCAATCAAAATTCCTCCAGGCCATCAAAGAAGGCTATACTTTTACAAGTGAATCGGTAAAAATCGGGATAGGAATGCTTGATGGGAAGCCGGTTGCCGGCGCAGATATCAACCTTCCTCTTAAAACCATGAACAGGCATGGCCTGATAGCGGGCGCTACCGGAACAGGCAAAACCAAGACACTCCAGATGATCAGCGAAGCACTCAGTGAAGCAAGTGTACCGGTTCTGCTCATGGATATCAAAGGCGACCTGAGCGGGATCGCTGCTGCGGGTGCCGTAAATGATAAAATCAAGGATCGGTGTAAGCAGATCGGAATTGACTATAAACCTTCAGCCTTTCCCGTTGAATTCCTCACGCTCAGCAATGAAAAAGGAGTTCGCTTAAGGGCTACCGTTAGTGAGTTTGGTCCGGTACTGATAGCGAAAATACTTGACCTGAATGATGTACAGGAAGGACTGGTAGCGATGATCTTTAAATATTGTGATGACAATAAACTTCCTCTTCTTGACCTGAAGGATTTCACCAAAGTATTACAGTATATCAGCAATGAAGGCAAGGCTGAAATCGAACAGGCTTATGGAAAAGTAGCTACCACGTCCACAGGAACCATCCTTCGCAAGGTTGTTGAACTGCAGCAACAGGGTGCGGATCTTTTTTTTGGAGAAAAAAGTTTTGAAGTAGCCGACCTGATGCGTATCAGCGATGACGGCAGGGGAATGGTAAACGTATTACGCGTGACCGATTTACAGGACCGTCCGAAATTATTTTCAACATTCATGTTGCAGATGCTTGCCGAATTATATGCTTCCTGTCCTGAAGAAGGAGATCCTGATAAACCTAAACTCGTGATGTTTATCGACGAAGCCCATCTCGTATTCCAGGAAGCAAGCGATGCTTTATTAAAACAAATAGAAACGATTGTAAAACTCATTCGGTCCAAAGGAATCGGCATTTTTTTCTGCACGCAAAATCCGATGGATGTACCAGCGAGCGTGTTGGCGCAATTGGGATTGAAGGTGCAGCATGCGCTGAGGGCATTTACTGCCGTTGACAGGAAATCCATTAAGCAGACAGCGGAAAATTATCCCGAAACGACATTCTATAAAACGGAAGACCTGATCACCCAGCTCGGTATTGGGGAAGCGCTGGTGACCATGTTGGATGAGAAAGGAGTCCCCACGCCATTGGTGCATTGTATGATGTGCCCGCCACGAAGCAGGATGGATGTCCTCACACCCGCGGAGATCGATTCGATCACAGGTAAATCAAAACTTGTTGCGAAATATAATCGGACCATTGACAGCGAAAGCGCCTATGAAATTCTGACTGCAAAATTACAGGATGCAGCAAATAAAGGAGGCGGGGGACAGCAGCAGCCTGCGCGTAAACCCCAGCCATCCACACTGGATAAAATCCTTAACAGCGGGGCAGCAAGACAGGTAGAAAGGACAGCAGCCAGCGTGATTACACGAAGTTTATTGGGTGCATTGGGATTGGGAGGGAGAAGCAGCAGCAGTAAGAAAAGCGGGTGGCTATAAAGAGCTTTTACCAAATAGAGACATAGGTTCACACAGGTTTTGCTCAATATAGTTAATACTGCTGAAGTGTGCGACGCAACAGTGTAAAATAGAATTACAAAAGTCCGGTCCCAAAAAAATTATCTTATTAGTATAACGAATCCCTTTTTAAAAGCTTTCTGTTGCGAGTCAATATTAGTATAACTCGCCATCCATACATAAGTCCCGCTTTCAGCTCTCGTTCCCCTGAAAGTTCCATCCCATCCATGTGTCGGGTCAGCTGATTCAAATACCGGTTCACCATAACGATTAAATATTCTGATTGTGAAGTTGCTGATATTGCAGGGATGCAACGGCCTGAATGTTTCATTGAGGCCATCCCCATTGGGCGTAAATGCATTTGGTAAAATCAGTTCACATTCACAATGATGAGTATCAATTTTTACGCTCACTGTGTCTGTGCCGCAACCATTCTGTGCGATTAGTGTATAGGTGCCCGCCACTCTAACATTGTAATACGCCACGGTACTTCCATCCTGCCACGTATATATATTAGCGTTAGTGTTGGCATGCAGTATATATTCCTCACCGGCACAGAGCAATGTATCTTTCCCGATATCAGCATACAGGCTGTCATTGAAGGATACATGAAGGCTGTCTGTGTACACGCAGGTGCCCACAGTAGCCACAACCTTGTACTCGCCCGGCTCATAGACATAATAAGTTGACTGACCTGTTTGATTCTGGTCATTTCTTTGCGGGGGATCAGCAGTCCAATTATACACTCCCGTTCCAAAATCAGCATTCAAAACCAGGGTGGTTCCTTTACAGATTGCCGTATCATGAAAATCTAAATTCTGATCTCCCCGGTAATCCACTTCTGCCGAATCAACCACCTCGCATTGATTGTTCACCGTTACAAAAGCCCAATAAACCCCGGGATTCGTAATTTGGATACTGCTATCACGTGCACCTGTGCTCCAGTTGTACGCTGTTGCTCCGGCGACAGAAGCTGTCAAAGTATAAACCTGTTTTGGACAAAGCAAAGTATCAGGACCGAGAGAAAAGGGAGGACCTGCCAAAGAAGAAAATGTAATATTCACGGAGTCGGAAAAAGTTCCACATCCCGGTACCGTTACAGTAACACTGTAATGACCGCCTGGAGCAATCACCGGGGCTTGTCCCAGTGTATCATTCGGAAGAACGACTCCGTTTAGTTTCCAGACATAATTTGCATTCTGACTTGAAGCATTCAATGAAAGTATTTCTCCTGCACAAAGCACATGATCATCGCCCAGC
>DATJWE010000252.1:0-8944 GCA_035501475.1 Puia sp. | reverse complement strand
TCATTATCCCCACACCTCTATCTTTTTTTATTTCTTAGGTGCTTTCTTCTTACCAGCAACGGTTCTGCGTTTGCCCTTCCTGGTACGGCTGTTTGTACGGGTACGCTGGCCGCGAACTGGGAGGCCTTTACGATGACGCACGCCACGATAGCAGGCAATATCGAGTAATCGCTTAATGCTCATCTGTATATCAGAACGAAGAGCACCCTCCACTTTCAACTCATTGGTGATGATGTTACGAATGGCATTGAGTTCCTCATCATTCCATTGCGAAACTTTCTTGTCAAAACCAATGCCCGCCTTGTTCAAAATATACTGGGCGGTGGGTCGGCCAATTCCATAAATATAAGTGAGGCCAATTTCACCGCGTTTGTTTTTTGGTAAGTCTACTCCGGCAATACGTGCCATAATTATTTTTGATTTACGATTTTAGCTCTTAATAACAAATGACCAACGGCGAATCGCCATCGATCAACGAGAATTATCCCTGACGTTGTTTGAAACGGGGATTTTTTTTGTTGATCACATACAACCTGCCCTTTCTCCTCACGATCTTACAATCAGCACTGCGTTTCTTGATGGATGCCCTGACTTTCATTGCTTTAAACTTTATTTGCTTCTATTTATACCTGAATATAATTCTACCTCTCGTCAAATCGTATGGACTCATTTCAACTCCCACTTTATCGCCCGGAAGAATCCTGATATAGTGCATCCTCATTTTTCCAGAGATAGTTGCCAGGATTTCATGCCCATTTTCCAGTTTGACTTTAAACATAGCATTTGACAAGGCTTCCGTGATCGTACCATCTTGTTTAATAAGTGCTTGTTTAGCCATACAATTTTGGGAGCGCAAAGATAGGCATAAGTAGGCAAACAATAAAATTTCGGGTCTTTTTTTGGAAAGAAACTAAAAACCCTGATGCTTCTATGATAGAAGCCCTGATTTGTTAACAAATTTATTAGGATTTCCCTTTATCCGGCTCCCGGGCCTTACCTGGTCAGCTCGACCTTGGTCATCTGGTGATAATGATTTTGCAGTTCGTGCACACTAACAGGGTGGGTCATATGCCGTTTGTCTTCCCTATACCACATTTCGAAGGAAGAAAAATCGCCTTTCGGGGGCACCAGGATCCGGAAAGGTCCCCGAAGATATTTTACAGAATTGTCGCTATTCACCTGTTTTTCAAAATGGAATTTTTTGAGCTGGGCTTCATCGAGCGGAATGGGATATAGCTCATCCGGAGTAAACCAAAACTCCTGCACATCAGTCTGCAGGCATACTTCCTTATCATCATGATTCAATTCTGTCACCTCGCCTTCAAAACGCTGGCCATTGTATTCAGCCATTACAATATCTCCGATTTTGATTTCATTAAACTTGATCATATGGCATTCATTTTCGATCAGTGAATTTAAATAATTCAGATGAATGAACAACATATCTTTTAAAAATTAATGGGTTAACCCGATCTGAAAACTTCCAACCCAAAATACCCGCTTTGTTAATAAAAAATAATTAATCATTTGATTAAAAAATTTGTTTAAACTAATTTTTGTTCTTTATTTCGGGGCATGAAAAAGAAAAACTCTGTCAGGAACCGGTCAGCTAAAATTTCAACAGAAGAAAAAATCAAAGAGGCAGCGCGGAGACTTTTTACCCAAAAAGGATACGCCGCAGTGAAAACCAGAGATATTGCCGAGGAAGCAGGAATCAACCTTGCTCTTCTGAACTATTATTTCCGTAGTAAAGAAAAACTTTTCAATATGATCATGGCGGAAAGTCTGCAGCAGTTCATATTGGGCATAGCATCCATATTGAAAGATGAAACCGTTGCGCGGGAAGAAAGAATGGAAAAAATTGTTTCTTATTATATTGACATGCTGACTCAATACCCGGACCTTCCGCTATTCATCCTGAGTGAGATGAAACGGCAGCCGCAGCAACTGGCGTCAAAATTTGATCCGGTTATCGGTTCGGCCAGGGCAAACATTCTTAAAGAAGTGCAAAATGAAATCAAAGAGGGGAAGATAGCGAACCTGCACATTGTTCACTTCATAGCCAATTTTATAGGCCTGACTGTTTTCCCCTTCGTTGCCTCACCCATGTTACAAAGAGTCGCCCAGGTAAATGACAAACAGTTTAAAGAGTTAATGCAGGAAAGAAAAAAACTTATCCCTCTTTGGATAAAAACAATTACGTCTGTAAAATAAAAACAATAACCAATGGTTACACAGATTCATTCATATAAAAAAATGGCGGGATTGACGCTGTTGTTAGCAGCTTTGTCTTTGGAAAATAGCTTCTCGCAACCCCCGCAGATGATTACTCTTGAACAATGTTATCAGCTGGCCCGCAAAAATTACCCCCTGATCAATCAAAAGGACCTGATCCGGAAAACCAGGGATTACTCTGTGGAAAATGCATCGAAAGGCTATTTGCCGCAATGGAACAGCGGCGGACAAATCACCTACCAGTCTGAGGTGACTGGAATTCCATTCAAGATTCCGGGATTCGAGATTCCGACACTCAGCAAAACACAATATAAAGTGTATGGTGAGATAGATCAGACCATTTACGATGGCGGCGAAATCCACCTGCAAAAACAAACTGATAATGTCAATGCCAGTATTCAGGATCAGAATATTGAAGTTCAGCTTTACACATTAAAGGACCGGATCAACCAGGTGTATTTTGGCATCCTCCTTTTTATTGAGCAGATCAAACAAAATGAATTGCAGCAGTCGGATTTAGAACAGGTGGTAAAGGCCACGCAGGCCGCTGTAGATAACGGAAGCGGATACAGGAGCAATCTCGACGAGGCCAAAGTGGAATTATTGAAATCGCAACAAAACAACATCAACCTGAGAGCGACCAAGGCCGGATACCTGACCGTGCTGGGTCTGTTCATCAATCAAAAGTTAGATGACAGCACCCGGTTCGAATGGCCCGTGGAAACAGTTATTAATCCGGCGATCAACAGGCCCGAACTGAGAGTATATGATTACCAGAAAATGCTTTACGATGTACAACAGAAACAACTGTCAGCCGAGCTGAGGCCGAAATTCGCTGCGTTTATACAAGGGGGTTATAGCCTGCCGGGCCTCAATTTCCTGAAAACAACCCCGGAATTCTATTATATCGGGGGCATCAAAATGGATTGGCCGCTTGGAAGTTTGTATACCTTGAAAAATAACAAGAGAATTCTCGACATCTACCGGAAAACCCAGGATATCGAGAAAGAAACATTTTTGTTCAACACGAATCAAAGTCTTGAACAACAAAATAGTGACATCATTAAATACCAGCAGCTGATTAAAAAAGACAATGACATCATTGTACTCAGGACATCCATAAAAAATGCAGGAATTTCCCAGGCACAGAATGGAGTTATTACCGTGCACGATTTCCTTACCTATGTGAATGATGAAAACAGCGCAATCCAGGACAGGCTTCTGCACCAGGTACAGTTGCTCCTGGCAGAATACAGTTATAAAACAACATCAGGCAACTAATACAATAAAAAACAAGAGACAAATGAGAACTATCAAGGCATTCTTCGCAGCATTTGCATTGCTGGCATTATCCTGCAATCAAAATAAAATCAAGTACGATGCTTCGGGCGTTTTTGAGTCCGATGAAGTCATCGTCTCGGCAGAGCAAACCGGCAAGCTTTTGTCTTTTGCCATCAATGAAGGAGACACAATTCCCCGGGGAGCTATTGTAGGCCAGATTGATGTTTCAAATGTAGTTCTGCAAAAGCAACAGGTAGAAGCGACCATCCAGGCGCTGAATGAAAAAACAACAGATCCCAATCCGCAAGTCGCGTTGGTTCAAAGACAGCTGGAAGTGCAGCAGTCAGAACTGCAGCAACAGTTGAGAGAAAAAACCAGAACCGAAAACCTGATCAAGGCCGATGCAGCCACACAAAAACAATTGGATGATATCAATTCGCTGATCGACCAGTTGAAAAAGCAAATCGATGTATCGAAACAGCAAATCGCTCTGTACAAATCGAATATTGCCACGCAAAACAGAACTGTATTCAGTGAAAAAGTGCCTTTGCAGAAATCAGCTGCGGAAATACAGGACCTGATCAACAAGGGACAGATCATCAATCCGATCAGTGGCACCGTGCTCACCAAATATGCTTTGCAGGGAGAAATGACTTCAACCGGAAAAGCATTATATAAAATTGCCAACCTGGATACAGTAACATTGAGAGCATATATCACGGGCTCGCAACTCACCTCGATAAAACTCGGACAAGCTGTAAAAGTGTACCGCGATGATGGGACAACAAATTATAAGGAATATCCCGGGGAGATTTATTGGATTTCAGATAAATCAGAGTTTACACCCAAGACAATCCAGACAAAAGATGAGAGAGCCAATCTTGTGTATGCCATAAAAATAAGAGTGAAGAATGATGGCTATCTGAAACTGGGCATGTATGGCGAAGTAAAATTTTAGTCGATGATATCATTGCACAACATAAAGAAGACATATAATAAAGGGCGGGTGCTGGCTGTCAAAGACATTTCCTTTGAAGTTAACAAGGCGGAAATTTTTGGACTGATCGGGCCTGATGGTGCAGGCAAAACGACTCTTTTCAGAATACTGACCACTTTGTTAATTGCAGATGAAGGCAGGGCCACGGTGAACGGTTTGGATGTGATCAAAGATTATCGCCGGATTAGAAATTCTGTTGGATATATGCCTGGCAGGTTCAGTCTGTATCAGGATCTGTCGATCGAAGAAAATCTTAGTTTTTTTGCGACTGTTTTTGGAACGACGATAAAAGAGAATTACAACCTGATCAAAGACATTTATCAGCAGATCGAACCATTTAAAACCAGGAGGGCCGGAAAACTATCAGGTGGCATGAAACAAAAACTCGCCTTGTGTTGCGCATTGATTCATAAACCGGATGTTTTATTCCTGGATGAACCGACAACCGGAGTTGATGTTGTGTCAAGAAAAGAATTTTGGGAAATGCTGAAAAGATTGAAAGCACAGGGTATTACTATCCTGGTTTCCACGCCGTATATGGATGAAGCCAATCTCTGCGACAGGATCGGGCTGATACAAAAAGGAGAGATTCTGTCCATTGATACGCCGGGAAAAATTGTTCAGTCTTTTCCTGAGCAGTTGTATGCCGTCAAATCTGCCAATACTTTCAAATTGTTACACGATGTCAGAAGTTATGCCAATACAAAAAGTTGTTTTGCTTTTGGTGATGCATTGCACGTAACGTTCAAAGAAAAAAAAGACGAGGGGATCCTGCCCTATCTGCACGACAAAGGCCATGCAGATGTTGTGATGCAACCCATTCCCCCTTCGATTGAAGATTGTTTTATACACCTGTTAAAAGATTAAATGATGGAGTCTGTAATAAAAACAGAAAAACTTACCAAGCGCTTCGGTCATTTCATTGCAGCAAATGAACTCACTTTTGATGTGAACAAGGGCGAAATATTTGGTTTTCTCGGGGCCAACGGCGCTGGTAAAACCACGGCCATGCGAATGCTCTGCGGACTCTTGAAACCGAGTTCAGGGAAAGCGACCATTGCCGGATTTGATGTCTATACGGAAACGGAAAAAATAAAAAGGAATATTGGCTATATGAGCCAGCGGTTTTCATTATACGATAATCTTACCGTGACAGAAAATATCAGGTTCTACGCAGGAATCTATGGCATGAGGATTAAACAGATCAAAACAAAAACACAGGAATTGCTCAAAGAACTTCAGCTCGAAAAAGAAGCAAAAACCCTGGTCAGTGATCTGCCCCTGGGTTGGAAACAAAAACTCGCCTTTTCTGTTTCCGTCGTGCACGATCCGAGTATTGTTTTCCTGGATGAACCAACCGGCGGTGTGGATCCTGTGACGCGCAGGCAATTCTGGGATCTCATTTATTTCGCAGCAGACAAAGGAGTAACAGTTTTCGTAACTACCCACTATATGGATGAGGCTGAATATTGCAACAGGGTTTCCATTATGGTCGACGGCGTTATTGCTGCGATGGACAGCCCGGCCCATCTCAAACAACAATTCGGTTATTCCAATATGGAAGATGTTTTTTATGAATTGGCCCGAAAGGCTAAAAGAAAAGGAGATTAATCATGCGACAACTCATCATCTTTGTTAAAAAAGAATTCCTGCACGTTTTTCGCGATCGAAAAACATTACTGATGTTATTCGGCCTTCCCATTGCACAGATCGTATTGTTTGGTTTTGCCTTGTCAACGGAAATAAAAAATTCCAAAATCACGATTGTTGATTATTCCAAAGATGTAGTGACTACTAATCTTATTCAGAAAATCGGAGCCAGCAATTATTTCAATATTGAGCGAAGCCTGAAAAGCGCAACCGACTTGCAGGCCGATTTCAAAAAAGGAATATCAAAAATGGCTGTGATCTTTCCTGAAAATTTTGGTTCTGATCTTATTCATACAGGAAAGGCAACAGTCCAGGTAATTGCCGACGCTTCTGATCCTAATCTTGCTACGACGATCACGAATTATGTTACGCAAATCATCAACGATTTCAATGCCCAATTGTCGGCCAATTCCGCACAGCCGATGCAGATCATGGCTGAAATACAAATGTTGTACAATCCTGAACTCAGGGGCGCTCCGAATTTTGTACCCGGTGTCATGGCCCTTGTGCTGATGCTGGTCTGCACCATGATGACCTCTGTGGCCATCGTAAAAGAAAAAGAACTCGGCACGATGGAAGTATTGCTGGTCTCACCTTTCAAACCCATTTATATTATCATTTCAAAACTTACCCCTTACCTGATTATCTCAGTGATGAATCTTTTCATCATACTCTTCCTGAGTGCGGTCTTTCTTGATTTGCAGGTAAAGGGAAGTCTGTTATTGCTGGTGTTTGGAAGTATTCTGTTTATCCTCACTTCACTTTCCATCGGGTTGTATTTATCCATCGGTGCAAAAACACAGCAAGCGGCCATGGGACTGGCCCTGATGGGCATGATGCTGCCCACTATGTTGCTCACCGGTTTTTTATTTCCTATAGAAAATATGCCCATCGTCATGCAATGGTTATCGAATGCGGTTCCATCAAGATGGTATTTCCTGATCATCAAAAAAGTCATGCTGAAAGGTCTGGGCTTCAAAGCTGTCTGGAAAGAAATATTAATTCTTGGATCGATGAGTGTATTCCTGTTTGCAATCAGTTTAAGAAAATTTAAAATCAGGTTAGAATGAGAACCTTATTATTTCTGCTGGATAAAGAGTTTCGGCAATTATTGCGCAATAAGCAATTGCTGCGAACCCTGATCATCGCGCCAATGATACAATTGATTTTACTTCCATTGGCGGCAGATTATTCTGTAAAAAATATTTCCATCGCAGTCGTAGATAATGATCATTCCACTTTTTCACAAAAGCTGATTTACAAAATAACAGCATCGGGTCATTTTAAACTTACAGGGTATACCAATTCTTATCCCCAGGCTTTGTCGATGGTTGAACAGGAGAAAGCCGATCTTGTTTTACAGATACCAACCGATTTTGAAAAAAACCTTGTCACCGAAAACCAGGCGAAATTGTATATAGCCATCAATGCCATCGAGGGAACAAAGGCCAACCTCGGTGGCGCTTATTTGGCAAGCATCATCAGGGATTTTAATTCAGACATCAGTGTAAAATGGCAAACCCCTGCAACAAGCGATGTACCGCAGGTCACTGTGGCTTCCTCGAACTGGTATAATCCTTACCTGAATTATAATTTATACATGGTTCCTGCAATACTGGTCACACTCGTCACTGCCATGGCAGCTATGCAATCCGCATTTAATATCGTGGAAGAAAAAGAAAAAGGGACGATTGAACAGATCAATGTAACCCCAATAAAAAAATATATTTTCATTATCGGGAAACTTGTTCCCTTCCTTGTATTGGGTATCGTTATTTTCACAATGGGATTAATCCTGGCAAGAGTACTTTATGGAGTTGTCCCGGTAGGCAGCCTGTTTGTTTTATACGGTTCACTTATTTTGTACATGTTTGCCATGCTGGGGCTTGGACTTCTTATTTCAACCTATTCGGGCACACAACAGCAGGCTATGTCGCTTGCCTTTTTCTTCATTAATATATTCAATATGTTGAGCGGAATTTTCACGCCGGTCGACAGTATGCCAGGTTGGGCCAAAACGATTGTTGAAACTTTTCCGCCATCGCACTTCATAAAAATCATGCGACTGGTTGTGTTGAAAGGAAGTAGCTTCAGCGACATTTCCTATCATCTCGTTGCTATAACCATTATCGCTGTAGTATTTAATACCTGGGCAATTATTAATTATAGAAAAACAGCCTAGAATAGGCAATAGGCAATTGGCAAACTTTATATGATACATGATAATTGGGAAAAGCAAAAGGAATTTGCTTATTGCTCATTGTACATTGCTTATTGCTTATTGCCTGTTGCCTATTGCCACTTGCTCATTCAGCCCAACTCATGATATAGTTAGGATTTTCTATCCGGACCGCTTGCGTTGTGAGCATCAGCGGATGAAATGTATCAACCATCACCGCGAGTTCTTTTGTTTCTTTTGCCCCGATACTTCTTTCCACTGCACCCGGATGGGGACCGTGAGGGATGCCACCGGGATGTAGGGTGATCATCCCACGCGTCACATTTTTTCTGCTCATGAAATCCCCATCGACATAATAGATCAGTTCATCGCTGTCAATATTGCTGTGATTGTAGGGAGCAGGAATGGATTGGGGATGATAATCAAATAGCCTGGGACAAAATGAGCAGACTACATAGTTATGTCCTTCGAATGTCTGGTGAACCGGAGGTGGCTGATGCACTCTGCCGGTAATCGGTTCAAAATCGTGGATGGAAAACGCGAAAGGATAACAACAACCGTCCCAGCCTACAATATCAAAAGGATGATGTCCGTAATGAATA
>DATJWE010000251.1:0-20341 GCA_035501475.1 Puia sp. | reverse complement strand
ATATGAAACGATTAATACTCTCGATCACGCTGGCTGGCACATCCAGCCTCCTGTTGATGACGACATGTACACCAGTCAATTGCGTCAATAACACGGCAAACACAAGTAGTGGAGGGTTGCTGACCTGGCGCACCAAGCCATATTGAAGGTATGATTATAGTTCATAATGATTTCGCCAATTATCATATCAATACAACTGTTCCTTTTTTTATTATCTTCTTTATACCCCGATAACTGGAAGCGGCAGGTCCAGACAAAGGATTGCTATGATTCAACCAAAAAAAAATTATAGTTCAGCTCGTATTTTCTTTTTTGGTTAACATAGGCAAAAATGCGGTGGATGATTTTATTCTTGACTCCATTTAATACGTTCATTTTATTTTTTCCTTTGGCAACTTTTCTTTCATAGTATTCAGGTAGCTCTTTGCAGTATCTGGATGCGACCAGTGACGCCATGTACAACAGAGGCTCTGCTTTCATATTTGCTTTTTTGCTGGTCCTTGTTTTACCTCGTATGCTGGTGCCCGATATGTGTTCAAAAGGTGCTACACCTGCATAACAAGGGTACTTCCTGGCATTATTGATCCGGTTAAATTCGTTGGTATTGATGATTATTTCAGCTGCTGTTACTCTGTCCACTCCAGGAACTGATTCAATGCAAGAAAACAGTTCCCTGAGTTTTTCATCCGCATCGATCAACGCATCAATGGCCTGATTAGTTTTTTTAAGATCTGATTGCAAACCAGCAAGTGTTTGTTTATAATATTTTGCTAGCCGTATGCTACTACTATTGCCCAAAAATCCAACATCTTCTTAATAGCAGTTATCGGCCGTTTCTTTGCATTCAACAATCTTTCTTTTATTGCACAAAGTTTTCTGGGCTACATATAATCGTTGTGGGCTGTACTGGGCTCGAACCAGTGACCTCTGCTCTGTCAAAGCAGCGCTCTGAACCAACTGAGCTAACAGCCCGGATAATCCCTCTCCAATTACGAAGCGTAAAGATAAGGATATAGCACCAAGTCCTCCTTCAGGAATTAGTCTTTGAAGCTTCAACATTATGCATCAATATCCCACATCCCGCATCCCGTATCCCGCATCCCTCATCCCACTCCGAATAAAGCCGGTTTATTACCCGCAAGCTGGCTTTTTATATAAAACTTTATTATCTTTAGTTCGACCTCCATTAGTTAACACTGGGGGCGCTTCAATTACTCCGCTTAGGACCTCTACCTTAAAATTCAAAATTCCTTCTGCACAAGTAAGAAAAACAGATCACAGGTAATCTGGTATCTGGCAGCAGGATAATCTTCCTAGAAAAAATCACTGAAGGTTTCAATGATCGAATGGGAAAATATTAAATAATGACCAAAAAAACTCCACTAATCGCCCTGATATTATTGCCTGCTTTTTTCCTGTTGCATAATTACAATGAGATATTCGGCTTCATCCCGATGAAGCAAATGATCCTGGACGCAATAATCATTTATGGAATCCTGGCCCTGGCTTATTTTATCCTGCGCAGGATGAAAATAACAGACCAAAAATCCTGTCTCATACTGCTGATTGTCTCCGCTCTTTTCCTTTTCTATGTGCCACTCAATAATTTTCTGAGGCAGATTGTCTTCAGAAACATTTTCAAAAGTTTCTGGCTCCTGACCCCCGTATTTGTTATTCTTGTTCTTATAGCAATCAGGAAAATAATTAAGTCCGACCAGGTATCCCCAAGGCTGAATCTATTCCTCAATGTGGTGATGATTTGCCTGGTGGCGACTGAGCTGATCGGTGTGGCCAATAATTTGAGAAAATTGCAGGTGACAGGTAATCTGATCTACTCTTCTAAATCTCTCTCCGATAATTATGTGCCTACAAAGATGCCTGACTCCAGCAAGCCGGATATTTATTTCCTGGTTTTTGATGAATATACCAACAACAAGACATTAGAAAAACTGTGGCATTTCGACAATAGTGCAATTACAGATTGGCTGTCAGGAAAAGGGTTTTATACTCCGGCGAATACAAGGGCCAATTATAGCTTTACTGTTTATTCGGTTAGTTCCACTTTTAATATGAACTATATCGATCCTGTACGGGGTTCGGATGGTACGGTACCAAAATATGTGCTCCAGGGAGCCGAGTCATTAAACGATAATGAGACGTTCAGGATTCTAAAAAAAGAAAATTATGTAATTGATTTCCTGGCTCCGTTCAAGAACAGCTACACGTCAAATAATCTGGGTAGTTTTTTTGGATATGTAAGCGCACAGAAAATAATTGGTCAAACCCTTGCCGGCAAACTAGACTCTTCGCTGAAATTTAATTTCACTTATGGAAAATGGTCAGGAACCAAAGATGATGAAATTCCCAAGGGGCTCAAACAACATTTTGCCCTGGTCAGAAATACAGTTGACCAGATAAAAAAATCTGTTGACTCCAACTCCAATCGTCAGCCTCATTTTGTCTACGGACATATCCTGGTCCCGCATGAACCACATATGTTTGATTCATCGGGAAATTTCTTAATAAAAAAGGTTAGGGAAAACTCAACTTCATTCAGCACTTATGTGCCCAGCGTCAAATACGCCGATAGCCTGATCAGGGAAATCGTTGAACATGTGACCCGATATAATAAGCACAACACAATTATCATCATTGAAGGCGACCACGGTTTCAGGAGTTTTTTTGTCGATGAGAATTGGTTTGTAAGAACACCCGATTCTCTCAAGAACTATTTCCTGCCTAATTTCTACGCCATCTATTTTCCGGATAAAAATTATTCCCGCTTATATGATCATATCAGTCCGGTCAACACGTTCAGAATAGTATTCGACCAGTTTTTTATGCAAAATTTCCCCATACTCAAAGACTCCGGGACAGTAGTGAAGGACACTGATTATTGAGTGAAAATTACAGATTGCTTTTTAATGTTTATGTCAACGTGGGGATCTTTTCCGGGAATTCCTTCAAAAATAATCAGCAGAGCGAAAACCTCAGCACAATAATATCTTTCATATCCCTCTCCTTTCCATTTCTTTTTTAATCAATATCAATTCTCTTCCCGTCTGTCCGCTCATTGAGCTGTTTTCTTCTGCCCTGCGCATGAGATAAGGAATCACATCTTCGATGGGACCGAAAGGAAGATATTTGCTCACTGAACATCCGGCCTTGGCCAGATTGAACGTGATATTATCGCTCATGCCATAGAGCTGGGAAAAATGAACATGCGGATGAGCCAGAGGCAAACCGTTTTGCAACAGCAATTGAGTTGCATAAAAATTACTGAATTCATTATGCGAAGCAACAATGAGCGCGATGCGATCGATATGTTCAATGCAAAAAGTAACCGCGTTATTATAATCCAGGTCAGTCCCATCCTTATCGGGTTGTATCGGGGAAGGATATCCCATTTCGGCTGCGCGTTTCCGTTCTTTTTCCATATAAGCTCCGCGGACCAGTTTGGCGCCCAAAACAAAATTCCGCAGTTCTGCTGCTTCGAGAGAATCTTTCAGAAATGCAAGCCTGTCGGTTCGATACAACTGAACGGTATTGTACACAATTACCCTGTCTTTATTAAACTGCTCCATCATCAAAATCGTCAGCACATCTACGGGATCCTGTATCCAGGTCTCTTCCGCGTCCACCAGTACGCCAATATTTTTTTCTGCGGCCACTCTGCATATGCGCATCATGCGTTCATGCACGCGTTGCCATTCTGCTTTTTCTTCTTTGGACAATTCACTCACTGCTTTATTATATCTTTTCATCAGGCTGCCTGGATTCAATTCTACTGAATGATCGAGTTTGGCGAGCAGTCCGAAACGGGCGAAGCCGGTCACCTTAATACTCATAAAAGGAATATTCGGCTGGGTTGCCGCATAGTTGATCACACGGATGAATTCTTCGCAGGCATGATCAAACCCTTCTTCCCCATTATCTCCTCCTTCCACACCATAGTCGAGAATCACCTGCACGTGATAAGCTGCAAGTTTTTTGGCTACAACCTCTGTTTGTTCCAAGGTTTCACCGCCGACAAACTGCGAAAAAATAGTTTTCCGGATCAGCCCTTTTACCGGCAGTCCATTGCGTATAACCCAGGGTGTGAGTCTCATTCCCAGCTTCACCAGGAACTTTGAACCCATGGATGAAAAAAGAAAATTAGCTTTCTTCAGCTCTTTATCCGGCTTATAGGCAAATGCGTTCTCGGTATTATCGAAGGAAATCAAATTTTGCAGATCATGCATAAGAAGAGATATGGAATTGATTGCGGCAAATGTAAGAACTAAATTTTATCGTTCGTGCGGTGGGATTACGGTAGAAGTATGGGATATTTTCTTATTTTCGAACCAATCATTTATTATGAGAAAACACTATTGGATATTTTTATCAGCCATCATATTTATTTTCTCATGCACACGACCTGCATACGATACGATTATCCGGAATGGAGTGATATATGACGGAAATGGGGGGGAACCTTATAGTGCTGACATCGGTATCCGTGCGGATACGATAGCCTTTATCGGCGACCTTAAAAATCAGCAGGCAAAAAATGAGACTGATGCAAAGGGAATGGCCGTAGCTCCGGGTTTCATTAACATGCTGGGACAGGGAATGGAAACCCTGATCCAGGACGGGCGTTCCCAAAGTGATATCCGTCAGGGAGTGACGCTGGAAGTTTTTGGAGAAGGTTGGAGTATGGGGCCGCTTAACACAAGGATGAAAGAGGATTTACAGTCAGACCAGCCTTTGATCAAATACAAAGTAACCTGGAATACCTTGAAAGAATATCTAGATTTCCTTCAGAAAAATGGAATATCCTGCAATGTAGCCTCTTTCGTCGGGGCTACAACTGTCCGCATGCACGTTGTTGGTGAAGATAATCGTGCACCAACATCTGTCGAAATGGACAGCATGCGTGTGCTCGTAAAACGGGCCATGGAAGATGGTGCGCTTGGAGTGGGTTCGTCCCTCATTTATCCGCCTGCTTTCTTTGCAAAAACAGACGAACTGATTGCGCTTTGCAAAGAAGCCTCTGCCTATGGCGGATCATATATCAGCCATATGCGAAGCGAAGGGAATAAATTATATGAAGGAGTAGAAGAGCTGATCACCATTGCGAAAGAAGCCAATATTCACGCCGAAATTTATCACCTGAAAGCCGCAGGAAAATCAAACTGGTATAAAATGGACAGTGTAATCCGCAGGATCGAAAGAGCAAGAAAAAAAGGGCTTGATATTACTGCGGATATGTACACTTATACTGCGGGGGCTACGGGGCTGACAGCAGCTTTTCCACCCACTCTTCAAGATGGCGGGTTTGGTAAACTCTGGAAGCGTTTACAGAATCCCGTTATAAGAAACCAGATGAAAAAAGAAATGAACAGCAATGCAAGCGACTGGGAGAACCTGTACTATGGCGCCGGCGGAGCAAATAATGTACTCATGCTCGGATTCAGAACCGATTCATTGCGCAAATATCTCGGAAAAACATTGGCTGAAGTGGCCAGATTAAAAGGCCGCTCACCGGAAGAAACAGCTATGGACTTAATCGTACAGGACAGCAGCCGGATTGAAGTTGCCTATTTTCTGATGAGTGAAGACAACATAAAAAAACAAATCGTTCTTCCCTGGGTAAGTTTTGGATCGGACGAAGGTTCCTATGCTCCTGAAGGAGTTTTCCTGAAAATACATCCACACCCGCGGGCCTATGGTAATTTTATCCGGGTGATCGGTCATTATTCCAGAGACGAAAAAATATTATCCCTCGCATCTGCGATTCACAAACTGGCCAAACTGCCCGCAGATAACTTAAAACTAAAAAACAGAGGAGAACTGAAAACCGGGAACTATGCCGATATTGTCATCTTTGATCCTGCTAACGTAGCCGATCATGCGACGTATGACAGCCCTCAGCAATACGCAACGGGAGTACGGGATGTTTTTGTCAATGGTGTGCAGGTACTGAAAGACGGGAGCCACACCGGGGCAAAGCCGGGAAGGGCGGTTTATGGGCCGGGCTACAAAAATAATTAGGCGTGAAATCAAGTAATTGAATGCAAATCACCAGAACTGAAATATACAAATTCAGCATCCCGATGCACCCATTCACCATTGCCACGGGAACAATGCATTACGCACAAAATATCTTTATCAGGGCATATACTGATGCGGGTTTTTACGGAGTAGGGGAATGTTCGGCTTTTCCCCCCATCGTTGGAGAAACTCAGTCCACCTGCTTTGAAATGGCAAAGGATTTTGCTACCATTTGGAAACACAAAGACCCGCTTGATATAGCGACCCGTATGCAGGAGTTGCATGCATACGCCGCTTTCAACAGCACCATTAAAAGCGCTTTCGATATGGTCCTGTATGATCTTGCTGCAAAACATGCGAGACAACCTTTATATATTTTTTTGGGAGGAAAGAAAAAAGAAATAGAAACTGATCTGACCATTGGGATCGATACTCCTTCCGACATGGCAAAAACGGCTATTGATTTTATTAAAAAAGGAGTGCGAATCATAAAAATCAAATTGGGAAAATACGGGAAAGAAGATATTGATAGAGTTAAAAAAATCCGGGAAGCCGTGGGCAATGATATCATTTTACGTATTGACGCCAACCAGGGATGGGATTTTAATACAGCTGCGGATGTCCTGCAGTCAGTGGGGAAATATAATATCGAATTCTGTGAACAACCGATGCGGTATTGGGACGATGAGCGGCTCCCTGACCTGAAAAAAATTTCTCCTATTAAAATTATGGCTGACGAAAGCGTCTTCGACCATCATGATGCGGCAAGGCTAATACAAAACCAGGCCTGTGACTTTGTGAATATAAAATTTGCAAAATCATCAGGTATGTTGGAAGCAAAAAAAATTCATGATGTATGTAAGCAAAATGGAATCCCCTGCATGATGGGCGGCATGCTTGAAAGCCGCATTGCGCTTACTGCATTCGCTCATTTTGCTTTAGCGAATGACAATATTATTTTTTATGATATGGATACCTGCCTGCTCGGTCATACACTGGACCCGGTTCGGGAAGGTGTTCAATACCGCGGTTATCATCTTGAAATTCCCGATAGCCATGGAATTGGTGCAGATGCAGACGATGGTTTTCTGAGATCTTGTGAAAAGACTGAAGTGTGATCTTTATTTCTGATTTGATTCTGGCTGATCCTGGTTATTTTTGAACAGGAATTTTTTATCAGACGTATTCAGCGCAACGCTGATGAGTAATTGTAGAAACTGACACAATTAAAAAATTATGAAGACTCCACACGAATCACATATCATCATGACAGAGCTGGTATTACCCAATGACACCAATGTACACGGGAACCTGATGGGCGGCCGGCTGATGTACTGGATGGATATTGCAGCAGCTCTGTCTGCCACCAAACATTGCAATGCGCCGGTAGTAACTGCATCCGTTGATAATATATCATTTGAAAATCCGATCAAACTGGGTAATGTAGTCCATATTGAAGCTAAACTGAGCCGCGCCTTCAATACTTCAATGGAAGTGCACCTCAATGTATGGGGGGAAGATTTTAGTCAGCAATATAAATATAAAAGTAATGAGGCTTACTACACATTTGTTGCGCTTGACCCTAACCGTAAGCCAAGGCCCGTTCCCCAGCTTGTTCCGGAAACAGAAGAAGAGAAGCAAATATTTGACGGCGCTTTAAGAAGAAGGCAACTTCGGTTGATCCTCGGAGGCAAACTCAAGCCTGAGGATGCTGAAGAACTGAAAGCATTGTTCGTTAAGTAAGAAATCGATTTATGCACCCCGTGTTCTTGCGCCTTTGCGAGAAACTTCTTTCTAAATTACATCACAATCTTATGTCTCGCTTTCTGCACTTGCATGATGCGCCCCTTTCATCATGAATGATTTACTCTGTTCAATGGCATCCATAATCTGCTGAAGAATAGTTTCTGCGGGAGCATCGTAATCAATTTGCAGGGGCTCTTTAAATTTTACTGAAAGCTGCACATTTCTTTTTTTCAACTTCAATCCTTTCTTATTGAAGGCCCGCCAGAAACCATTGATGACAACAGGAACTACAACGGGCTTGTTCAGCTTGATGATATAAGCAGTCCCCTTCCTGCCCGGCGCAAAGGGTTTGGTCGTTCCCTGGGGGAAAGTGATCACCCAGTTATTTTCCAATGCCCTTGTAATTTTCCGGGTATCGGAAATATCCAGCCCTTTACGCGTTTCCTTGCTGCCCGGCGCCCAGGTACGCTTAACCGTTAGTGCTCCTGCCAAAGTAAACAACCGGCTGATCCAGCTTCCTTTCATGGTTTGGGCCGCAGCCACATAGTACACCCGGGTGAATGGATTCAAAAGATAAAAAGGAAAACCCAGTCTGTCCTTTCTACCCCATTTGACCGAACAAAAAATATGCAGGAATGTAATCACATCGGCAAAATAAGTCTGGTGGTTACTGACAAACAATACATTTGATGAAGGGAGTTTGCGAAGGTTATCGGTACCTGAAATTTTCAATTTGTTGATCCACACAAGCCCGGGATAAGAAAAAACACCCACGATTGCGTATATCAGTTTACGTAATATCCGGATATTTTTTAACTGATCAGTAAACGAACTCATGATTCATTAATTGGCAGCCACCTGGTTTCCGATATTTCGAAAATACGTAATTGTAAGCAAACTATTTTCGATAAGGTAGTGACGCAATTTGAAATTTTCACCACAACTTGTCCCGCTTATAGAGGAATAGGCACATAGAAACATAGTTTCACATAGGCTATGTGTTTCTATGATTCTATGTATTTATGTGGTTATTTTATTGAAATTGAAGCACTGCTCCCGACAATGCAGGTTCAGAAATACAAAAATGGAAACTTTCTTGTCGGTCCGAATGATGGGTTTCCTTATCTATCTTTGAACCTATGCGATTTAACACTGTCATTTTTGATATGGACGGGCTGCTCATTGATTCGGAACCTTACTGGCAGGAAGCGGGCATGGAAACGCTGCAACAATTCGATGCAGCGTTGACATTAGAACAATATCATCTTACCACCGGATTAAGGACAAAAGAATGGATAGAGTTTTGGTTCAGTCAATTCAAAATAGATATGCGCTTTGCCAAAGAAGCGGAAAGAACAATTATACACAAAGCAATAGAAAAAATAAAAGCGCAAGGTCAGGCTATGCCGGGTGTTGAATACATTCTCCCTTTCTTCAGGGAAAGGGAATTCACTATTGGCCTGGCAACTTCTTCACCTAACAGTCTGATCGAGGTGGTAGTTGAAAAACTCGGGGTTGGTGATTTCTTTGACATTTATTCTTCAGCTGAAACCTTGCCATACAGTAAACCACACCCCCGGGTCTACCTGCAATGTGCAGAACAGCTGCAGATTTCACCTTTGCAATGCATTTGTTTCGAGGATTCATTCCATGGAATGATCTCAGTGAAAGCAGCCAGGATGAAATGCGTAATCATTCCAGCTTCTGACCTCTATGCACAACCGAAATGGGGGGCTGCCGACCTGAAACTGGCGTCCCTGAAGGATTTCAATGAAGAATCATTGGGATTTCTTATGCGATGAAATAACATTTTAATCCGAAGAGGAGAAAAAAAAGCGTCCATAGTATTGGACGCTTTGACTATAAATTCCTCTTATTAGTTATTGCTTGGCTTCGTCATTTCCTTTTTCTTCCTGCTTCAGCTTTTCCTTGATTTCTGCCAATGCACCCAGATCACCCAGAGTTGGTTTTTCAACCTTGTTCTGGATATTCTTCACTGCTTTACGGGTTTTGTCGGCATCTACCCTGGCTTCTTTCTTGGCAGCTTCTTTTTCCTCTGCCTTCGCCTGTTCCCAGATGCGGGTATGCGATAATACAATCCTTTTTTCGTTACGGTCGAATTCGATGACCATGAATTGCGCAGTTTCATCCGCACCGATTTGCTTGCCATCTTCTTTACCAAGATGACGATTGGGAGCAAATCCTTCCAGGCCATAAGACAATTGTACCAACGCACCTTTGTCGTCTTTACGAATTACTGTGCCCTCATGAATGGTGCCCACCGCAAATGTTTGTTCGAGTGCATTCCAGGGATCTTCTTCCAGTTGTTTATGACCCAACTGCAATTTGCGATTATCTTTATCGATTCCAAGTATCAGCACTTCGATATGCTGACCAACTTTTGTATATTCAGAAGGATGATTGAAACGCTTCAACCAGCTGAGATCACTGATGTGAATCATACCCCCGATTCCAGGTGCGAGTTCAACAAATACACCATAAGGAGTGATATTTTTGACCAATCCGGTATGCCTGCTGCCTTGCGGGAATTTTGTTTCGATGGTGCTCCATGGATCTTCACTGAGTTGTTTGATAGACAAACTCATTTTGCGGGCTTCCTTATCAAGTGTAACTATTCTCGCCAGGTGTTCATCTCCAAGTTTGAAGAATTCTTTTGCATTGATGGGTGTATTAGCCCAGGTAATTTCACTGACGTGAACCAGACCTTCTACTCCAGGCATGATTTCAAGAAATGCACCGTAATCTTCAATATTCACCACTTTTCCTTTTACAATCTCACCTTCTTTAATATTTTCAGGTAGTACATCCCAGGGATGCGGGGTCAGTTGCTTTAAGCCAAGACTGATGCGTTTCTTTCCATCATCAAAATCCAACACAACAACCTGCAGTTTCTGATCGAGCTTCAACACTTCGCTCGGATGACTGATACGGCCCCAGCTGATATCGGTGATATACAGCAGGCCGTCCAATCCGCCAAGGTCCATAAATGCACCAAAATCGGTAATGTTTTTGATTGTTCCTTCCAGCACCTGTCCTTTTTCAAGCTTACTCATGATCTCAGCACGCTGAGCTTCGATATCGCTTTCAATAAGTGCTTTATGTGATACTACTGCATTCTTTATCGCTTCATTAATCTTCACCACTTTAAATTCCATCGTCTTCCCAACAAACTGATCGTAATCAGTCACAGGTTTCACATCAATCTGTGAACCCGGCAGAAATGTTTCCATTCCGAATACATCAACAATGAGACCACCTTTGGTTTTACTCGTAACCGTACCGGTAACCACTTCGCCTGTTTTGTGAACTTCAACAATTCTTTCCCAGGCTCTGGTGATGCGGGCTTGTTTACGGCTGAGATGAAGATGTCCTTCACGGTCTTCCTTTTCAACCACCATTACTTCCACTTCATCTCCTGTTTTTAAACTGGCGATGTCTCGGAATTCGTTCAGTGAAACCAATCCATCACTCTTGAATCCGATATTGACGACCGCATCTGTTTTGGTCATCCCTACAATCACTCCTTTGATTAGTTCTCCATCTGTAATCGACACGAAAGTGTTGTCATACACTTTGTCGTATTTTTCTTTTTCTTCCCTGCTATAAGAAGCCACATTTCTTTTATCTATTGTCCAGTCAAAATCATCATGGGCTGTAGAAGTTTCTTCTGCTTGTTTTTGCACAGGTGAATTTGTTGTCGCTGTAGCTTCTGCGGTGGCAGCATGCTCCTGCACATCAGCGTTTGGTTTAACAATATTGTTTTCTGACATAAAAATGATAACCCCGAATGGTTTTATTTCGGGGTTGCAAAGATATAAAAAATTATGAAGCTGAGGAACTTATGAGAAGGTTTTATTTCCTACATTTTCTAAAGTCCTGATTGAGATTATTATGTGTAGAAAATGCCGGATTCGGAGGAGGCTTTTTTAGAAATACGAGAGGAAAAAAATGTCAATTCCCGGAAAAGAGGAAGGGATTTGTTTTTTCAGCAGCTTCTATGATATTGAAATCAGAAAGTATGTCAGCTTTGTTTTTTTGAACACAGACATCGTGCTCGAAATGAACAGAAGGAAGGTGATCTGCTGTTCTAACAGTCCAGCCATCATCTTCCGTGTACACTTCTTTTTTTCCAAGATTGATCATGGGTTCAATAGCAAGCACAAGGCCTTCTTTCATCTTTACTCCACTCCCACGCCTTCCATAATTAGGCACCTGGGGATCTTCATGTAAATTCTTCCCCAGTCCATGTCCTACCAATTCCCTGACAACCCCGTATCCGTGTTTTTTTTCGGTATGCTCCTGTATAGCGTTTGAAATGTCACCCACACGGTTACCCGCAACCGCTTTTTCAATTCCTTTATATAATGATTCTTTTGTGATCCGGATTAATTCAGCTACTTCTTTGCCGGGATTTCCTATCGCAAAAGTATATGCGTGATCGCCATGAAATCCATTTTTGAATACGCCGATATCAATAGAGATAATATCGCCATCCCTGAGTTCCTTGCCATTGGGAAATCCATGCACTACCACGTCATTCACCGAGATACATGAATTAAAAGGATAGCCGCGATAATGCAGAAAAGAAGGAACTGCACCGTGTGCTTTAATATATTCGCCAATTATTTTGTCAAGAGATAAGGTAGTGATTCCAGGCTTTAATATCCTGGCTATTTCTGCAAGCGTTTGACTAACCAGCAAACAGCTCTGCCGCATCAATTCTATTTCCGCCTTTGTTTTATAATAAATCATGCCTTGATCCTTATAAATTATTTGAGGTTTATTAACTTTTCAAAGCAGGAACTTCGGAGAGTTAGTAAACCTCATTAGAAATAATGCTGTTCTGATATCAGATAGTTGCCGTCGTTACCGATTGTCGGCCCTGTATTCTTCCACTCTTCATTAAACCATCATATTGACGCATCAGCAATTGCGTTTCGATCTGCTGGAGCGTATCGAGAATCACCCCTACCATGATCAACAGGGAAGTGCCTCCGAAAAAGGAAGCGAAGCCCTGTGTGACGCCTGCACGCTGAGCAAAACCCGGAAGGATGCCCACGACAGCGAGTAAAACCGCACCCGGGAAAGTAATCTTATCCATTACCGCCCCAATAAAATCAGCTGTCGGTTGGCCTGGCTTCACACCTGGAATAAAACCATTGTTTCTTTTCAAATCATCCGCAATCTGCTTGGGATTAAAGATAAGTGCGGTATAGAGAAAAGTAAACAAAATCACAATCACACCGTAAATAAGCATATGAAGAAAATCCTTCGGATCGGAAAATATTTTCGAAATGCCTTCTTTGTTTTCAAAACTTGTATAAGAAATCAATGTGGGAAGGAACATAATAGCCTGTGCAAAAATGATCGGCATTACACCTGCGCTATTCACTTTCAATGGAAGAAACTGACGGGCTCCTCCAAATTGTTTATTGCCTACGATTTGCTTGGCATAATTAACAGGAACTTTTCTGACTCCCTGTATCAGGATAATTAATCCGAGAATAATCGCAACCACGATAGCGATTTCAATCACAAAAATCAGGATGCCTCCACTGCCCGAAATTGATTTGGCTTCCCATTCATGATAAGCGGCATTTGGCAGTCGGGCCAAAATACCAATCATGATAATAAGAGAGGTTCCATTACCCAATCCTTTGTCAGTGATTTTTTCACCCAGCCACATCACGAACAAAGTACCCGCTGTAAGAATGATCGGAGTGGTGAGCCAGAAATAAGTAGTAAAGGAATCGAGGATTGCGTCTTTTCCCATCTGCTTGAGGTAAGAAACATAAGCATAAGCCTGAGCAAAAGTCACTATAACCGTTAGGTATCTTGTCCACTGATTAATTTTCTTGCGGCCGCTCTCACCTTCTTTCTGAATTTTCTGCATTTGAGGGACCAGGATGGTCATCAACTGCATAAAGATAGACGCAGATATATAAGGCATGATTCCTAATGCAAGAATAGATGCCTGGGAAAATGCGCCTCCGGAGAATGCGTCGATCAATCCCAATGCCCCTGTTTTTGCACCGGCCAGGCTACCCAGCTTGTTCGGATCAATACCCGGTAATACAACATGAGTACCGAAGCGGTAGACCAGCACAAGGGAAAGCGTCACAACGATCTTGCTCCTGAGTTCCTCGATACTCCAGATATTCTTTAATGTTTGAATAAATTTCTTCACGGGTTATCGTAATTTTTGATTCAGAGGAATGTCTGCTATCAATACTTTCAGTTCACTCTCAGCATTTAACATCCATGCAAGTTACAGAAAAATTACTTGAGAATTTCGATTGTTCCGCCAGCTTCTTCAATGGCTTGTTTGGCCTTATCACTGACAGCATTTACTTTGAAACTGACCTTGGCTTTGATTTCTCCGTTGCCAAGTATTTTCACAAGATCAGTTTGTTTAATCAGTCCGTTGTCATATAGGTTTTCCAGAGAAAATTCCTTGATACCATATTTTTCGACCAGCTGGTCAATTTGACCCAGGTTAAATACTCTGTATTCAGTACGGTGAATATTGTTAAACCCGCGTTTTGGTAACCTTCTCTGGATAGGCATCTGACCTCCTTCATGGGCCATCTTTCTTTGATAACCCGCACGGCTTTGACCACCTTTATTACCTTTTGTCGAAGTGCCTCCTTTACCAGATGCTTCACCTCGTCCCAATCTCTTTTGCTTGTGCGTTGCGCCCTTGGCAGGACGAATGGTATGTAATTTCATTGTGTTGATTTTTTACTCATCGGGGAAATCGCCCCTCGCTTATTTTGATTATTCGGATATTAATGATCCCGATGGAATCATTAATATCATATCTCTTCAACCTTCAGCAGGTGATGCACTTTCCGGATCATTCCCAACACCTGTGGTGAAGCTTCGACTTCTTTAGAATTATGGAGTTTTTTTAACCCTAAAGCTTTCAGCGTTAGCTTCTGCCTTTCCGGTCTGTCGATAGCACTCTTAACCTGTGTGATCTTTATCTTTTTCATACCCCTATCCCCTAAAGGAGAATTTTAAATTTGAAAATTATTTTATGCTTACCCATTCCCCACTCAGGGGTGAGGGGTTTATCCGTGAAAAACTTTCTTCAATGATAAATGGCGGGTCTTGGCAACATGAATGGGTTCTCTCAATAAAGCCAGCGCTTTAAAAGTTGCTTTCACCACATTGTGAGGGTTAGCCGAGCCCAGTGATTTTGCCAGTACATCGGTAACACCGGCACTTTCCAATACTGCGCGCATGCTTCCTCCTGCAATTACTCCGGTACCCTGCGCGGCAGGTTTGATCAGAATTTTCGCTGCACCTTCTTTTGCGAACTGGTCGTGAGGAATTGTGCCATGCATAACAGGAACCCGGATCAGGTTCTTTTTTGCATCCTCAATGCCCTTTGTAATAGCTTCCTGGACTTCTTTGGCTTTTCCCAAACCATGACCCACTACGCCGTTCTCATTTCCCACTACAACCAATGCAGAGAAGCTGAATGCTCTTCCGCCCTTTGTCGTCTTTACTACGCGGTTAATGGCAACGACTTTTTCTTTTAGTTCCAGGTCGCCGGCCTTGACCCTGTTTAAATTTACTTTTGCCATAGTTATTTATGATTTTGATGCATCAAGAAAGATTCTCCATACATCATCCATTTTTTATTTTTCAGACTGCAGATCCTGATTGTGATCAGCAATAATTGTAACATGAGTATTTAGAACTCCAATCCTCCTTCCCTTGCTCCTTCAGCAAGTGCTTTCACACGTCCGTGATAGAGATTACCCCCGCGATCAAAAACACAGGTCTTGACACCCAGTTCTGTTGCTTTCCGCGCAATGGCAGTCCCCACCAATTTGCTTTTTTCTGTTTTGGTACCCTTTTGCGCAAGGATGTCTTTATCGCGTGAAGATGCGGCAGCCAATGTTTTTCCATTGTCGTCGTCTATCAACTGCGCATATATATCACTGTTGCTTCTAAACACAGACAATCTCGGCTGTTGGCCCACACCGCTTATTTTTTTGCGGATACGGTACCTGATTTTCCGTTTCTTACTTATCTTTTCCATACCCAGATCCGCCTTCGGCGGAATTTATTTTGAATTTTATAAAATAATTTTCTTTTCCATCCTTACCCCTTTAGGGGCGGGGAGATTATTTACCAGCTGCTTTCCCTGCTTTCTTACGAACCACTTCACCTACATACCGAACACCTTTTCCTTTGTATGGTTCAGGCTTACGCAGACTGCGGATCTTTGCTGCAACCTGTCCGATCAGCTGTTTATCTGTTCCTTCGAGCATGATCTTAGGGTTCTCTCCTTTCTCCTGCGCAGTGGCTACTTTCAATTCTTTCGGAATTTCGAAGACGATATTGTGAGAATATCCCAGGGCCAGGTCAAGCAAATTACCCTGGCTGGAAGCTTTGAAACCCACACCAATCAATTCCAACTGTTTTTTATACCCCTGCATCACACCTTTTACCATATTGGCAAGCAAAGCGCGATACAACCCGTGCAATGCACGATGACGGATCTGATCCGTGGGGCGTGAAAAATGAACCTGCCCGTCTTTCACTTCAACTTTTATATCACGGTCAATGGGCTGTTTCAATTCGCCCTTAGGCCCTTTGACAAGGATGACATTTTCATTACTAACGGTAACCGTTACCCCATTCGGGACCTGGACCGGTTTGTTTCCAATACGAGACATATCATTCAAAAATGTGATAATTTGAAAATGTGTACCACGAAAATGCAATCAAATTATCCGTTCAAAATTGTTGCAAACGTGAAAATCATTTTCGCTTTTCACTTTTGCCTGTTTGCTGTTAATATATATAACACAACACTTCTCCGCCCACATTCTGTGCTTTGGCTTCCTTATCGGTCATCACCCCTTTGGAAGTGGAGATGATGGCGATGCCCAATCCGTTTTTCACGCGGTTGAACTGAACGGGTCTTGCGTACTGGCGCAGTCCGGGACGGCTGATTCTTTCCATGTTTTTGATAGCAGGCTCCTTTGTCTGCGGATCGTATTTCAAGGCGATTTTGATCACGCCCTGTTTGCTGTCATCCTCAAACTTATATTTCAGGATATACCCTTTATCATACAGGATTTCCGTCATCCTTTTTTTCAGGTTGGAAGCAGGTATTTCTACAATACGATGATTCGCCATCTGCGCATTACGGATTCTTGTAAGGAAATCTGCTATCGGATCTGTAACCATTGTTTTTCCCTCCTGGCCTCCCTAAAGGGAGGAATTATTATTTGTTGAGTTAATTCATCATTTTTTTATATCTCCCTTTAAGGGAAGGGGTTTACCAGCTCGCTTTACGTACTCCTGGTATTTTGCCCTGCAAAGCCATATCCCGGAAAACACCACGGGATACTCCGAAATAACGGATATAACCTCTCGGTCTGCCGGTCAACTGACAGCGATTTTTCAAACGCACCGGAGATGCATTTTTGGGTAGCAGGTCCAATGCTTTGTAATCACCCGCCGCTTTTAAAGCTGCGCGCTTCTCAGCATATTTTGCGACCAATACTTGTCTTTTTCTCTGCCTGGCTTTTACTGATTCTTTTGCCATATTATTTTTTAATCTTTTTTAGCGTTTCTGAACGGCAGGCCCAATTCTTTCAACAACTCATATGCCTCTTCATTTGTCTGGGCAGTTGTTACAAAAGTGATATCCATGCCTGTTATCTTATTCACCTTATCAATATCCACTTCCGGAAAAATGATTTGTTCGGTGATACCGAGTGTATAGTTACCGCGACCGTCGAATGATTTGTCATTGACACCTCTGAAATCGCGAACACGTGGCAATGCAGCAGAAATCAGCCGGTCGAGAAACTCATACATTTTTTCACCGCGCAGTGTTACCCTGGCGCCGATCGGAATCCCTTTTCTCAACTTGAAGTTGGAAATATCTTTTTTCGAGATGGTCGATACGGCCTTCTGACCCGTAATCAAAGTCAGTTCGTCAATAGATGTGTCAACCAGCTTTTTATCAGCAACGGCTCCGCTGACTCCGCGGTTGAGACAAATCTTTTCAAGCCTGGGGGCCTGCATGATGCTTTTGTAACTGAATTTCTTCATCAAAGCAGGTACAACTTCTTTTTTGTACTTATCCGCCAGACGTGGAGTGTATTTAACGGTACTCATTATTTAATAACCTCCCCTGATTTTTTTGAAATCCTAACTAATTTTCCATTCTCACGGGTGCGTTTCACTTTAGTGGCTGCACCTTCTTTAGCATCCCACAACTGTACATTCGATATATGAATGGATGCTTCGATCTTTACGATGCCACCCTTTGTATTTTTTGCAGAAGGCTTGGTATGCTTGGTAACAATATTCACTCCTTCCACCAATATTCTTGAATCGTCGGGGTAGACTTCCAGCACCTTGCGTGCCTTTTTCAGGTCCTTATCATTACCTGCAATCACAACGACGCTGTCACCCTTTTTAATATTGAACTTCGGTTTAAATCTGTTGCTCATTTTTTTATGCTTAACACGGAACGCTTATAGCGTAACGCAATTTTAAAATTTAATTACTGCAGGCATACGCGTTCAGCGTGTAGCCTTTAGCATTATGCTCATTAGAGTACTTCCGGTGCCAGCGAAATAATCTTCATATATCCTTTATCGCGTAATTCCCTGGCAACGGGTCCGAATATGCGGGTTCCTCTTGGCTCATCAGACGGATTCAACAGCACCACTGCATTATCGTCGAAACGGATATAAGAGCCATCTTTGCGGCGCAATTTGTTTTTTGTACGAACAATGACTGCTTTGGTAACGGTTCCCTTTTTGATGCCCCCGGAAGGCAATGCGTCTTTTACTGTCACCACGATCTTGTCGCCGATCTTCGCATAGTCCTGACCGCTATTTCCCAATACACGGATGCACAATACCTCTTTGGCGCCACTGTTATCAGCTACATTTAACCTGCTTTCCTGCTGAATCATTTTAATACGTTTTAGAATTACGAAATACGAATAATGAAATACGAATTAAATTTCTGACTTCGTACTCCTCACGATAACTCCTTATTTTGCTTTTTCTACTATTTCTACCAGGCGCCAGCGCTTGGTTTTGCTCAAGGGACGGCTTTCCATAATCCTGACCACATCACCCACATTACATTCGTTCTTTTCATCATGGGCATGAAACTTGGTCGTTTTCTTAACGAACTTACCATAGATGGGATGCTTTACCCTTCTTTCCACAGCAACCGTGATGGTTTTACTCATCTTATTGCTGCTAACCACCCCTGTCTTAGTTTTTCTTAAATTTCTTTCAGCCATATATTTAATTTGAAAACCTGGAAATGTGAGAAATGTTCATTTACACGTTCACACATGTGCACGTTATTTTTGTTCTTTTTTCTTCAATTCCGTTTTTAAACGGGCAACATCTTTCCTGAGTGAACGAAGGCTCATTGGATTTTCCAGTGGAGAAATCGCATGAGCAAATTCCAATTTCTTCAAACGCAATTCATCTTCCCTGATACGGGCTTTCAAATCCACTCCGTTCATGTCCTTCAGGCTTTTTACGAAATCAATTCTCTTTGACATTTTTCTATGTTTTACCCGCTGCTCCGGAAAGAAACAGCGAATTCTTTTTTATTGGGTGATAGGCGTACTGTCGTGCCTCACCACGAATTTCGTTTTAATCGGAAGCTTCTGTGCTGCCAGCAGGAGGGCTTCCTTGGCCACCTGCTCAGTAACTCCGTCGGCTTCAAAAAGGATGCGACCCGGTTCAACCACCGCTGCCCAATATTCCGGATTTCCTTTTCCCTTACCCATCCTCACTTCAAGTGGTTTTTTGGTGATCGGTTTATCAGGAAAAATGCGAATCCATACATTTCCTTCGCGCTTCATGTGGCGGGTCAACGCCTGTCTCGCAGCTTCCAACTGACGGTTGGTTAACCAGATTGGTTCTAATGCTTTCAAGCCATAGGAACCAAAAGCAATTAAATCACCCCTTTTCGCTACTGCACGAATCCGGCCTTTTTGTGCCTTTCTATGTTTCGATCTTTTTGGTTGTAACATGTACTTTATTATTTATCTCCCGCCTTCGTGAAGAAGACTTAAAATAATTTTCATGCAAAAGTTTTATCGTCTGCGGTCTCTTCTATCTCTGTCACCTCCTCCGGATCTTCTTTCACCACCGCCGGGTCCTCTTCTTTCTCCACCACCTCTTCTGTCATCACGGTGATCGCGATGATGATCATGATCCCCTCTTCTTTCCCTTCTGTCGCTTACATCGCTCTTGCCACCAACGAAATTCGGATTCAAATCTCTTTTGGTCAGCACTTCGCCCTTGCATATCCATACTTTCACCCCAATCTTTCCATATACCGTCAATGCATATACGCTGGCATAATCTATATCCATACGCAAAGTATGCAATGGCGTGCGGCCCTGTTTGATTTCTTCAGTACGTGCAATTTCAGCACCTCCCAATCGGCCGCTGACTTTCACCTTGATGCCTTCTGCCCCCATGCGCAACGCGGAAGCAATCGCCATTTTGATGGCGCGTTTATAGTT
>DATJWE010000250.1:0-2504 GCA_035501475.1 Puia sp. | reverse complement strand
CGGCAGCGCCCTGTATCATACCTGATCCCACTCTCACCAGGCCGTTGGTCATGCCCACGAGGTTTAGTTCGCCATCTACTCCGGGGTTCGTTCTCATTTCTTTAGGGTCTAATAATATCACCCCGCCGATTGCATCCGAACCATATCGAATGCTGGCAGCTCCTTTGATAATAGTAATTCTTGTCGCAATAAATGGATCGATTTCTGGCGCATGATCATTTCCCCAGTTCTGACCCTCCTGTCGTATTCCATTATTAAGGATCAATATCCTGTTGCTGTAAACGCCATGGATAATCGGCTTGGAAATGGAAGGGCCTGATTGGAGACTATTCACACCGGTTATACTTTTTAAAGATTCACCAAGAGAAAGCCCGCGTGTTTGTTCCAGCTCCGCTCCTGAAAACGTAACCTTCACCGCAGTCGTAATTTGATCTTTATGGATGATCTCTCCGGTTACTGTTACACTGTCCAACTGGCTTGTGTTATCAGCAAGGTGAAAACTGAGAAGCATACTATTTTGTGCAACCATAAGGATCGTATCAATAGTTTTGTACCCTGCATACGTGATGACCAATTCTAATTTTCCCGGGCAAATATTTGTAATAACAAAATTGCCTGAGCTGTCAGCCAATATTCCCTTATTTAGTTTTGGGACGAACACCGAAGCAGCCTTGGCAGAAAGTCTTGCTGAGTCTGCAAGCATGATATGGCCACGCACATTTAAGTTGCATTCCGATCGCTGCGCTTTTATTGCATAAGAAAAAGTCAACAAATAAAATAAAAACAAAAACCTTCTTTTTACAATCATACGAAAGCTTAAATATCACCTGCCCCCACAAAACAGTGATGCAGCAGGTGATCTGATGAATTTATTTTTTGCAAAAAAGATAAGCAACCCCGAGTGAAACATTTATTCCTGCCAAAGGCTGATTATATTCGGTGACATACCTTCCGGCCGCATTGTTACGCTGTGTATTTTCTATAGTAAAATCCGGCTTTGAATAAAAATAATCGCCGTGCAGAATAATGCCGAAACATTTGGTTATTCTGTAGTTGAGCCCTATCCCGGCTTCAAAACCAAATGCAGTTTTTGAAGCTGATTTCTGTTCGAAAGTCCCGTCATCAATACCACCGTCTTCGACGTCAACAGAGATTCTAGGCGTTGAACTATTTGTTATGCCAGCCAGGGCCCTTGCAGTGGCCGATAACCTGTGAGTCAGCGGAAAATCAAAATATAATCCGGGCATCAGGCTCCAGGATTGATAGCTGGTTGCAGTTGTAGTCACCTGATCTACATCAAAGGATTCCCGGTAACCCCCGGAAAGCATATCAAGGTCTTTTACTTTGTATGTGGCATAACTAAATATCCCACCGACACCAATATTCTTTGAAAAAAAGTAAGCACCTTCTAAACCTATTATTGGTCCGCTTGAAGCGTACCCTGCAGGATCATCAACGTATCCCGTAGTGCTGACCACATAATTGGATTTCGCCCAGTTACCAGTTGGCAATGAAATTCCCCCTGTTATGCCGATAAAGCTCGGTCCCTTGTGCTGCACACTGGAATCCTTTTGCTGCGCACTGGAATAAAAACATGTACCCATTGCCGTTATAAGCATAAATATTTTCAATGGTCTCATAAATATTATTTTTTTTTGGATAATTTACCCTAATGATTATTGAATGTTTACTTTATAATTGACATCTAAATCGGATGAACCGGGGTCAAACGTGCCATTTTTTACATTTGGCTGATGACGCAATACCACGCGCAGCCAGCCCGCACTTGCCGCGCCTGTTACAAAATTGTCGGTGAGACCAATCTGAAGCGGCGGGTTATTGGTATCTAAATCCGTCCTTGTTACGACAAGATTCAGATAAGGGCCCGTTGCGCTGGTAACCGTGCCATCAGAGACAGGTATATTAGTTGATGAATTGCTGATAATCAAATTAGATGCTGAAATAGGTGTTGGCTGAAAGAAAAACAAATGGTAGTTCTCTCTCTGTTTTATTTCATCACTTACTACTGCAGGCGGAGTTTGCGTTTCATCCAATATAATGACCTGCGCCGAATACGTGGCATTCGCCTTAAGGTTCAAAATGGCCTTGCTTGTATCCGGGGGGGCAGCACCGGTTGGGTCCAACTGGCGCCATATGGCAGTGAGCGTGTCTGTAGCGTCGGAAGTGTTTTGCAATTTCAGACTAACCGTTGTTAAGAACTCATTGCTTGGCGGTGCTGGCGTGACTGTTGATTCAGATTTGTTACAACCTCCTATACCAAACAATAAAAGGGAAAAAAACCAAATCAAAAAGTGGTTATTGATTGAAAACGATTTTTTCATAAAGAAAATTTTCTGATGAATTGAATAATTTTTTTTAAGCATGTGAGAATGCCACATGGTTCTTTTCATAGCAAGTTGTAAATGGAGTATTATTTTTATGTGTTGCGATGAGGAGGCCCTCTTAAAGAATGAAATTTTTTTGCAAGAGAAAAAGAGAAAGAA
>DATJWE010000249.1:0-5295 GCA_035501475.1 Puia sp. | reverse complement strand
ATCTCAAAGACGCCGATTCGCAAATGGTGGTGGAGGCCACAATTGAAAATGGGAAAGCTCCGGTTGTAATACTCTCTTCAAGTCTGGATTATTTCAGCCAGATCTCACCCGAAATTCTTACAAAATCATTCGTTCACAACGCAATTATTGTGATTTCCGACAGCACCCAGTCAAGGCAATTGCAGGAATATGGTTATCCGGTCAGTACAACCGGAGATTCCTTGTATTATTACACGACGGATTCTGTTGGCAGCCATGCTTTTCTGGGAACATTCAATACGTCATACAATTTGCAAATTC
Source organism: Puia sp. (assembly GCA_035501475.1). GTDB lineage: Bacteria > Bacteroidota > Bacteroidia > Chitinophagales > Chitinophagaceae > Puia. The sequence goes on along the minus strand of DATJWE010000249.1, from coordinate 4,995 downwards.
AGGTAAATAACCAGCAATACACCTCACAGACAACAATTCCAGCCCTGGCAAAAAAAATTGATTCATTGTGGTGGAAACCGGCACCGAATAATCCCGACACTGCTAAGATCGTCGTGGTAGCGAGAGTTACTGATCCGCCGGGATATGGAAACTATATCCGCTATTTTACCAGTGTAAACAGGGGCCCTTTTTTACCGGGGCTTAATTCCGTATACGATGATCAGATTGTCGATGGAACTACTTATGATGTGGATGTGGACCAGGGAGTGGACAGGAACCAGAAGATCGACTTGAATAATTATGCCTTCTTTTACAGAGGGGACAGTGTGGTCGTAAAATTCTGCAATATAGATAAGGCGACCTATGATTTTTGGCGCACGATGGAATATAATTACCAAAGTATTGGTAATCCTTTTTCTACGCCCACCACAGTGTTGGGAAATATTTCCAACAATGCATTAGGATACTTTGGCGGATATGCAGCCCAATATGTGCCGCTCATTATACCTAAGTAAATCGTCCTGGATTCACGGAAAGACTACGGTCGCCCAACCGACTTTGATTTTCATCTTTTACCACTAATTTTGTCAACTTTATTTTGAAAATACATTTCAACCAGCATAGGTTCTAAAATCTAAATATGGAAAATAATTTGGCTGAAAAAGTGCATTGTCTGATTATTGGTTCAGGTCCTGCAGGATATACTGCAGCAGTATATGCAGCGAGAGCAAATCTCAAACCTGTGTTGTACCAGGGTATTCAGCCCGGTGGACAATTGACCATCACGACCGAAGTGGAAAATTATCCCGGGTATCCCGATGGCGTGCAAGGGCCGGAAATGATGATACATTTTGAAAAGCAGGCTGCAAGAATGGGTACCGATATCAGGTATGGCATTGCCACCAAAGTTGATTTCTCAAAACAACCCTTCAAAGTCTGGATTGATGAAGAAAAATTGATCGAGACTGATGCGGTGATCATTGCTACAGGCGCATCGGCAAAATGGCTGGGCCTGGAAAGTGAACAACGACTCAATGGCTATGGGGTTAGTGCATGTGCAGTCTGCGATGGGTTTTTCTTCCGCGGAAAAGAAGTTGCTATTGTAGGAGCAGGTGATACTGCAGCCGAAGAAGCACTGTATCTGTCAAAACTTTGTACCACGGTACACATGCTTATACGCAGCACCAAAATGAGGGCTTCCAAAGTGATGCAGGAAAGAGTTCAGCAAACTCCAAATATCAAAATATACTGGAATTCGGAAACGAGTGAAGTGATGGGAGAAAGCAGGGTGGAAGCAGTTCGTATCAGGAACAATAAAACAGACGAATCACAAACCATTCCTGTCAGCGGTTTTTTTGTTGCGATTGGACATCAGCCGAATTCGGAAATTTTTAAAGAGTGGGTCGACATGGATGAAGCCGGCTATATCAAAACCATTCCCGGCACATCTAAAACAAATATCGAAGGAGTATTTGCAGCGGGTGATGTACAGGATAAAGTGTATCGCCAGGCGGTAACTGCTGCCGGAACCGGATGTATTGCCGCATTGGATGCGGAAAGATATTTATCTGCAAAAGGTTTGTGAATTTCCCCCGGCTCCGTAGCCCGGAGTTTAAACCCCCGGCTACGGGGTTTCCGAATCATGGAAGCCGATGCATATTTAGGTATTAAAAAAACCAAAATTAATTTCCAAAACAATATTATGTGTTCCTATGAGTCTATGATCCTATATGGTAAAATTTTCACCACATAAACATAATAGAATCATAGGAACATGTAGAGATGATAAAGTTTATAACCCCCGGTTTGGAATTTAATATTTCATTTCAGGATTAATCTATAATTTTCGAGTATAACGGCATTTGGATTTTATATGATTACTATCGAATTGAATCAGCTCATCTTTCACGGCTATCACGGACTTCACGAAGAAGAAAAAAAAGTAATGAATACTTTTGAAGTAAATCTTAGCGTTAAATATGATGAAAAAAAATCAGATTTTAATAATATAGAAGATACTATAAGTTATGTAGATTTATACGAGATTGTTAAGCAAAAAATCCAGGTACCCGTCCTGTTGCTTGAAAAAATCTGCCAGGGAATTATTCGTAAGATCAAACATCAGTATCCATTCGTCAGGGAAGTAAACATTTCAATTTATAAACTCCAGGCGCCAATTGAAAATTTCCAGGGGAAAGTAGGCGTCAGTATGAGAAAAAAGTTTGATGACTGATTGAAAAATGACCCGCCTGATTGTACTTCTGCTGCTGGTCCTGCCTTTTGAAAATTTTGCGCAGGATGTCAATATGCTGTTCAAAGAAGCACAGCAATATGAATCTGCTCTCCGGGAAAATGAAGCATTTCAGAAATATGCTGAAGTAGTTCGACTCCAACCTTATAACCTGGCCGCTTTATGTAAATGCAGTGAATTGTGCAACTATATCGGCGGGCGGCAACATGAAAAAGCCAACAAAGCCGATTATTTCAGAGCAGCAAAAACCTACGCTAGCGCTGCCCTGAAAATAAATTCCAATAGTTCCGAGGCAAATGTTGATATGGCAATGGCGATTGGCCGGTTGACGTTAATTACCAGCGGAAAAGATAAAATTGTGTCGGTCAATGACATTAAATATTATGCTGAAAAAGCTATCCAGGAAGATCCCTACAACTTCAAAGCCTATCATGTACTTGGGAAATGGAATTACGAGATCAGCAACCTGACTTTTTTTGAAAGAACCCTGGCCAAATGGTTTTATGGAACGGTGCCAAAAGGTTCGCTGCATGATGCGATTACGTATTATGAAAAATCCAGGACCTGCAATCCCGCATTTCTGCTTAATTATCTTGAATTAGCAAAAGTTTATTATCACAATGACCAGAAGGGAAAAGCAATCACGTTGCTGAACTCCATGATACCTCTTCCTTATAACATTTTTGACGATATCCGTATTAAGGAAGAAGGAAAGAAATTATTAAAAGAATGGCAGTAGGCCAATCCGGACAATGATCAAATAGTTTTCATCTTCCATTTTCCACTTCGTATATACAGGTACGATAGGGTGAAAGTGAATATCCAGTAAAGCCACTCCGACATCCAGCCATAAATGATAGGGAGATTCCAGTACTGAAGAATTAAATAGATATAGATGCAATAGAACAGGATCGTAACGGCCTCTATCCCAAGATTGACCATAGTATTACCGGTACCGGTTACTGCATTTAACCATACCGTCGCAAAAGACATCAGGATAAGAGCACCTGTAACCACACGTATCACCGGAATAGCACGCTCAATAAAAAGTTGATCCTGCCCATATATCAACAGGAATTCTCCCGGAAATAAATTCAGCAAAATGGAAATGATAACGCAGAAACTAATACTTAACCTTGCGATTTTTTTGATGAGAAAAACCACTTTATCTTTTTTTCCCTGCCCGATAATATTGCTTACCATCGTATTGCTCGTGGAAGCAAAAGCCCAGGAGAACGCCCCAAACAATCCAAAAATATTGCGCATAGAATTGCTGATTGCGAGATCACGTTGCCCATGATGTTCGATCAGAATATAGAAAAATTCCCAACTAACGATGCTGATACCGTATTGAAAGACCAACGGTGATGACTGAACGAGGATTAGTCGTAAATTTTTTTTATCCAGCTTCGAATGACTCAGCAAATTTAACCGACGACTTATACCCTGGCTATGAATAACGCCAAATACTACGAGCATTCCGGTGGCTTCTGCGATGATCGACGCATATGCTGCACCGTTGAATCCTATTCCGGGAAGTCCGAAGTGGCCGAAGATAAGGCTATAGTCAAAAATAATATTCGTCAAGGCTTCTGCAATTGTACCGTATACCAGGAATTTACTTTGATTTGTCCCCACCAATAATGCATTCCTGAGTTGATAGATATACAGAAAGGGAAGACCCCAGATCCTGATCTTGATAAATTGAATGGCTTTTGTTTTCAGTATGGGAGATGTGAGTGAAAAGTTAAGAATCCAGGGAGCTACGAGGTAGGTGAGTACAATACCAATGCAGGCCATCACAATCACAATCCGTATCCCCTGGAAAAAAAGTTTTCCTATTTCCCCGATCCTGTTTTCTCCTGCCCGTCGTGCAATCAGGGCCTGGAGGCCATTATTGATGCCGTTTCCGATTACAGCAAAAATTAAATAATATACGCCCGTGATTCCTGCTGCAGCAAGCGATTGCTCATCCAGGTGTCCAAGAAAAATATTGTTGGTGATGAAATTGATTTGTGGAACCAAAATAGCGAGGCTGATAGGCAGCGAAATGGATAGTATCTGCCTGTTGGAAATTTCAACCCGTAAATGATTATCTTTTGGGGCGGTCATCTTTCAAAGGATTGCAAAGGTAGGCAAAGGGCTTATCTCAGTGGTTTCGGGTATAATAAGAATTTGTAGTATTATTGCCTCATTGGGAGTATGCTAAAACCTGATTTTTATATACACGACAAGACTGTCGCTGAAGAAGATTATTCGCAGTGTCGGATGCTGGTGGAAATGAATGCCGCTTCATTCAGCTATGTATTGCTGAATATAAGAGGAATGCGTCCTGTCGTGATTAAACATTTTCAATGGAATCCGTCCAAATCCGGTTCTCCGGAAGAGATGTTGCGAGAAATCATTTATGATGATGATGTGCTGAATGCTGTGAATACGAATGAAATCTTTGTGGTATATAATTTCCCTGAAAGTAACCTTGTACCTGAAAGATTCTATCACAGTGAAGCCAACAAACCGCTCACGGAACTTGTCTATGGGGACCTCAGCAAAGAACTTGTATTGAACGAAAAAATTCCGTGGTGGGAATTGCATAATGTGTATCGAATACCCACGGGGGTTCACCGCCTGCTGCAACAAAAGTTTCATGATGGTAAGTACTGGCATTTTTATAGCTTACAATTGAAGTGCCACAAGATGTTTAACGAAAAAGAACAGGAGCAATTTTTAAAATTGTTTTTTTA
>DATJWE010000248.1:0-11112 GCA_035501475.1 Puia sp. | reverse complement strand
TTATGACCAAGTTCTCCGCTGCTGCTGCCCAGTCCATCGGGCCAGATATCAGTGGCAGAATTCATCAGTATCCATGCACTGTTTAATGTAGATGCGTTCAGGAAAATAATTTTTGCGTTGTATACATAAGTCTGATTGGTTTCCGCATCCAGCACTTCCACTCCTCTTGCCTTTTTCTTATCCTTATTATATAAAATTTTTGTCACGATGCTCCATGGCCGTAGCGTGAGATTACCCGTCTTCATTGCCGCAGGTAAAGTAGAAGACTGGGTGCTAAAATACCCACCAAAGGGGCATCCCAGCCAGCATTTGTTGCGGAACTGGCAGTTGGTTCTTCCCTCATGCGGTACCGTTAGATTTGCCACGCGGCCAATAATCAGTGCACGTTGTCCTTTATAATGTTCTTTAATCCGCGCTGCAACATCTTTTTCCACGCAGGTCATATCCATCGGAGGAAGGAACTGTCCGTCCGGTAATTGAACCAATCCATCCCGGTTCCCACTGATGCCGGCAAATTTTTCTGCATGATCATACCAGGGTGCAATTTCATTGTAGCGAACGGGCCAGTCAACGGCAATGCCTTCTTTGGCATTGGCTTCAAAATCAAAATCGCTCCAGCGGTAGCTTTGTCTGCCCCACATCAGCGAACGGCCACCGACATGATAACCCCTGAACCAGTCGAATCTTTTGATTTCAGTATATGGGCTTTCTTTTTCATTTACCCAGTAATCGAGGTTGGACTCATTCAACGGATAATCCCTTTTCAACACAGGGTAGTCGTTTTTCATTTGAGTCGTTGCACGATTGTGATGCGGATAGTCCCAGGCTTCCTTATTTGCATTCACATAACCGCTAACGTGCTTGATATCCCGCCCGCGCTCGAGCATGATCGTCTTCAAGCCTTTTTCGCATAATTCTTTGGCGGCCCAGCCCCCGCTGATTCCCGAACCGATTACAATTGCGTCGAAAACATTGTCAGCCATGTCCTTTTGATTTTATTCTGATTGATTTGATTTTTTGAGAAAGCCAATGAACAAAACTTGCTGTTCGTTCTTTCTAACAATCATGATTATTCGCTACTAAACATCGCAGATCTCCACGGCTTTTTTCAGCGAAGCGATCTTATCCTTTGCCGTGGGAATAAATTCCTGGGCCACATATCCTTTGAATCCTGTTTCGATAATTGCCTTCATGATGGCAGGATAATACAATTCCTGGGTTTCATCAATTTCGTGTCGCCCCGGCACTCCGCCCGTGTGATAATGAGCAAAATACTGGTGATTATCCCTGATCGTCCGGATCACGTCTCCTTCGTCAATCTGCATGTGGTAGATATCGTATAATAATTTAAAATTCGGTGAGCCGATCCGCTTGCATAATTCAACCCCCCATGGTGATTTATCGCACATATAATCCTTATGATCGACTTTACTGTTGAGTAATTCCATTTGAATAGTAATTCCATTTTTTTCAGCCAGCGGAAGAACTTTCTGTAATCCTTCCACACAGTTTTTAAAACCGGTTTCGTCATCCATCCCGTTTCGGCTACCGCTAAAGCAGATTACATCGGTATAACCGGCCTTAACCATTAACGGAATCACGTCTGAATAATCCTTGATTAACTGCTCGTGATATTTCTTGTTATTCCAACCATTGGTCAGACTGACGTTACCAGCGTGATAACACATCGAACTATAAATTCCGTATTTCTGAAGAGTTGGCCAGTCTTTCGGAGCGATCAGATCAATGGCGCTGAACCCTGTGTCTTTTACCACTTTACAGAGTTCTTCAACAGAAATAAAATTATAAGTCCACTGGCAAACGGAATGATTGATATTGCCTTTTAATTTCAATTTTTTTTCAGGTTTATCAGATGGAGAAAAGGAAGACAAGCTGTGCGCCCCCGCCATCAATGCTGCAGAACCCGCTACAACATTCTTGATGACAGTACGGCGTGAGGATTTTTCTGACATGTATGCAAAGCGTTGAAAAACTAATTTACGAAATGTTATTATTTAGAATTTGATATTTTTTACTGCCTGTAATAAAAATATATGAATGGTTGAAGTTGAAATCATCATGTTGTCTGTGCCTGGGCCTTATGAGCCGCATAAACTTTACGCCGGACAATATAAATCAAAATAAATACCACCAATACGATGGCGGGCATGATGGCCACTTTCATGAAGGTATTTGATCCGGCAACTGCATCAGGGTTGGCTGCCCCGTTTGCCACTGCTGCACTTTTAAAATCATCATACCATTTACCCATCATCGGAATGACGAGTGAGGTGGAGAACATCCCGGCGCCCCCCATCAATGACAAACCCAGGGCGCCTGTATTCGGAAGGTATTCGGATACGAACCCGAGCATGGTGGGCCAGAAGAAACAGATCCCTGCCGCGAAAACAAATGCAGCTCCAAAAGACGCATAGCCGCTGGCTTTGCTAAGCAACAATAAACCGATGCATGCAAGCAGCGAGGATACGATGAGCATGCCGTTCGGATTTAACCTATGTACAAACGGTCCGGCAAAAGATCTTCCCACCGCCATAATTCCATTGATAAATGCAAGCACCAGTATACCTGAAATCCCAGCTCCTTCCAATAGGGATTGCAGCCATTGATTCGTTCCCAATTCAGTGGCCGCAGTTAAAAACATACAGGCGATCATGATAATGAATAAAGGATTCAGGCAGGTCAAAAACATTTTTCCTGTACTGACTCCCTTAGTCACTCTTTCAGTTTGTGGGAATTTCAGATTGAAGAACATAGCACCATAAATAATGGCAGGAATAAACAAAACCGAAATCAGAATATGCCAGTCAAGATGTAATCTATCAATCAAACAATAAGAAATCAGACTGCCGATCACAATGCCTCCCGGAAACCATACATGAAAGCGGTTAAGCATGGTTGTTTTATTATCTGGAAAGAGTGTTACCGTTAACGGATTGCAAGCAGCCTCCACCATTCCATTGCCTATGCCAATGCAGAGAGTCCCCACGAATAACATCGTGGCATTTTTTGAAAGCAGATACACAATCACCCCGCTGATATGCCCGATAAATGCAAGCACCAATAATTTTTTCATACCCAATACATCGCAAAGGGGACCACCAAATATCATGGCTAATGTGAATCCATAGAATGCGGGACTGAAAATCCACCCGAGCTGTTCATTTGTCAAGGCAAATTCATCATGCCAGACCTTGGAAAGTCCGGCCCGAAATGCAAAAGTCATTGCGGTGAAAATCAAAGCAATGCGGCTGGCAAGAAAAAGTTTGTCGCGTTGAATGGCTTGTGTCATGGCAATCAGTTTTTGATGATCTTTCTAATCGTTAGTAATAAATTTATGTTGAGCCTGATTGAAGCGCCGTAAATTTATGCATGTTGGGCCAATAAAACAGAAATGTTTCTGCTGTAAAACAAAAAATCCATAATGATAAGGTAAAACAGGATAAAATTGACCGGATACATGCAGCAGCTTCAAGAATAAATCCTGAACAACAGATTCGTAAATGTAATTTTTTATTTCAGAATTAAAAATCTGATCAAACTTAGCCCGCGATTTAAATCCCGGGCTATAATCCGGTGCAATCTAAAATTAATATTATCTGATTTTATTAACCATTTAATTCCGGCATGAACAAATCGTAAATTAATCCACCCTGAAAAATCTGTTCAAATACAATTGACATTTTTTCCACTTCTGTTCTAATATTTGTTAAACTTGTGCCCCGGAATTTTATATAAAACACAAAATGTATGAATAGAAAATTAAGAATGGGAATGGTCGGAGGAGGTAAGGATGCCTTCATCGGCGCCATTCACCGCATTGCTGCCAATATGGATGGTCTTATAGAATTAGTCAGCGGAGCGCTCAGCATCAATCCTGAAATTGCCAAAGATTCAGGTGAATCTCTCTTCCTGGCAAAAGACAGAATCTATCTGAATTTTGAAGAAATGCTCGACAAGGAAGGAAAGATGCCCGCTGATAAGAAATTAGATTTCGTAACAATCGTTACTCCCAATTTTGCTCATTTCCCCCCGGCGATAATGGCACTCGATAAGGGTTTTAATGTAGTGATTGAAAAACCAATCACCTTCACCTTGGATGAAGCAAAACAGCTAAAGAAAAAATTGGAAGAAACAGGATTGACTTTATGCCTGACACATACTTATTCGGGCTATCCCATGGTGAAACAAGCCAGGCAGATGATGCATGAAGGGGTGTTAGGAAAAATCAGAAAAATATGGGTAGAATACCCACAGGGCTGGCTAAGCAAGCTGACAGAAAGAGAAGGTAATGCCCAGGCTGCATGGAGAACAGATCCAAAAAAATCCGGCAAGAGCGGTTGCATGGGGGATATTGGTACTCATGCAGCACATCTTGCTGAGTATATTACCGGGTTAAAAATCACGCATCTTTGTGCAGACCTCAATGTCATGGTGCAGGGAAGAGCATTGGACGATGACGGCAATGTGCTGTTGAAATTCGATAACGGGGCTGCGGGTGTGCTGATGGCTTCGCAGGTTGCTGCCGGCGAAGAAAATGCACTTAAGATCAGAATATATGGAGAGAAAGGCGGAATTGAGTGGTCCCAGCAGGAACCCAATACACTCATCGTAAAATGGCTTGATCAGCCCACGCAGATTCTTCGTGCAGGGGTCGGATACAAAGATCCTTTATCCAGTTTCGCAAGGCATAATTTCAGAACGCCCGGCGGGCATCCTGAAGGATATCTCGAAGCATTTGGAAATATCTATCGCAATTTCGCATTGACGCTTTCTGCCAAACTGGATGGCAAGGAACCTACAAAAGAAATGCTTGATTTTCCCAAAGTGGATGAGGGAATCAGGGGAATGGCATTCATTGATACGGTTGTCAAAAGCGGAGCAAGCAAGGAGAAATGGACAGCGTTTGAAGTGTAACAATAGCATTGAATAATTGAGTGTTTTCTCTCCATCAAAAAGTATTCAACACCCAACATTCCATAATCATTAATCATTTTTGAAATAAAATTTTTAATTAAAACTTCATGCGAACAATAAAAGGACCTGGAATTTTTCTGGCGCAGTTCATGGGCGATGATCCGCCTTTCAATTCACTGGAATCAATTTGCAAATGGGCAAAAAGCATTGGCTTCATAGGCGTGCAGATTCCTTCCTGGGATGGCCGCTGCATCGATTTGCAAAAAGCTGCAGAAAGTAAAACTTATGCAGATGAAATAAAGGGAATCGTCAATAGCTGCGGACTGGAGATTACGGAACTGTCGACTCATTTACAGGGCCAGCTTGTCGCCGTCCACCCTGCATACGACACATTGTTCGACAGTTTCGCTCCTGCTTCTGTTCACGGGAATGCAAAAGCAAGAACCGACTGGGCTGTTCAGCAATTGACATATGCAGCCAAAGCATCTAAAAATCTCGGATTGAATGCACACGCTACTTTCAGTGGTGCATTGCTCTGGCCTAACGTATATCCATGGCCGCAGAGACCGGCAGGATTGGTTGAAACCGGATTCAAAGAACTCGGTGCGCGTTGGCTGCCCATTCTCAACGAATTTGACAAACAGGGCATAGATCTTTGCTACGAGATCCATCCGGGCGAAGACCTGCACGATGGATTGAGTTACGAAACCTTTCTCAAACACGTAAACAATCATCCCAGGGCCTGCCTTTTATATGATCCTTCACATTTTGTGCTGCAATGTCTGGACTATCTTACTTATATCGATTTCTACCACGAACGTATAAAAATGTTCCATGTGAAAGACGCTGAATTTAATCCAACCGGTAAACAGGGTGTATATGGAGGATACCAGGGTTGGATTGACCGGGCCGGGCGTTTCCGTTCATTGGGCGATGGCCAGGTGGATTTCAAATCCATTTTCAGCAAACTGACTGCTTATGACTACGCAGGCTGGGCTGTGCTGGAATGGGAATGTTGCATCAAGCATCCTGAAGATGGAGCAAAGGAAGGATCGGTATTTATCAAAAATCATATCATACGGGTCACGGAAAAAGCATTCGATGATTTTGCCGGAACGGCATCCGACGAAAAATTCAATCGCTCCGTGCTTGGAATATGAGATTCCTATTTTAAAAATCAATAGTTTTGAAAAACTAAAATCAAATTTATTTTTATCATTTTTATTTTACAACATGAAAAAAACATTCATCATTCTCTGTTGCAGTTCGCTCGCAGTAGCCTGCGGTGGTTCGGGTAGTTCTTCCGCTACAGAAAAAAAAGATACTGCTGCTTCGGCTACAACGACTACTGTTTCGTCAGCTGATGAAAAAGGCCTGGAGCTGATAGGATCAAGTGATTGCACTACCTGTCACAGACTGGAAAAGACCGGAGCTGGTTCAACCATTGGGCCGGCATATAGTGATGTAGCAGCAAAATACGCTCCAGCAGCTGATACTACGGTTGACCGACTCGTACAAAAAGTGATTAAAGGTGGAACAGGAGTATGGGGACAGGTTCCTATGACTCCCCATCCTGCTTTGGCCGAAGCCGATGTGCGCGTAATGGTTAAATACATTCTTTCTCTAAAAAAATAATTGATATGAACCGCATGAAGTGCATGCTCGCAGCAATGATTTTGCTTGCGCCTTCTCTTTTCGCTCAACAGGAAAATATGCTTAGTGACCAGGAGAAAAAAGATGGATGGAAATTACTGTTCGACGGAACCACATTGAACGGATGGCATACTTATGGCAAAACCGGGATAAGCAGTGCCTGGAAAGCCGACAAGGGAACCATTCATTTTGATGCATCCGATAAATCAGGTGGCGACGGAGATATTGTAACTGATAAGGAATATGAAAATTTTGATTTAAAACTCGAATGGAAAATTTCAAAGAATGGGAATAGCGGTATTATGTTCGATGTGAAGGAAGATCCCAAATACAAGGAAACCTACGTTACCGGTCCGGAAATGCAGGTCCTGGATAATGACGGACACCCTGACGGCAAAATTAAGAAGCACCGTGCCGGTGATCTTTATGATCTGATATCTTCTTCCTCTGAACCGGTGAAAGCAGTGGGTGAATGGAACCAGGTTGAAATCAAGTGCGTGAAGAATAAACTTGATCTTTATCTAAACGGAATCAATGTCGTTTCCACAACCTTGCGTGATGCGGAATGGGACAAACTTGTCCAGGGAAGTAAATTCAAATCGATGCCCGGATTTGCAAAATATTCTATTGGTCGCATTGCATTGCAGGATCATGGCAATAATGTATGGTTCAGAAATATCCGAATTAAAGAATTATAATTATAATGAATGAATAAGGACGATGTTTACCTGTTCATTCAAAAGATTCCTATCCGCCGAATAAAAAAAATCACAGTATGAAAGGATTTGCTTTTGCCATATCTCTCCTCCTTGTTGCCGCATTCTTTTTAAGTTCAAACCCGGATAAGTCAAAACCCAAAGTGCTGATTTTTTCCAAAACCAATGGTTTCCGCCATTCGAGTATACCGGTGGGAATTGCAGCCATTAAAAAGCTGGGGGCTGAAAACGGGTTCGACGTTGATGCAACTGAAGACTCAACCTGGTTCAATAAAAAGACTTTAAAGAAATATGCGGCATTGATTTTTCTAAGTCCAACCGGAACGGTATTTGGACCCCATGAAGAGAAAGCGTTGCAGGAATACATTCATAACGGTGGGGGTTATGCGGGAATCCACGCGGCTTCGGATTGCGAATACAACTGGCCCTGGTATGGAGAGATGGTCGGCGCTTATTTTACAAGACATCCGCAACAACAAAAAGCCAAATTAATTGTGGTGAACAAAAATCATCCTTCCACCAGCTTTTTACCAGATGTGTGGGAAAAATTCGACGAATGGTATGATTTTAGAAACGTCAGCCCCAATATTACTATACTGATAAAAATCGATGAAACATCCTACCAGGATGGAAGAATGGGAGCTAACCACCCCATGACCTGGTATCATGATTTTGAAGGAGGAAGAGTATTTTATACGGAAATGGGGCATACGGATGAATCTTATTCCGATAGTACTTATCTCAGGCATATCCTCGGCGGCATCCAGTACGCAATGGGAAAGAAATAGCAAAGCAGAAGAACGGATTTATGGTTGCCGGATCGTGTAGGATCTTTGGTTGTCATTGAATATTCATTAATATAAAATTTCCCTCATGACACCAAATGCAAAATTATTCTGTGGCATTATCCTGGTAACAGTGCCGACTATTCAATATGGGGGTTATTTTTTGTTGACTCTTCTTTCGGGAAAAAAGAAATTACCCCTGACTGATTTTCAAAAATCAATGTTTCGTGCAGGCCACGCACATGCCGGGGTGCTTGTTATCCTTGCCCTGATTGCCGAAGGATTAATTGACAATACCAGCCTGAGTGGTTCGCCAGAGTGGCTGTTAAGAGTGGGATTCCCGCTGTCAGCCATTTTGGTCAGCGGGGGATTTTTTGGAGGTGCAGCAGGACCAGGTGCAGTAACAACAAATCGTTTTATAGTTATCTTATATGTTGGCGTTATTGTGCTGGCCGTTTCTGCAGTTGCATTGGGTATAGCCCTGATTAAAAACAGTTGATGTATAAATTTTTTTTACCTCAAACCGAAGCTGGAATTCAAATTAGTGTTATGAAACCTGTGAGATTATCAGCCCTTCTGCTGTCGTTGTTTTTTTCCATTGGTTCTTTTTCGCAGTCCAATCAGGACATCATACTTGTTAAAAATGTCACGCTGATTGATGGAACCGGCAATCCGCCATCATTCAATGCCAGCCTGGTCATTCACGCAGATACCATTGTTGATATTAGTCCATTCAAAGCTCCAGCTCAGGCAAGAATTGTTGACATGGGTGGAAAAATAATTATGCCGGAGATTATCAATGCGCACGCACATCTTGGCTTATTGAAAGGAACAAAAACTGCTTATGAAAATTACACAAGTGAAAATATCATCCGCCAGCTGAAAAAATATCAATCCTATGGCGTAGGAGCCGTATTATCACTAGGGACCGATTACGACATGATTTTTTCCATGAGAGATTCATCTCGTGAAGGTAAAATACCCGGAGCAATGATCTTTACCGCAGGATTCGGATTTGGTGCGGCAGGCGGCGGTCCTCCTTTTAATTTCACAGTAACCAAAGTATTCAGGCCTTACACACCCGATGAAGCCACTGCTGACGTACAACAACTGGCTGCATTGCAACCCGACATCATCAAAATGTGGGTAGATGATTTTTATGGTCAGCTCCCGACCATGAAACCGGAAATATACAAGGCGATCATTGACGAAGCACACAGGCTCCATATCCGGGTGGCTGCTCATGTCTTTCATATAAAAGATGCAAGGCAACTGGTTGCTGACGGTGTGGACGCACTGGCCCACAGTATTCGTGATGAAGACATCGACGATGCATTGCTTGATGCCATGAAGCAAAAAGATGTGGTCTATATTCCCACCTTGTCGCTCGACGAATACCAGTTCATTTATGCGCAAAAGCCCGAATGGATCGACGATCCTTTTTTCAGGTCTTCCCTGGAACCCGGCGTGTACGAAATGATCACGAGCAGGGATTATATTGAGAAACTGAAAGCAAATCCATCTTTTCCGAAAATGAATGGATATTTTCAGACTGCCTTGCGAAACCTGAGAAAAATATTTCAACACGGCATTAAAGTCGCATTGGGAACCGATTCAGGAGCTACCCCGGTTCGCACCCAGGGCTTTTCCGAACATCTTGAACTGGAACTGATGACAGAAGCCGGGCTAACGCCGCTTGAAGCGATCACCTGTGCCACCCGTAACGGTGCACAATTCCTGCATATTGATAATAAATACGGAACGCTGCAAAAGGGGAAGAAAGCGAATTTTATCGTGCTTCAGCAAAATCCTCTGAATAATATTAAAAATACAAGAACAATTGTTGCGGTATGGAAAGACGGGATGGAAGTGAGTAAAGGTCCGGAAAAATAAAAATTATTTTTCTGTCTGCTGTCCTTGTATCGCCTCTTCTATACTAACGGCAATCTATACCCGTTATGATATTCTTTCATCATATAAGCCGTATTGATTGATTCATCCGTAAATTTTGACGAAGTCTTGTCCCAGGCCAGCCGTTGTCCGCTGCGGAAACTCACATTGCCCATTTGCGCAACTGTAGCCACATGTGCGCCGTCTTCGATGGAACAATGCAGGTCCTCCATCTTTCGTGAACGAACGACATCTATGAAATTCACCCAATGCAGATCAAGCCCGTTATCCGTGGGCATAGCCAGCGGTTTGCTGATTTTATTTTTGTTGCTTTTTTCTTCCACAACTTCCCAGCCCCAGCGCCCCAGCACAAGGGTAGCATTGTTTCCAATGAAAGCTATACCATGGTCGCGGCCATAAGACCCGTTGTCGATGCCCATGGCATGATCCCATACCAGATTGAAAGTATTAAATTCGTAGAGAGTTGTAAGCGTATCGGGTGTTTCCTCGCAGAGATCGGGATAGGCAAACTTTCCACCCAAAGCAGCAATCGTATTTGGAGTATCGGCCTTCATTCCTAATAACCCATAGTCAAGCAAATGAACTCCCCAATCTGTCATCAGCCCGCCCGCATAATCCCAGAACCAGCGGAAATTAAAATGAAAGCGACTGGCATTGAAAGCCCGCAGGGAAGCCGGACCCAGCCATTGATTGTAATCCACTCCCGGGGGAGGATCGGAGTCAGGCCTGACGATATCCGGTTTCATCCAACCCTGGTAACACCACACTTTGACTGTTCTTATATTTCCTAACTGTCCCGTGTAAACGAAATTTATGGCATCCCTGAAATGCTGCTGACTACGTTGCCATTGCCCTGCCTGTACCACCCGGTTATATTTTTTCTGCGCTGCCATCATGGCCCTGCATTCCCCGATGGAATTGCCCACAGGCTTTTCTACATATACATCTTTCCCAGCTTCGCACGCATGCATCATGATCAGGGCATGCCAGTGGTCAGGCGTGCCCACAATGACTGCATCAATATCTTTCCTGTCAAGTAACTCACGGTAATCTCCATACGTTTTTACTTTTGAAGGGTCAGCATGCAAGTCAGGAAGGGTCTTCACTCTTTT
>DATJWE010000247.1:0-2683 GCA_035501475.1 Puia sp. | reverse complement strand
TCATTTTTTAATACAATGGTTGGGGTCATGGAACTCAACATACGCTTGCCGGGAGCAATGGCATTAGCATCAGCGCCAACAGCTCCATACATATTGGGAACTCCCGGTTTGATACTGAAATCATCCATTTCATTGTTCATCAAAAAACCTGCTCCCGCAACTACGGTCCGGCTGCCATATCCACCGTTTAGTGTTGTGGTGACAGCTACAGCATTTCCTTCTTCATCATATACGTCGAGATGAGTTGTTTCCTCACTTTCCGGAGATACGTTTCCACCTTGTATCAACCTGCTGTCCCCTGCCGTATCTGGCTTATACAGTTCCATCCTTTTGTACAGATAGGGATAACTGATGAGCCTTTTGACAGGGACTTTATAATAATCTTTGTCGCCCAGAAATTTTGCACGATCTGCATAAGCGAGTCGCTCAATTTCGGTCATTAGATGAACGGCTTTTACAGACTGAAAACCGTAGCTTTTTAAAGGTTCATCTTCTATCATCCTCATCATTTGCGGAAGCAGGACGCCACCACTGCTCGGAAGGGGCATGGTGATGATGGTATAGTCTTTTTTATAATCAAAAACAATGGCTTCTCTTTCTTTTGCAGTATAATTCTGGAGATCAGCAAAACTGATAAGTCCTTTGCCGCGTCGCATTTCTTCCACAATGAGTCTGGCTGTTTCTCCTTCATAAAATCCCTTTTGTCCCAAATCGCGTATGAGCTTTAACGTTTTTGCAAGATCTGTCTGAATCAGGGTATCACCTGTCTTCCAGCCTCCACGCTTCACAAATACAGGAATGATTGTGTTGTATTTTTTGAAATCTTCCTGCATGGCGTTGAGGCTTCTGGCCTCTGAGGGAGTGATGACAAAACCTTTTTCTGCAAGTTCAATAGCAGGCTGAATTAATTTTTTTAGGGGAAGCTTTGCATATTTCAGTTCTGCAAAAATTCCTGCAACGGTACCGGGTACTCCGCTCGACAAATGCCCATCCTGGCTTAAATTGGTTTGGGCATTGCCCTGTGCGTCGAGGTACATGTCTCTCGTCGCCTTTGCAGGAGCTTTTTCACGAAAGTCAAGAGCTATATTGCTTCCATTGGCAAGACTGGCAACCATAAAGCCACCGCCTCCTAAATTTCCTGCTCCGGGATAAACGACGGCCAAGGCCAGTTGAGTAGCAATAGCCGCATCGATGGCATTTCCGCCCTTTTTCAGAATGGATACACCGACCTGGCTGGCTAAAGGATGTGCTGAAACCACTGCTCCGTGTGTGCATACAATATTTTTATGAAGCACATAATGATAGGGATCGTAGTCTTGTTGTGCACACAATTGTGCCGAGCCAATCAGCAGAAAAACAATTGAACTAAGTAGCTTTTGACCCATGCAAGCGATTTAGTGCCCGCAGTGATAAGAATGATCATTCCTGGTGCAGGCGGTGATTTCAGATTTAAAAGTAATAACAGGATGTTATATACCCAACTGTTAAGCAACCATTTTATTGCTCCCACAGATCCTGCACCTACCGCCTATATTATTTTAACAAATAGAAAAGGATGATTTACTAATTTGCCTTTTCTTATACATTAAAACCCTCGGATGAGAAAAATTATTGTTTTTTTGTTACTTGATTTTTTTCTGGCGACTTCTTTTTTAAGGTCGCAGACACCACAAACATTCAATAGCTCCGAAATATTTCTTCGCCTGAAGAAATTGAATGTTTTAGGAACGGTCTTATATGTAGCAGCTCATCCCGACGATGAAAATTCAAGGCTGATCGCTTATCTCGCAAAAGAAAGGCTATATCGCACCGGCTATTTGTCGATGACGCGGGGCGACGGCGGGCAAAACCTGATCGGGGATGAACAAGGGGTTGAGTTGGGTTTGATCCGTACGCAGGAAATGCTTGCTGCCCGGTCTGTAGATGGTGCTGAACAATTTTTTACCCGGGCTTTTGATTTCGGGTTCACCAAATCCACCGAAGAAGCGCTTAAAATCTGGGATAAAGAAAAAATCCTGAGCGATGTGGTCTGGGTTATCCGCCGCTTCCAACCCGATGTGATCATCACTCGTTTTCCGGAAGAATTCAGAACTGCCTTTCATGGGCATCATTCTGCTTCTGCAGTACTGGCTCACGAGGCATTCATGGCTGCAGCTAATCCTAACATGTTTCCGGAACAATTTAAATATGGTGTAATACCCTGGCAGGCGAAACGTTTGTTATGGAATACTTTTTCGTTTGGACCTAACCTGAATACAACCAGCGAAGATCAAATGAAAATTGATGTAGGCGTGTACAATGCCATACTTGGAAAAAGTTATGGTGAGATTGCAGCGGAGAGCCGTACCAATCACAAAAGCCAGGGAGCTGCATTGACGAGGACGCGTGGACAGGCCTGGGAATATTTTACGATGGTGGCTGGCGAAAATCCCGAAAAAGACTTGATGGATGGCGTGGTGACCTCGTGGAAGAGAATAAAAGGAGGGGAGAAAGTAGAATACCTGGTTGATCAGCTGATCACACAATATTCGTTGAGTAATCCTGAAAAATCAGTTCCCGGGCTGGTTGCAGTTTACAAAGCCATTTCGGAATTGGATGAAGGCTACTGGAAAACGCAAAAACTAAAGGAGGTGCAGCAACTTATTGAAGCCTGCAGTGGTCTTTGGCTGGAAGCAACTGTGCA
>DATJWE010000246.1:0-5181 GCA_035501475.1 Puia sp. | reverse complement strand
GCCTGGATACTCTTTTTTTTATTTTTTTTGCCATTGTTGCTCTCCAACAAATGACCCAAAATTAGAAAATTCCAGTTTCGAACTGAACGGAAAATAGGGCTGCCTACACCGTGATGGGAATAATGAGTTAAGTAATGTTGTAGATAGGCCAGTACTTCAAAATGCGTGCTCAGTTATATTTGAAAGTTGTCCTGTTCATTTAGGTTTGATCCGGAATTATCCAACATTTTCTTTCACTATTCTTTCAACCAATTTTTTCAAGTTCACTGCCCGCTGCAATTCAGATATATAATCTTCTTCATCGCCCCCCGCTTTTAATTCAAATAGCTTCTTTAGGATCTTTTTTAACCCGCCGTTGCGGCGCAACTCCTGCTCATAAGTGAGAAGGAGGATACACCAGTTTTTCAAAATGAATTTTAGCTGCTCTTCCTGATAATTTTTTAACCCTATTATATCAGCAAGTTTGGTGAACGACAACTCCTCTGCCACTTTACGGTTATTGTTGTATTGATTTTTCAGAATATTGGCATAGGCCACGCTAAGGTCAGTTGCATCAAACCTCACTGCATTTTTTTGTAGTACTAACTCCAACCTCGAATCGGCGAGCTTCTTTAAAACGGAAACAGGGCTTCTGTAGCCCTTGATGGTTTTTATTTTCACCAGCTCTGTTTCAGCGAGTTTTTTCTGTTCCTCACGAATTGGGCGAAACCCTGAATGATGATATGTCCAGAATGCTCCCGATTTTATGCCCTCGATGTTCTCTTTTCCTACCTGATAGGGATCAACACTGAATCGATTTAAATGATAAACCTTGCGGTGCAACTGCAGAACTTTTTCAAAAATGTACCGGGATTCGCCACCGCGGTAAGCGGGAAAAACATTCAACCCGATTCTACCACTGTCAAACAATATCCATGAACCAGCATACGCTATTGGCAGTCCATTTTTAAAAGCGACATATCCCATATAGCTGTCAATAGGATGCCTCCGTGCAGGAACCATACTCATCAGAGCCACCGAAAGACCTCGTGGCAATCGGTAAAAAGAAACCATGCGGGCAGCAGTAAAAGTGACGGGATCTATTTCGCGAAAGTGACCCACAAGTATCATTCTTCCACATTCGATGATTTGTTCGGCTTCACTGTTATTCAGGTCAACCGGAATTGGCTTTACACTGGACTTTTGTTTGTTGAAATTCTTTTTAATAAGCGAACGATGGTAGTAAGGGGTAATTAAAGTATCAGGAAGACAGGTATGGGAGGGATAATTAATCTCCACATTTATTCCTAAAGCATTCCAAAGCTCATCCCTGATTTCGGGGCGGATATCTGCCTCGTCAAAAACAGCAATGAGCCGGTCCAGAATATCTTCCCCTTTTTTCAATGATCTTTTGAGCCACGATTTCCATGTGGCATTTGCATCCTGCAATATTTCTGACTCCACCTTAGGCATTACCGCAGACAGTACGTATCGGATATGTCCGTCATCTGCTTCAAAGGAGCTGAGTTTGATATTTTTTGGATGCTTCTTTCTAAGCCATTTTACGATTTCAAAACTGAATGCTGCGCAAAGATGGGTATTCGTTATGCCGGAATTAAATAAGCTTTCCTTTATATTTTCATGCGATTGGATATAAGAATGTAAACGTTGCAATGATTGCGAAGCAAGCTGGTAAATGGATTCGTTGTCAGGGTAAGCAATTAGGAAAAGCAAAGTGTAATAATAAGACTGGAATGCCTTTTTGCTTTTTATAGGTTCCCTGTCCAATTCATTTAGCAAATTCAATTTTTGAGATGAAAACTTTATCCCGTATCTGTTGCGAATAGAAAAGAGTTGAGATATATGCGACCCGGGTTTATTCATTCCTGATTTTGATATTTTAAATTACGGTAAACCGTAGCAGAAAAAAAATATTTTTTTTTTTTTCTTGTTATCACCAATGCATTTTCCCCAGGTTTAATTAAAAGAAGGATCATTAAAAATAATAACACGAATCTGCCATGGTAGAACGTCCCTGCTAAGGCGTACCATTATTTTCACTTCTTGCAGCATGACGGAATTAAAAAATATTTGCAAACCAATGGTAATTTATCCGTTAAGGTAAAGCAGCGAAAAAAAAGGACATTGTCATTTCCGGAAAGTTGTAGAATGGGAGGATATCGAAACTATTATACAAATCATCGGAGTTGACCACCAATCCGTCACCAATTCCTCTGAAACCCACTAGAATTGGCACTCCTACTTTTTGTATTGTTGCTTGATAAAATATATATTAAGTGCAATGTGATTTGAAAATCAATTGGGGAGAGGAATGGTGAACTTACAAAAAGGCAAGGAAATTATGATCATATTCGTGGGACAAAACATAACTTGTGTGGAGAATTCATGAATAGGAAAGTATTTTAACTCGAGGAAATTTGAAAAGGCTAATTGCAAGAGGTCCGAAAATATGGGAAGCGCACATTTAAAACACTAACTATACACTTGCCCGAATTGGTTCGACGACATACAGTGATTAGAATGATTAAATGAGTTGCCATGCACTACCGTCAATATGCTCCTGCCGACTTACTCAGAAATCTGGTGCGATACTACTGGAGTCTTGACGGACGACAATTCTCCATTTCGCGGTTGAGTATCCTAAGTTTTGGCGACCGCTACCCGCGATTAATCTTTCAAGATATAGATTGTTTTGAGCCGATCTTAAATGATGAAACAGGCGAAGAAATGCCGATTTGTTACTTGAAAGGTGTGCGTACGCGACCGACTGAGGTCTTTATGCATGGTGCCTTTTCGCATTTCGGAGTAAGCTTTTATCCGCACGCACTTACCACTTTTTTCGGAATGGATGCCGATGAACTAACGAATCAGATGCCCGACATCAACATGGTTTACAGGTGTAATCTTGCTGAGCGACTGAGAAACAGAACGCATCTGGACCGTGTGGCAGTCTTAGACAGTTTCTTGCTCGAGAAAATGGCGAAAATGTCTTTGGATTTTTCGGTTCAAAGCATCATTCACAAAAAGGGAGGAGTTGGTGATATGGAGATGCTCGCATCCTCGTTCAGGATATCAGAGCGGCAGTTGCAGCGTAGATTTAAAAAACAGGTTGGTGTACCTTTAAAAAGATATGAGCGCATTTCGCGATTCGAGCTGGCGCTTAACCGGCTCGCTACAGTCGGCTATAGCGAACTAACTTCCATTGCCTTCGAACTCGGCTATACGGATCAATCGCATTTCATTAAAGAGTTTCAGGAATTTGCCGGGATGTCGCCTTACAATTTTGTGCGCAACAAAAGTGTAGGCGCAGAAAGCTCATCCTTTCTATACACCGATTGAGTGGCTGTCGTTTTTTTACAATTCTGATAAATCAGGTCTAATTAAATTGCATTAAACATACCGCATCATGGATAGAATTATCACATCCACTCTCGTTCTGCGCATTACTCTGGCTGCCGTGTTTTTTATGCATGGTATCCCCAGCATTTTTACAGGTGCCGTAAATAACTTCGGTAACCAGCATTTGAACACAGTGGGGTTTGCTCCAATTGGGTTGCCACTTGCCTGGGCAATTAAACTTTCGCACGTGGCCTGTGCAATACTGCTCATTTTAAATCGCTACATACGCCTCGCTGCCATAGTCACAATCCCGATTTTAGTGGCTGGCATCATCATGATTCACGCGGCTGAAGGCTGGTTTGTAGTGGGCGAAGGCAGAAATGGCGTGGAGTTCAATGTATTACTGATCAGTGCTCTTGTTTATCTGGCCATCATCAACAAGAAAGGTGTAATTGCCTAGCCATCACTTTTTTTCGTAAAAATTTCTTCTAGGGAAGTCCAATCCTGCCATATGCACAAACGTTGCCGGCAATTTTTTCGGGACAAATTAGACAACTGATAAACGGGGGACTTAATGCCATTAAGAGCCTTTTTAGAGGGACAAGGAATTATATCTCTTGAATACTCTGACGACCCATGGACTGAGTTAAAGAGTAAAATAAAAAAGCAAAAGATTCCGTTGACTCTTTCTTGTTGTAATCAAGTAGGGTTCATAGTAGGGATAAACGCAAATGGTAGGCTTGTCATTTTAGGAGGGAATCAAGGCCCTTCTTCAAATGGAGTAAATTATGGTACTAAATCTGAAAGTGAAGTTGTAGCACATGGATATAGGTACCCTGCAGGATATACGCCTAATTACAATCTTCCTAAATACAATATCAAGGGGCACGTAATTACCTTTCAAAATTCACGTTAAAATGAAAGTATCCGTTAAACACAACTTGGTTTTTTTTTCCTTTTGCTTGATTCTTTTGTTGATTATAGGATGTAACAGTAATAAAAATCAGAAAATAAGCAAGATGAGCTCGACTGATTCATCGGAAAGCAATAATTTGAATGAAAAAAAACTAGACACAACAAAGGACGACCCCCAAAACGATACGGTTAGAAATGATTCATTAAACAATTATGATGTTTATCAATTTGTTGATGATACATTGAGTCAGGAGGTTTATATAAATTATGTCACACCGAAACAAATCAAGTTCTTAGCTCGTACAAAAAACAAAATAACTTCGCATAAATGTGAGTACTTTGGTACGGCATTGATGGCTAACGGTGAAGGAACTGGTCAAGGTAGTGATGAATTGAACAATGATGAATTATATGGCGTTTATGAATATTTTACAAACAAACATCCATTTTTTACAATTGATGTTGAATTCAAGAGAGGAAAAAGATTAACGATTTTTTCAAAAGACCTTAAAGATTTGTGCGCACGTGATTGCCCCTTGTCATCGAAGGGAACTCTTCGAAGAATAAGTTTATCAAAAGAAGTTCAGCATAATCCTACGTGGTAATTGAATAACGTCAACCTCCTAACTCCAGTGAGTATGCGAAATAATTTAAGAAATAGAAAACTGCCGTCATTGTTTCGACTGCGAGATAAGACAAGTAAAACGTCAAGTAATTGCCTGTCGAACAACTCGTGCTATAGGTAACGCCCGATAGTCCCCCGCACTGGTCCTCGTTTGTGAAGCCCGACCGTTTCAATATTCGGAGATTTAACGAGGACCCTCACAAATAGCGCCCGATTCTGGAATGCCGCAGTTTGAAGGTTCACTTAATTAATGACGAGTAGTGCGCGGTTAATATATTCTGCCTGTAGCACAAACATAATTT
>DATJWE010000245.1:0-12800 GCA_035501475.1 Puia sp. | reverse complement strand
TCTCTTGCCAACCTGCACCGGGGATCATCGCCGTTGGATTCTCTGGGCTCTTTGTTGTATAGCATTTTCCATATGCATTTCAACCGCCTTTTTCTCTCCAGATCCCGGGCCTGCGAGTTCGTAATTTATTATTTAATGGGAGCTTATTACAGTTCTGTAATAGGCAAGACCAAATCCCTAACCAGCAAGAACCCGAATTAATTATGGAGAAAGAAATTCTTAGAAAGGCCGAGGAGAAAATCAGGCAAATCGAGCATTACTATAATTATGAATACATGAGCGGGGATGTATCGCTGTATCCTGCCCTGCTTAAAGGTATGGGAGGCGTAATCATGATCCAGTCTTTATTTTACCAACACCATCAGTCAGAAAAGCTGAAAGGTTTCATTGACCGAACCATTGAGGCTCTGATAACTGAAATTGAAAAAACCGATCCGCTGCTGTCCACATTCAGCGGAGGTCTGGCGGGGTTGGGCTGGCTATTTCTTTTTTTGACCGAAACCAAGATGATCGAAGAATCAATGGATGAATTTCTGACTGACACCGATGAAGTGCTGTTGGGTGAGATGGATGCGATGATACAAGAGAAACTTTTTGATTTTCTTCATGGAGCGATTGGACTTGGGAATTATTTCCTCAAAAGACACCACAAACCCGCGCTGGAAAAACTAGTCACCGCACTCGACCAAGCCGTAACGAAATCAAAAGAAGAAATTAAAATTGATTGTTATCATTTCCTGAGAAATACCAGGGTTTACGATTTCGGCCTGGCTCATGGAAATGCGAACGTCCTGTATTTTCTCGCAAAATGTTTCGAAACCGGAGTCCTTCCCGAAACGTGCATCAGATTAATTACCGGAATCGTGAAGTTCTACTTCAACAATCTTCAGGAACCCAGATATTTTAAGGCCATTTTTCCGTCGCTGATCAACGTGTCGGATTACTCCATTGAAAAAAAGGAAAACTACCGGTCACGGCTGGCATGGTGCTATGGTGATTTATCTGCGCTAAATACTTTGCTAACGGTAGCTAAAACAATTGGCAACCAAAAGTTGGGAAGCGATGCCATGAATCTTCTGCTGGAGACAACCACACGGGAGCAGTTTGAATTTACCAGTGTAACTGATCCGGCCTTCTGCCATGGATCGAGCGGTGTAGGGATGATATACTGGAATTTGTATAAGAAAACGGGCATCAAGCAGTTCAAACAATCCGCGCTCCACTGGTTGAATCAAACGCTCCTTATGGACGAAGGGGATGAAAAAGGAATTTGCGGTTATCTGTTTCCGTTAGAGGGCGTGGGAAATGTCAGGATCGCGGACATTCTGGATGGTCTCGGCGGTGTTGCTCTGCTGCTCTGCTCAATGGTGTATGAGACCGATCTTGACTGGACAAAATGCCTGCTATTATCTTAGAATCAAAGACCATGAAAGGTATGAAACAAAAAAAAGAAATTGCCATGATATTACCCTACTTCGGGAAATTCCCCTGGTATTTTCCTTTTTTTCTGCAAAGCTGCAGGTATAACCCGAACGTTGATTTTTTTATTATCTCCGATCATCAGTACGATTCTCCGCTTCCTGAAAATGTAATCGTCATCCGACAATCTTTTGCTGATCTGACGAAATGGATAGGCAGCAAGCTGGGTTTCGAAGTGAATATTCCTTATCCGTATAAGCTTTGTGATTTTAAACCGACATACGGTCTCGTGTTTTCGGAGCTGATCAGAGGCTACAAATTCTGGGGGCACGGAGATATCGATGTTATATATGGAAAAATAACAGATTTTATCACTGACAAGGTTTTGAATACCCACGACATCATCAGTATACGCCACGATTATCTGACAGGATACTTCCTGTTATACCGGAACAATTGCAAAATGAATTTGCTTTTCAAGCAAAGTAAGGACTACAAAAAAGTCTTCACCTGCGCGCAACATTTTTGTTTCGACGAAACAAACTTCACCTGGAGTCTGTTTAATTCCGGTGTCACCTACGACAAAATATATTGTGAGATTGAGAGCATGACGCATGTGGTTTATAAAATGAAGAAACTGAAATCGGTCAAACCTTATTTTGATTTCCACGTGATTTCCGGACGTGGAAATATCAGGTGGGAGAAAGGTGTGCTTTGGTTCTCTGAAGAGGGAAAAGAGTATGAAATCCTGCTCTATCACTTGATCGACTTCAAACATGTTTACCATCCGAAAGGGTTGCCGAAAATAATTCCAGAAATGTTCTTTTTTGATCAGGACAGGATCTATTACAGTCAAGTAAAATAGATTTAGAGACGAAAAATATATGGATTTTCCATTTTACAGACAGACAGATATCAACAGCTGCGGGATCAATTGCCTACAAATGGTCGCTCAATTTCATAAGAAGGAATTCTTTCTTTCAACCCAAAGAAGTGAAGATGAAATCAGAAGAGCAACAAATATGGGACAGCTCGTAAGCATGGCAGAGCGTTTGGGGTTTACAACGCTTGCGGCGAAACTTACGACCAATTCCCTGGTGGAACATATCACTTTGCCCTGCATCATTCACTGGAATCTGAATCACTATGTCGTACTCTACCGAATTGAAGTGGACAGGTTTTACATTGCCGATCCCGCGTTAGGTTTTTTTGAACTTTCTAAAAAAAGATTCAACAGGAGTTGGTTAGCCGGCAATAAAAAAAAAGGAATCGTTTTGGTTCTGAGTCCATAGCCGGACCCTGTCAATGGTTTTCAGACAAAGTTTAGTAGTTTCGCCACAGCAGTTAAAGCCCCATGAATCGAATGTCTCTCATTAATAAGCAAATTATACGATGAAGTTCCAGGATATCTTTTCACTTGCCTATCGATCCGTGACGGGTAACAAAGTTAGGACCGGCATTACGGTCGCTATCATTGCTTTTGGAATCATGGCGCTCGTAGGAATTAACACAGCCATTGAAGCCATGAAGCAGAAGTTTACAGAAAGCTTTGCCTCCATGGGTGCGAACGGCCTGACGGTCCATTATATTGGAAATAATAATTTCAGAAGAAGAGAGCAGACAAAAAAAGAAAAAAGAGGTGAGCGAACGGAAAAGAAATCAAATTTCTCAAAACCCATTACCAAGGCAGAGGCAGAAGCTTTTAAGCATAATTTTCAATATCCGAGTATTGTTTCACTCAGTCTCGAGGGAACAGGCAATGCCGTCGTTTCGGTCGGAGCAAAGAAAACGAATCCAACAATTATCGTGACGGGAGGCGATGAAAATTACCCTGAATTGAATGGCTTCAAAATTCTCACAGGCAGGGGTCTGGACAATTTAGACATAGTATCCGGCCGGAGCGTCTGCGTCATCGGAAGTGATCTCGTCAAGAAATTCTTTCGTCGCGATGCTGACAGAGCGATTGAAAAAATCATCAAGGTTAACGGCATCCCTTTCCGGGTCATCGGCACCTTTGATTCCAAAGGAGCTACGCTCGGCAGAAACTGGGACAACAGTGTACTGACATCGTACAATAACATCCGACGTTTTTTTAACTCCACCAATGCCTCTTTTCTCATCCAGGTCAAAGTGCCCGATGTTAAAATGGTTGATCAAGCCATCGGCGAAGTGGAGGGAACCTTCAGACCGATTCGCCGACTTAATCTCATGGAAGGGAATAATTTTGAAATAGAAAAAAGTGACAAGCTCGTTCAGGAAATTCTTAAGAATCTAAGTTTTATTACCTGGAGTGCTTTAATCATCGGAATCATAACGCTAGTCGGGGCAGCGATCGGCCTGATGAACATCATGCTTGTGTCCGTAACAGAACGTACCAAAGAGATCGGCTTGACAAAAGCAATAGGTGGAAAACAAAGCACCGTAAGACGTCAATTTCTGCTGGAATCAATTGTCATTGCTCTTATGGGTGCCAGTTTCGGTGTCTTGCTGGGTGTCATCATCGGAAACCTGTTTTCAATTTTTCTTAATACCGGTTTTGTATTTCCGTGGGAGTGGGTAATTTTTGGTATTCTGATTTGCGGACTGGTAGGATTAATGGCAGGATTATATCCATCGTTCAAGGCAGGCCGCCTGAATCCTATTGAAGCATTGCGCTACGAATAGAAAATCTCTGCTGCAAATCTTGCCGGAATTCCAGGTTTATTTTTTTACAGGATCTGATCATCATGATTACGTCATTAATAACAGGAGGCGCCGGATTTATTGGCTCGCATGTGGCCGCGGCTTGTCTGCAGTCCGGACATCGGGTGATTGTCATTGACGACCTAAGCGGCGGGGACGAGTACAATGTGCCTGACAACACTGTGTTTGTAAAAGGTTCTATCAATGACTTTCGACTGCTTGAAGAGATATTCCTTAAGAATGACATTGACTACGTTTATCATCTTGCAGCCTATGCAGCAGAGAATCTTTCTCATTTCATCCGACGGTTTAACTACCAGAATAATCTCAGTGGTTCTGTAAACCTGATTACCCTGGCTTTGCGATACAAGATCAAATGCTTTGTTTTTACTTCTTCCATTGCAGTCTATGGACACTCACAATCACCATTGAAAGAAGAAATAACACCCTGCCCCGGGGACCCCTACGGTATCGCAAAGTACGCGGTGGAATTGGATTTGGCAGCAGCCGCAAGAATGTTCGGTTTGAATCACATCATATTCAGACCTCATAATGTATACGGTGAAAACCAAAATATCGGAGATAAATATCGCAATGTGATCGGAATTTTTATGAATCAAATTATGAACAACGAGCCGATCACAATTTTCGGAGACGGGGAACAAACCAGGGCCTTCACCTATATAAGGGACATTTCATTCCTTATCGCCAATAGCGTCGACTGCAAAAAAGCGTACAACGAAATATTTAATATTGGAGCCGATGTCCCGTACACGGTAAACTTTATCGCCGATCTGGTATCCAAAGAATTCGGCGTCACTCCCTCAATCGTATACGAGAAGGCGAGAAACGAAGTCTTGCATGCTTTTAGCGATCATTCCAAGTTGAGAAAATATTTTCCGGATTTTAAGACCACCCGAATTGAACAGGGCATCAAGAACATGTCGGATTGGGCAAAAAAAGCCGGCCCGAAATTCACGAAGACTTTTGCAGATATTGAAATCAAGGAGAATCTGCCCGAGGTCTGGCTAAAATAGCTTTGGAAAAAAGATTCAGGAGTAACCAGTGAAGGGTCGTATCACTGCCGGATCCATTCGTTCGATTTTCATTCAGCCATTTCTCTTCTCAAACTCCTTATGCAAATAAGAAAAATATTTGTCAACAACGCTGGTCTGCTGATTTCTCGCTTTTCTTGTTTCCGAAAGACGGCGTAGTGAATCCATCGTTGTTTTTATCATCCAGTTTCCTTCCACGGGGCAAGCCAATGCTTTTCGCAAATTCTCACTCACCCTGCCATCATCATTCACCAGGACTGCGATTTCAAGCAGGGTTGCATAATCCCAGTAATCCGGAATTTTCTTTTGAATCTTCCTTTCGACAGAATAGGCTACGACCGGTGCCAGCGCATCGATTTTAGCCCGCTCTCCGTTTATCTCTAGCAGTGTCAGGAGGTTGATTCCCGGATAAGCATCTCTCCAATCGGATTCAAATCCTTTCTGATAAGTTTCGATGGCTTTCTCTAAAAAACCTGAGGCCAGGATCTCATCCTAATCTTTCAAAGCCTTATCGTATTTGTCTTTATACACGCGTCCCAATATTCCGTAAGTTTCACTGCTCGGGCCATTTTTCTCAAGCACCGCTTCGAGTACGGCAATTGCTTCTTCTTTCTCTCCCACCCTGTTTAGCGCAAAGCCAAGCTGCTCCTGTACCATCACCGTTTTTTTCACATGGGCTGGCAATGATTCAATAAATGAGATCATTTTTTCAAATGCACTGAGAGCGCGGTAGGACAACATGACGTCGATCAGCACTCCCGTTTCCTCATCGTCGACATTAATTTGTGTCCCCACAATTTTATCAATTTCTACAATCAAGTCTTCCCTTGTCGCATCTTTTGCTCTGGTCTTTGCCAGGAGTTTTTTGATCCGTTCGTTATACTCGACTTGATCCCTGAAGATGTCCGTCTTTTGGTGAGCCACGCTATTTTGAAAAGATATGCCATCGACCAGCTGATAGACCGGACTATCAGTATCTTTTTTCTTTTTTGCATTTTTCAGTTTTTTTGTCAGCGAATCGATGTCCGGAATCAAATTCGTCAACCTTTTTTCGGATGATAGGAACAAGGCATTCACCTCACAGCATTGACGTCGAATGGAAGTTTTGTTCCGGATGCACAGACGTTTATTGTTGTGAAAGGTTTCACGGCGTGCCTGATACCAAGTTCATATAATACATTCGCATTTGCGTTGTAAGGTCGGCAACTGCATAGTCACAAAGAATTAACCTTTCATACATGGGTTTGTGAATGATCCCATTTAATGTCTCTTCATCTGCCCGGACGGGTTCCATGTCCGCGTTCCCGACGGCAGGGTTGATGAAGCTCCTGTAGACAGAATCAAAATCAACAAGCCTTCCATCAATGCCTTTCTTCTTAGGTTTGGCGATGCCGATTATAGCAATCATCAATGAATTTTCTTTGATGTCCGATCATGGAATAGACTGTCAGCGGATGATCCGGATCCCTTGGATTTTGAACCGAATTGACTTTCAGGACGATCGAAAAAGATTTGTAACTGTCCCCGTAGACTTTTATTAGTGAATTCCGCATTTTTCGCATCAAATCGACCCGGTTCGCGTCGCTGTCACTCATCACCGGAAGACTGACGAATTCAAAGTTCACCCAATTGTATTTATCAATTCTGTGTTGAAGCTTCGCATACTCACGCAAGGCCTGAACCGGTGGAGTTCCCAATGGAGGAGCTTTCTCTCTCATGCCCAGCAGCGTGGACAATAATTCTTTGTAATTGTCTTCGGGGTAGGGCGTGGAAGAAAGATCAATATAATAGCTTCCCAACAGAAAACCTGGCGCCGAGTTTTCCCAGTCGCCTTTTTTTAAAATACCAATAAATTTTGTGGTTGTGCGCTTCACAAATAATTCACCGGTTATTATGTCGCCTTCATATCCAACACCTCGGTCCTGTTATCCGCTTTGTCTTTGTATTTGGGCGTACATATGATTAATACAAAATCGCTTTCCCTTATTTCCGTTTCCATGAATGCAGGCAATTGGTCGCCCGGAACCGCATGCTAGCGATCTAAAATCGTTTCAATACCATGCTTTGTTAAACGGGCGGCAAAATCCTTCACCCAGTTATTATGGGAGTCATCTTCCCGCGAGTAGGAGATAAAGCATTTTGGAGACTGAGTCATGTCCTGAAAATCTCTTGTCTATACAAGTTACAAAACCGTAAAATGATTCTCAAAAGAGCCTGACCGGAAGAAACGCATCCTCAGGATTTCAGCGCATTCACGAAACTGTCGGGATCATCGGGAGTGAAGATCAGCTTTTCATCGTCCTTGGTTTCAACTAAAACGGGTCTGTCTTTGCGGGTTGCATACCAGGTCATGCTGCCGAGGGAAAAGTTTGCAAATTTTCCAAAGTAACCAAACAGGCCGCCCACTCCAAATGTCCTTATGGACCCTCTGATTTTCCTTCTGTCGATAAGCTCAATATTTTTAATCTCAGCTCTTTTTATGCGAGCATTTAATAAGGGTCTGTGAACAATCAGTTCATCTCCTGTCACAACATAACGAACAGGCCTAAACGCAAAAGCCAGGAGGTAGACTAAAATGATGACCGCTGTCGTAAAAGTCGGAACAGCGCGTCCCGGATGTTTCGTAAAAAAATATTGTCCGACAATAATCGCGACAAAAAAAATCGTCACCAGCGTAGTCACCATAATTGCGGTTTTGTCTAAAGAAGCCCGATAAGTCATGTGTGTAAATTTAAACTAAAGCCCTGTGAAATCATAGCATATCAGCCGGTGTTTTTGGGATGCGCCGGGATCATCCTATCGTACAGGTCTGTGCATTATACATGAGTCGGCAAGACGCTCAAGCCATGCGATTGTCAACAGGGACAAATTTTATACCGCCGGTTTCAAATTAAGTGTTTATATCTATTGCGACATCAATGATTACATCTAATGGGTGATAAATTCCTTTGATCTTGAATTTCAATCTGAATTATTTCCTTAAGTTAGGAATCTAAAAACTTCAACATATGAGAAAACAAATCAAAAAATTTCAGGTTGCATTACTATGCATACTTGTTTTGTCCCTGTCATTTTCTATGATGAGCTACAAAAACAGAAATACCTCGGCCTTCAGTGCCAAAGAAACCTTTGAAGGAATTTTCTTTGGAAAAGGAAGCGTAGCCGACAGACTCCCGGAAATAAAAGACTATATCAATTCCAGGAGACTAGCGTTGACAGACAAACAAAAGTCGGACCTCGCTTCTATTGAGGACTTCGTTACCTCAGAAATCCAAAAAGAATATCCGCAGGCGCTCGAGGAATTTCAAAACCAAATCAATTCACACGATTTCCTGAGCGTTGAAAAAGCGTTAATTAGCATGTCTGAAAAAGTAACCAGGATCAGCTTTGATTATTTTTTACAACACAATCTCATCAGCCGCGAGCATTATGCGCAATT
This sequence comes from Puia sp., assembly GCA_035501475.1. Lineage (GTDB taxonomy): Bacteria > Bacteroidota > Bacteroidia > Chitinophagales > Chitinophagaceae > Puia. Next base: position 4,205 of record DATJWE010000245.1, on the reverse strand, counting down.
GATCAAAGACGAAAAACTTGCAGATGCAAGCGGTAAAGATGTGCTTGTGACGACTACCACTACAACCTCTACTTCCACAGACACTGCTGTTGAAGTACAACTCATTTCGTCAAAAGTTGCAGCAGCGGGAGATTCCAAATCGAAACTGCAAACAGAGATGTTTGTCAATTCCATCGTAACAAATTTGTAAAATAGCCATTGCTTGTCTTCAGCCGGCCGTTTTCGATTTGCAAAGGTGCCTGCATTCAAAGCCAGGCGATCCTGCAGATAGAAAAACCTGCATAAACGACCGGCAGAAAAAAAACAATTTAAAATTTGTAATTTTTTCTGTCTGTTTCTTTGAATCACACTACTCGATCAAATCACTGATTCAGTCGCGCAGGAATACCCAGTGATCGGGCAGTCCTGCAAAATGTTGTTATGTGTCCGTGACTTCAAAGCAAATCAGCCAACATGGGAAAATCTTTACGATTCGCTTTTATTGTGATATGGTCTTTTTGGATTTTGTTCATTGTCTTCAATCTTATAACATACAGCGATGACAATCCCATCAAGATTCGCTACAGGATATTCGATGGGAGATTTAAACTTTTTTTCCCGGAAGGATGGGCATTCTTTACCAAGAGCCCAAGGGAAGATTTTATCGAGGTATACGAAATGTCCAATTCCCATTTGCAAAAAGTGAGAGGTCAGCGCCAGGCAGAATTGTCCGATTGGCTGGGACTGAAAAGAGATTCAAGAGCTGAAAGCGTGGAGTTTTCCTATTTACTCAGCAGGGTAAAATCCCAGGATGGCGACAGCCTGTGGACGGAATGTAATTTCAGCGAACTTGAAAACCTGATTTCCCATGACAAAGTCAAGACCTACCCCGTATCCAATTCTACAATCAGCCCTTTTTATTGCGGGCGGATTTTTTTGGTAAAAAAACAAGTCGTTCCCTGGGCCTGGTCCGCAAATTTTGAAAAAATTAATTTGCCTGTTCAAGTAATTTCACTTCTGGTAGAATGCCGCAACATTCAAAAATAGATAGCTTAATCCAGTGTCAGCTCTCGATCAATATCTGGACGAATGTATATGGGGTGGCCAGATCCATTTTAGGTTTATCAACCCTGTTAACCTTACTTACCAATGATATTCATGTTCTCTTCCGGCCTTACGCTGGAGGCCCTGATAGTTGCATTAGCTGCACAAGTATTTCAAGTTTCAGCATTTTTTGCCTGATGTCTTTGAAAACAGCAAAATGGATCAGCATATTCATCCTGATCTTCGTTGTCAGCGGGTTATATCCGAGAATCACTGCACTGTTTCACGCGTGGGTAACCACAAGTTTAATGAATTCAGCAATATTGGTTGATGGCGGTGACCAGGTCACTACGGTCTTGTCCGTGCTCATCGTGCCGATCGCGATGACGGATTCAAGAACCTGGGTTTGGCAACGTCCATGTTCACAGGTGATTTCCATATCTGATTACTCCAAAATAAAACTCATGATTGCGCACTCGGCATGGCTGGTTATCAGATTGCAGGTTGCCCTGATCTATTTTGAAGCCTGTGTTGGAAAATTCAAAACCACGGAGTGGGTCAATGGTACTGCAATTTACTATTGGGTGACAAACGCCCAGTTTGGGCTTTCTGAAAAAATACTTCATCTCTTTCTGCCGCTGCTTTCTAACCCGGTTTTTGTCGTTTCAGTGACATGGGGTGTAATGATTTTTGAAGCTTTGCTTGCATTGGGAATTTGTATCGACAACCGGTATTGGAAAAAGCTCCTCGCTGCGGGCCTGGTTTTTCACTTTTTTATTTTCCTTGTTCATGGTCTGCCGACGTTTTTCCTTGCCATGTGCTCTGCCCTGCTGCTTTACCTCCGGCGTCCTGATCAAATCTTTCAGCTGCATTGGCCGCGAGTATCAAACCCGTTTCTAAGTAAATTTTTTCGCCGGTTCGCGTCAGACCGCAGCACCGACGCGGATCAAAAACCTTCGGTGGCGGAGGAAATCGGAATAGCCGCGGCAAAGAAATAAAAAAAATAAAGCAGTTGCTGCTCCCCTGTTCTGTTGAACCTCCCGACTTTTATTTTGAAGTGAAGGTGTTGAATTTGAAAATCAAGGATGCCATGACAAACCTGCCCACGGTATTGTAAGTCTTATCATCCAAAATATTCCCGGTGAGATTTCGTGCATAATTAAACCTGGTCATATTCAAAAGGTCCCGCGCCTGCAGGTGTAACACGAGCCGTTTATAAATAGGATACTCAGCGCTGCAGCCAAGATTAAATATATTTCTTTCTGTAACCAGGAAATACCCGGAAGGGTGAAGGTAGTCAGCTGTTACTTCAAATTTGAACGGCAGGAAAAAAAGACTGACTATTTGATCGACTGAGAAATCCGTTGCCGAAAATGACTGACTTGAGAACTGATTATAAGAAGGCGCGATATTGAATGATGTTCTGGATTCCAGATGAGTTGAGATAAAATTCAGAGAGATATTCTGCTGAAATCTTTGAATGTTGTAATAGTTAGTGGCGCTGTCGTAGGCTACATAATGAGCAATGCTCATCGCACCACCTGCAGCAATTTCCAGTTTTCCATTGTAAAAAGTTTTGGAAAAGTCATAGTACAACCTGTTGTTGGTCCCGGAGTTTGAATTTACCGGCATGCTCAGGGTTCTTCCATCACCCAGTTTGTAATAGCGGTAAATAATTTTATTGACAGCCTCAACCAGCGAATAGCGGATCAGCAGGATGTTGCCACCCACCACATCGATCCTACTATATGATGCATTGAGCTGTGGTAAAAATTCCGGTTTCAACAAAGGGTTGCCGACCGTGAGATGCACACGATCTGTGGAATCCAGGATCGGGAGAAGTTGCGTGACGGTTGGAATATGAAATCTCGAATTAACCTCGACTGAGAATTGATCAAGTTTCGATCTGGAATATTTGATTGCAAAAGTGGGATAAAAGTAGGCTTCCTCGTTTTTAAAAGAAAACGAATCATTGCCGGATCTGATGAAATCAACTTTATAGTAACCGCCGCCCAGGTCAATTTCCCAAACTTTATTTCTCCATCTGGCATTGGCCTGACCATCCTGCGCCAGGCTACGATCTACAAAATTGACCTCCTGTTTTTGATTGATTGAGTTGGCGTAATCAGAACTCAGAATTTCGATGTTGGACTTTGAGTTGTCATAGTATACCGCATAACTTGCCTGGGTGGAAATTTTCCTGGAAATAGCGTAGCTAAGAAAAAGTTTTGGATTCAAGGTCCATTGCAAGCCCTGTGCATTCAATGTTGAAATGTTGCCGCCTTCTTCGTTTTTTACAATAAGGTAACTGTTGACGCTTTTCTGCGGCGAAGTATTTACCAGCTGCGAGTTCCCGGACAACACCACCCGAAACCGGGAAGAGAAGTCATTCAAATAGGAAAAATCCAAACCCTGCGTTGAAGACGATGTTCTGGGGTCGGAAGCAGTAGTGTATGTGTTTAGAGAGGTATCATACTGGCTGATGGTGGATCTTGAATAAGACGAATCCACTGATTTGTAAAATGTAAACGCAGGTGCAATCTTTAAAGTTGAGTGTGAATTCAATTGGCAGGTCCAGTTCAGGAATACCCTCGCTAAATCAGAGCTCCTGTTCAGCAGGTCGTTGCCGAGGGTCCGGTACTTATCAGAAGAAAAAATCTCATACCCGCTCGCAGAGTCGAGTAGTGTCCCGGAATTATGAACGTAGACCACACTGAGATATAATCTCGCCCGGCTGTTTGGAAAGGGCATAGTGCCTCTCAGTCCCGTCGAAAACCTGTCATTTGTTCCAAGTACCGGTCCATTCATCATCGTAATAAATCCTGCATCATTGTTTGAAACGATCGAGCCGATCCCTCCCGCTCCACCGAAATTGGAAGAGATCTGGTTGTTGGCGGAGATGAGCGTATTCAGCGAGCCAAAAAAAGGAGTGTTGGAATAGGGCAAGGAGTAATTCATATTGTTGTAATTGAGGAACGCTGAGTACTGTGTGGAATCACTAAAATAGTTTATTGCGTTGTTGAGAAAAACCTTGTCCTTTATTCCTCCACCGTCCTCCAGCTTACCGAATAAATAATGATTCAATATTTTTTTGAGTTGAACATTGATGATTTTATTTTTCTCACCGAGCCCCAACACATCTGACTGACTGGATTCATTATCGTCGGATATCTGAATTTTTG
>DATJWE010000244.1:0-10349 GCA_035501475.1 Puia sp. | reverse complement strand
AAGATGATGATTTCGGGAAGTCTCACGGTTAATTGAAAATCAAGTATTAGAGGCATTGTTTTCATAATGTCCGAATTCTTTAGCAATGGGGTTTTCCGGATAAAATCAGGGTAGGTTTTTGGAGGAATTTGGACAATGGGGGAACATAAAAAAACCACTTGCATAAGTGGTTTTTCGGGACTGACAAAATACCAAATTTTCCCGAGATATACAAATGAAGGGAAGTCTTTTTGTATGAATTGATTATCAATTTTTTACCAAGGTGCCGACACTTTCTCCCCTCACCACTTTCAGGAGGTTGCCGGGCTTATTCATGTCAAACACAATAATGGGCAGCTTGTTTTCCATACAAAGGGTGAAAGCGGTCATATCCATTACCCTCAGATTTCGGGTAATACATTCCTGGAAAGTAATTTGCTCAAATTTTTTTGCTGAAGGGTCTTTTTCAGGGTCTGAAGTATAAATTCCATTTACACGGGTCCCTTTCAAAATAACTTCGGCATTAATTTCAATGGCCCTCAAAGACCCCGCCGTATCGGTGGTAAAATAAGGATTACCGGTTCCTGCTCCAAATATCACTACTCTTCCTTTTTCCACGTGTCGGATTGCTCTTCGACGAATATAGGGTTCGGCAATCTGTTCCATTTTAATGGCGCTTTGCAGGCGTGTGTACACACCAATTTTTTCAAGTCCTGCCTGCATGGCCATCCCGTTAATCACGGTAGCCAGCATTCCCATATAATCTCCATGTGCTCTTTCAATACCTGTCTCATTTTCATTCATGCCCCTGTAAATATTCCCACCTCCGATCACAATCGCCACCTGAACACCAATATCAACAACTGTTTTTATGTCTTTGGCGTATTGAGCAATAATATCCGTATCAAAACCAAAACTTTTATCTCCCATCAGCGCTTCGCCCGATAATTTGAGTAAAATTCTTTTATATCCGGTTTGCATGTTGATAATTGTAGTTCAAATTTTGCGATACCAAATCCAAAATATTATCTACTGCCTTGAATGAATCTCCTGTCCCTATTTTTCCTGTGCAAAGAAAAGATTTTTTTTACGATAATAAACGACATAAAAAGGATTATAGCCCTGGATTTAAATCCAGTTCAATAATCACGTGCAATAAAAAATTTAATAGCATCCAATTTCACCCGTTGCTAAACCTTAGCGTGAATAAATCTTACAATAACAAACATGAAAAAGGAGAGTTTGAATGCTCTCCTTTTAATATCGTTACCCTAACTGTACCCGCTTGAATTGGATTACTTTGACCTGGGGGTCTATACTTTTCAGATAGTCACCCACTGTTTTGCCCTGATCCTTCACAAAGGGCTGGGCCAGCAGCGTATTTTCTTTAAAGAAAGCCGTTAATTTACCTGCTGCAATCTTTTCAATCATTTCATCCGGTTTTCCTGCCATCTTGGGATCATTTTTTATTTGCTCGGTAACAATAGATTTCTCTCTTGTCAATACGTCCGGCGAAACAGAATCTGCATCGACAGCTACCGGATTCATTGCCGCAATTTGCATGGCCAGATCTTTTCCTGCATCGAGCACAGCAGGATTTGTTTTAGACAATCCTACCAATACACCCATTCTGTGAGCTCCATGAATATACGCTGAAACTGCTTCAGCATCTATTCTCTCAAACCTGGTCAATTGAATTTTCTCACCAATCTTAGCCACCTGATCATTGATTTTATCGGCCACTTTTGCTCCATCCAGTTTAGCTGACAGCAATTCATCCAGTGATTTTACATTATTCTTCACTGCAGTTTGCATGATGCTCTGGGCAAAAGCTACAAAGTCGCTGTTCTTGGCTACAAAATCAGTTTCACAGGCAAGAGTGATAATGAAACCTGTTTTATTATCAGCAGTTGTTTTCGCTATAATCACACCTTCTTTCGCTTCGCGGTCGCTGCGCAGAGCAGCTACTTTTTGTCCTTTTTTGCGGAGATAATCAATTGCTTTTTCAAAATCCCCGTCACTCTCCATGAGTGCTTTACGGCAATCCATCATCCCGGCCCCTGTAGTCTGGCGCAGCTTATTGATATCGGCTGCCGTAATTGTTGCGGTTGACATATGTAAAATAATTTTTTGTTTTTATTCTTTACAAAACCTCGTTATCTGGCACCTGTACGTTTCGGAGAATTAGGAATACGGCGCTTGGGCTGATTGCCTCCTCTCACTTTCTCATTTCTTGCCCTTGCCGCTTCTGCTTCCGCTTCTGCCAGCAATCTTGCTGCTTTCTTTTCATTGTCATCTGCAGAAACTTCTTCAACCTCCTCTTCTTTGGCAGCCATTCTTTCGGCCAATCCTTCTGCAATCGCAGCAGTGACATAATTGGCAATGATGGCAATCGACTTGGTTGCATCGTCATTTGCAGGAATAGCAAACTCTACTTTGTTAGGATCGCAGTTTGTATCCACCATTCCGAAAGTAGTAATACCAAGACGTTTTGCTTCGGCCAATGCAATATGTTCATGGCCTATGTCTACAATGAATAATGCTGCAGGTATACGTCCCAGTTGAGAAATCCCTCCGAGGACTTTCTCCATTTTATCTTTATCGCGGGCGAGCGTCAGGCGTTCTTTCTTTGTAATACTGTCAAACGTGCCGTCATTAAGCATTTTATCAATGCTCTGCATTTTCTTCACACTTTTACGAACCGTGTTGAAGTTAGTAAGCATACCACCCAACCAACGTTCAGTAACGAAAGGCATATTAACTTTTTTAGCACATTCGGTAACGATTTCTTTGGCTTGCTTTTTTGTACCGACGAACATGATCTTCTTACCGCTTTTTGCAATCTGCTTTAATGCAGCTGCTGCTTCCTGAAGCGCCTCGGTTGTTTTATTGAGATCAATTATATGAATGCCTTTCTTCTCGGCAAAAATATAAGGCAGCATTTTGGGGTTCCATTTTTTGCGCAAATGACCAAAATGGACGCCGGCTTCTAACAACTGTTGCTGCAATGAAGTATTTTGTTCCATGTTTATTTATCTATTGGCAGTGATAAAATATTATTAAGAATATATTCCGTTAACGTTTACTGAACTGGAAGCTTCTCCTGGCTTTTTTACGTCCCGGTTTTTTACGTTCCACAGCCCGTGGATCGCGGCGAAGCAGACCGGCGGCTTTCAGGGCCGGACGAAATTCAGTATTGATCTCGAGCAAAGCTCTGGCAATTGCCAGTTTGGAAGCTTCAGCCTGTCCTTTCACGCCGCCTCCGGATGCATTGATCTTAACATCGAACTTGTCGAGCGATTCTACAGCCTTCAAAGGAAGTTCGACCTGGTTTTGCAGGTAAACCAGGGTGAAGTATTGTTTATAATCTTTGTCGTTGACGACAATCTTACCATTTCCCTTGGTAAGGAAAACACGGGTTACCGATTCCTTGCGGCGGCCTGTGGCATTTTTTTGTTTTTCCATTTATTGAAAGAAGATTAAAAGGTTAATGTCTGAGGTTTCTGTGCACCATGCGGGTGTTCACTGCCTGCATACACGAATAATTTTTTAAACAATTTACGTCCGAGACGATTTTTAGGCAACATGCCTTTTACCGCTCTTTCAACAACTGCTTCCGGCCTGCGTTTCAACAGACTTTTTGCAGCTTCCTCTTTTTTACCGCCCGGATAACCTGAAAAATTGATATAAGTTTTATCCTCCGTTTTGTTGCCGGTAAATACAACTTTATCAGCATTGATGACGACTACAAAATCTCCGCAATCAACATGTGGAGTGTAATAGACTTTATTTTTCCCGCGCAGTACCGCTGCAATCTTCGAACACATGCGTCCTACGGTTTGATTAGTACCGTCCACAACATACCAGTTATGCTGCACGGTAGCCTCGTTCGCATGTTTGGTGGTGAAATGTAATTTGCTCATATTTTATTTTTTTAATTGGTCTGCCCCCGCTATCCCGATGGCATGAAAAAATGGACGGCAAAGGTAGGTGAATCAAAAGATGATTCCTACAGGAAATGCGTATTTTTTTAATCTAACCTTCACAACACATTGATTTTCAATAAAAATTTTGACATAAATTTTAACTGATGCAGGATTTCCCTGTTTTAAACGCATCTCTGTCCCATTCTTGCGCCGGGTTGATTTAAATTGCCCTAAAAAGAAAAATGGCCACTCATTTACTTATCCGGGCAAATTTTGGCGATCCGCAAAATGCGGGCAATCTAATGTCTATCGATGATGCCTATGCGCTCTTAAACGAGTGGGTGAGTAATGATCGCCTGAGATTGCACATGCGCCAGGTTGCTGCCGTCATGAAAGCCTGGGCAATCGAAAAAGAAAATGCAGATGAAAAAACGGCATTGAAATGGGAACTTGCCGGACTATTACACGATGCTGACTGGGAAAAATATCCCGATGATCATTGCCGCATCATCATCGAACATTTGGAAAAAATGAAGATTGATCCGGAAGTGATTCATACCATTGCCTCACATGGTCCAAATTATTTTGGTATCCAGCCACTTTCCACAATGGATAAAATGATCTATGTATTCGATGAACTCTCGGGTTTTATTCACGCCTCAGCATTGATCAGACCGACTAGGTATGAAGGGATGGATGTCAAAAGCGTTTTAAAAAAATTAAAGACTCCTTCGTTTGCAGCACAGGTGAACCGGGATGATATTAATGATGCCATCAGCCGCATCAACTATTCACTGGAAGAAATTATTGATTTCATTATTCAGCACCAGCAACATGTTCAGTAAAAAGCTTCTTACCGTTTAATGAAATTCGAATGATTGTGCACTATCCCAGCCAGGCGGAGACGCGTCATCATCCAATGAATTCACATATACCGAATGGCAATCTCCCATCTTTATAAAGTCTATAGCAATGCTAAGCAGATAATACTCCTGCAGAAAAAAAGGTGTGATTTTTATTTTTTTACTGACAACATCTGAAGCTGAAAAAATACCCAGCGCAACATCATTAGAATCGGCCTGGTTATGCACGTTACCCAGCAATGGGGCCGGAAGCGGATCAAGTATGCTGCCTGTGCGGTTAGTCTGTGCGAGATATTGATTCCAGAATATATAAACATCCTTGTTGATTGAATACTGCTCCATTTCTATAAAATGAGTACCAAACCAATAAACCGGCGAATAGTAAACAGGCTGCTGAATTTCCCTACCGTCGACAAACTGGTCCGACATGACGTTAATTGCATTATTAGGAGTATACTGAACGCAAAGTGCAAAGCAGGTACAGTATATACCACATGGCGGACTGGAAATACTGCAAGGCCACCCGTATGATTTTCGGGGAACATAAGCCGAAGCAGTCCATCGATAATAATTTTGCGCACCCGCAGGGTCATGAGTATTTACAGATATGATGAATTGTGTTGGTCGGACATCACTAATATAACTGCTATCATAAGTAATAGTCACGCTGTCAATGGATGGAACAGGAGTAATTTTTTCCTGGTTGGAAACATAAGTCTTACCATTTGAAAGTCTAATTTTCAAAGTATATGCCCGACCTACTTTCCCAATAAAATTGGAATCCGTGCTCAAATAAGTTCCATTATATTGCCATTGGCAGCTCGTGGAATCGCCAAGATCATCTTCAATTACCACCTGCGCATCGGATATATAATTTTCCGGTGTTAATTGATAGGTAGCGTCGAAGGCACCGGAATAGCTCAGTTTTATTGTATAGGGCGGAGGTGATGTTGTGATTGATCCTTCAACCACCAGGTTCGGAGAAACATTACGAATCGGAACATTAACTGATCTTATGCACGCAAGCGGTAAGAACAATACACCAACCAGTAGATATTTCAAGAAAAATTTCACCATACTAAAAATAAAAGCTCAGTGTCATAGAAGGTATAATCGTTCCCAACACTGAGAGTTCATAAGCCTGAAGTGTTCCACCGCTTCTTTGGAAATATATTGAATAAGGATTTTTTCTTGCGTAGACATTATACAGTGAAAAATTGATCACGGTATATCTTTTTTGATCGACAGTTCGTCTCGAGTCATGAGAAAAAGAAATATCAAGCCTGTTGTAATCAGGCAAACGATCCATATTACGCTGAGAATAATTAGTGACAATGGTATTGTTGATCACATAAGTTCCATCAGGATAAGTTGCAGGCCGTCCCGTGATGTACACGAAAGTGCATCCGAATGTCCATCCCTGGCCCATTTTGACTGCACCGGTAAGGCTCAGGTTAAAAGGCCTGTCATAATTGGATGGATAATACACTCCGCCGTTTACCTGTTCCGCAGAAAACGAAGTGATATCGGCGATCAAAGATCTTGACCAGGTATAGGCTAATTGGCCTGTATATTTTCCTTTTGTTTTTCTGACGTTAAATTCTACTCCATATGCTTTGCCTTTGGCGGAAAGCAAATCTGCATCCAGATAAGGATTCATTGAAAGTTGCGCACCGTTTCGATAGTCAATCAGGTTATCTGTTATTTTATAAAATCCTTCAATGGATGTTTCAAAATTGTCGTTGTTGAAATTTCTGAAAACACCGGCCGCATACTGATCGGCTAAAGCAGGCGGGAGCAGAGGATCGCTCAGTTTCCAATAATCAACCGGCGTGATAGCAATTGTGTTCGAAATAAGCTGCAGGTATTGGCGGGTTTTGTTATAACTGAGTTTGATGGAAGTCTGTTCGTCCAATCCAATCTTTACTAATATCCTGGGTTCCAATCCCTGGTAATTTTGAATTGTTTTTCCATTGGGATATTGAATGCTATCCGTGACGGTTTCTTTTGAAGGTGGCAATCCTTCCTGATATTGATAAATAGTCTGCGGGCCTTTGTATGCGAAATAAGAATACCTCATGCCTGCTTCCAGGGAGATGAATTTTGTGAAATCAAAATGAGCCAGCAGATAACCGGCCATTTCGTTACCGTATTCATCGCGCAAATGCATAGGGTTGATTTGTGAGGAAGAGGAAGTAGGTTGGACTGTCCCCGGATTAATCGTGTAACGTATGAAATCGAATCCACCTTCAAAATAAACTTTATCTGAGGATTGGAAATGAAGTCCGGCTTTCCCTTCGGTATTTTGTATCGTATTCCTCAGCCTGAATTCATATCCCGGCTGTAGCCCGTTAATATCAGAGGAATAATAACTGATGTTCGCATTATATAATAAAGTAAGTTTCTTCAGGATTTCCGATCTCCCGTTGATTGCCATGATGTCCGTTTCCCAGCTATAGCTCGTGTCTCCGGTAAACTTGAAATTATCATAACTACGGTAAAGTGTAACCGAAATCTGGTTTTTAGGGTTGAATTTATATACAAGCTTTCCCGTTACATCATAGAAAAAAGCATTGCTGCTGCTCACCGATCCGGGGAACTGATTCATCAGGAATTTGGGATAGGCAATACGGGCATCGGCAGAAAAAGTGAGTTTACTATTCCTGATAACCGGGCCTTCAGCAAAAAGATGTACACTAACCGGACTGATACTGGTTCCATAATGTATTTTTTCTTCGTTGCCTGGCCGCACATTCATATAAGCCATAGAAGATAATCTCCCTCCATAAGAAGCAGGGATGGCTCCTTTATACAAAGTAAAATCCTGAATGGCTTCGGGGCTGATCGTAGAATAAAAACCAAGAAGATGGGAAGTGTTGAAAAGCGGCGCTCCATCCAGCAGCATAAGATTCTGATCCGCATTGCCGCCTCTTACACTGAAACCACCAGCACCTTCTCCGATAGAAGTAATACCTGTTTGCAGAAGAAGTGCTTTAATGATATCCGCTTCTCCGAAAACGAGAGGCGTTTTTTTAAGCTGCGCAATATTAACATTGATGGTGCTCATCTTTGCCTCCGATACATTGGCATCTTTTTTCCTCGATTCCACAATCACTTCCGGCAATTCCGTAGGCAGTTTTTTTTTGAGCTCAATCAATACATAATTCGTATCAAGAAGATAGACCAGCTGTGTATGCATTTTATATCCCACTACTGTAACAGTCAGCTCATAAGTATCAATTTCCAATAGCAGTTTGAACATCCCCTGCCCATCGGAAACTGCAAATTTGTTAATGGAAGAGATTTTTACTGATGCGCCGGCAATCGGTAATTTGGTGTCATAATCGATCACCTTACCCGTCAACTCAATTTTTTGTGCAATTCCTGAAAGTGATAAAGCAGTCAGTACAGTAATGGCAAAAAACCGGATCCTTAATTTATCTGAAAAGCAACTGGCCATGCAAACATGAAGGGAATTGATATAGCAACAAAACCTTTTTTCGTAATCTATAAAGATAGCATATTTCAATATCAATAATGCCCTGATTATATCAATGGAGGAATTAAAATCTAAACCGGGTCAAAATAATATCCTATTCATTTAGATTTGCAAAAAGGATAGATTGGAATGAGAAAAAAAATTGTTCTTGGCATAGTTTGTTTGTTGCTACTGATCGTTGGTTTTTTATTTGTTGGCCCACTCACCTTCGGAATCAAAAGAGAAGTTACCATTGCCTCCCCAATATTTATTGTTTCGGGCAAAATCACTGATTTGCGCAATTGGGAGAGCTGGCATCCTGTATTAAAGGACCTGGATACATCTTCCATTATCTCCTCTCCCTCTGCAAACCAGGTTAATTCTTTTTTGAAAGCAGGAAATCATCTCTATACAGTTCTGCAAGTCAATCCTGCGTATATTCTTATTAAAGACCGGGCTTCTGAAAAGACCTCATATCAGTCATTTTATGCGTTTCCGGATTCGTCCGGAGCTTTTACGAGAGTAGTCCTGATAAAGCTTGTTCCGTTCGGAACCTGGCTGAAAGAAAAGATATTTCCAGGAAAAGAAACGGACACCGTTTTAAACAGCTTAAAAGAATATATTGAGGACCCCGCACGACTTTACGGGTTTCCTATTTCAATAGGCCAGGTTGCCGATACGCTTGTCATGACGAAAACAATAACTGCAGATAACAAAAGGAAAATACAAACACTCCACCAGCTCTACAATGATATTTACGAATTTGCCAGCAAAAACGCAGTTCACACTTCCACCATCAGGATGGCAAATTTTCATCTTTCCGGACATGATAGTGTAACCATCAGTGCTGGAATTCCGGTGAATAAAAAAGGGGCAGAAAAAAAGGATATTTCATACCTGGAAATGCCTCCAAAAGGAAAAATGCTGATCGGCAAATATGAAGGCCCATACAAAGGGCTAAATAAATTATATATCGCTATGGAAAAATTTATAAGAGATAAAGGATTGCACAAAGTCGCTATCCCTTATGAAAGATATCTCTCCAATCCGGTGTCATCATCTGATAGCTTACAGATGAAGATTGAATTGTATTATCCTATCTATTAATATTGCAGGAATACCAGTTGCCCGTTATTGCGGGCGAGCACCAGGCAATTTTGTTTTTGAACATGCAACAATTGAATATCTCTGAATTCCCCGGGTATAAGTAAAGAAGAAGGATAAGGAAGAGCACAATTAAAATCTCCCTTACCATTTCCTGTTGCAAGTGTGGGCGGCACGGCATCGTATCTTCCTTCATAAGGTGTTACTCCATAAAAATTTCCAGTAGCCAATAAATCTTTTTTTCCATCACGGTTAAAATCATCAGAAAAAAAAGAAAATATTGGCGCCCATTGTAGTTGCATTGGCAATGGCCTTGAAATAAATCCTCCCTTTTGATCATTCATCAATACCATTGATTCCATCGTAGTGGCCTGAAATAATCTGGCCGATGACAATTTATCATCAAAAATCTCTTCTGTCGTTTTGCCCGCCATTTTACTGTAACTCAGAAATTCTTTTTTCAGATTAGGCAATTGTTTTTCCAGGTCTTCTTTACCAGCAAAAGGATAGTATTTCCCGTTTTTTTGAACTGAAAGTAATTGCTCCGATATACCATTGACATCAAAATCACCAACGTACATTTTTAAAGGATATTGAACAGATGCTTTAAGTTTTGAATTCAGACCGTAATTGCCAAGCAGGAGGTCGTCAAAGCCATCGCCATCAATGTCAACATTTTTTATACAGGTCCACCAGCCGGTAAGCTGATCCAAAGTGGAATGCTGCAGCGTTAATTTTCCATTTTTATTGATGAACACAGACGGAGGCATCCATTCCCCGACAACAACCAGGTCGGGCTTGCCATCCCTATTTATATCGGTCCAGCACGCATCGGTTACCATTCCTATCCTGCTTAATCCTTCAGCGATGCTGTCCGTAACAATCCTGAAATTTCCTTTCCCATCGTTATGCAATAAATAGGAGGTTGGAATTTCACCATAGAATCTGGAATTGGCCCGTCCTCCTACCAATAAGTCCGCATAGCCATCGCCGTCATAA
>DATJWE010000243.1:0-7525 GCA_035501475.1 Puia sp. | reverse complement strand
GAAGCCATGCGGGTGTTGCCGGTTATTGTCCGACATTTCCGCTGGTTAGAATTACCGGTCATCCATGTACGCAGAGATCATCATACCGCTGGCATTGCCTAAAAACTATACCTGGTCTATTCCGGAACGTTTTGCTGCTGCAATAAAAGAAGGATGCAGGGTTGAAGTCTCACTGAAAAATAAAAAATATGCCGGTATAGTAAAAACCATTCATGATAAAAAGCCCCGGGCTTTTGAGCCAAAGGAAATCCTGAATGTCCTCGATTCTGAATCCCTGATACATAAAGAACAGCTTCAACTCTGGGAATGGGTTGCGTCCTATTACATGTGTAGTGAGGGGGAGGTCATGTCCGCAGCAATGCCCGCTCATTTTAAACTCAGCAGCGAAACCCTTCTCCTGTTTAGTGAAGATTATGGAGATGATTTTTCCGCCCTTGATCATGACGAATACCTTGTCGCTGAAGCATTGCTCATTAAGAAGGAATTGAAATTATCAACGGTTCAACAAATTCTCGATTCTTCGCACGTGTATCCGGTCATCAAAAGGTTGATCGAAAAAAAAGTTTGTTTTGTCTGGGAGTCTCTGAAAGAATCTTATTCGCCCAAAAAAGTAACCTATGTTTTGATAAATCCGGAATACCATGATGAAGAAAAATTAAGCGGGTTATTGAATGAGGACAAAAAACTACGGCGGGCGGAAAAGCAGCTGGAACTGTTGTTAAGCTATCTTCATCTTTCAAAAACCGAAGGACAGGTCACAAAATCCGGGTTGCTGAAAAAATCAGGCGCATCTGAAGCCCAGCTCAAAGGATTGATAGAAAAAAATATCCTGCAGACTGAAAAAAGAATCATCGACCGTTTTCCGGTTCTTCCTAAAAATATCGAGATTGATTTTGAGCTGACTCCGGCGCAGGCCCAGGCTTACAGCGAAATTAATCAGGCATGGCAGTCGAAGCAGGCTTGTCTCGTACACGGCATTACTTCAAGTGGCAAGACACAGATTTATATCAGGCAGATCGAACAATTTATCAGGAACGGCAAACAGGTTTTATATCTTCTCCCCGAAATAGCGCTAACCTCGCAGATTATACGCCGCCTGCAAAAACATTTCGGCGGTTATATCGGAATTTATCACAGCCGCTTCAATCAAAACGAAAGAGTCGAAATATGGAACAAGATCAGAAATGGAGAACTGAAAATTGTGCTAGGCGCAAGGTCGTCTCTTTTTCTGCCTTTTTCAGACCTGGGATTAGTCATAGTGGACGAAGAGCATGATGCTTCGTACAAACAGCAGGATCCTGCGCCCCGCTATCATGCAAGAGACGCAGCGATATATTATGCCTCCCTGTTCAATGCGAAAGTCTTACTCGGGAGTGCAACTCCTTCTGTAGAAAGTTATTTTAATGCGACCAATAATAAATATGGCCTCGTTGAATTAAACGAGCGCTACGGTCAGGTTGGTTTGCCACTGATCGAAATCATCGACACAAAAAAAATTGGATTCAAAGAAAAAAACAAAACCATTATCAGCCAGGAGTTAAAAGAATCAATTCAACATTCGCTCGACACCAAAAAACAGGTCATCCTTTTTCAAAACAGGCGTGGGTATTCGCCGTATCAGGTATGCCAGGTATGCGGGTGGATTCCGCAATGTAAAAACTGTGATGTTTCGCTGACCTATCACAAACTGACTAATAAACTTCAATGCCATTACTGCGGAACTGTGTATCCGCCGGTGAATACCTGCGCAGCCTGTGGTAATCATCAGTTCATTCAAAGAAATTTCGGCACGGAGAGAATTGAAGAACAACTGGAAGAAATATTTCCTCAAGCGAGAGTAGCAAGAATGGATATCGACAGCGTACGGGGGAAAACCGCACACGACACCCTGATTCGTTCGTTTGAAGAGCAAAGGATAGACATCCTGGTCGGAACCCAGATGGTAGTGAAAGGACTTGATTTCGACAACGTGAACCTGGTAGGCATTCTCGATGCAGACAGTTTACTGAGTTTTGCTGATTTTCGTGTCAACGAACGGGCGTTTCAATTAATGGAACAGGTGAGTGGAAGAGCGGGAAGAAAAGACGGTGAAGGCAAAGTGCTGATCCAGGTTGCAAATACAAAACATCCTGTACTGGCATTTGTACAGGCCCACGACTACAAGCTTTTTTTCAATCACGAAATCCTTGCCCGGCAGAAATTTTTTTATCCTCCTTATTCAAGAAATATACTGGTTACTTTCAAACATAAAATAAAAGAAACCGCAGAGTCGGCTGCTCATTTCTGTGCGAATAACATGAAAAAAGATTTTGCCAAATACATGGTTGGACCTGCAGAACCCCTGGTGAACCGGGTGAGAAATCAATACCTGGTGGAATTATTGCTGAAACTTCCAAAGGATATGCATACGATTACACTTGCGAAAACCATCATACATCAGCAGGCAGCCATCCTTCACAATAACAAAAAATTCAGAAGCTTAACGATTATTCCCGATGTCGACGCTGTTTAGTCTAAAATTTATTCGCGTGGAGACCTTTGCGCCTTATCTCTACTTTGCGTCTTAGCGTGAAATAAAACTGCCACAGGATTTAAGAATTAAGCCGGATCATGTCTTCGTATGTATATCGATGCACGCCCTTCTCATTCTGTTTTGCGGCTGCAATCATGGCCCTGGCAACTGTAGATGCCGCAATCGGCTTATATTTCTTTAATCCGGCAACAAATAGAAATGAAAGACCCCATATCAGGGGTTTAAACACGATTTCCAGTGGTCTGAATTCTTTTCTCGGGCCGGTTAAAAAAGATGGTTGCATGATATGCACGCTGTCAAAACCGATTTCGCTGATGGCTTTTTCCACTTCGCCTTTGAGCCGGATATAAAAATTGCCTGAAGAAGAATTGGCTCCGATGGCTGAGACCAAAACGTACTGACGTATACCATTTTCGATGGCAAACCTGGCAGCATTAACGGGAATATCAAAATCTATTTTACGATAGAGGGTCTTATCACTTTTCACCTGCTTCATGGTCGTACCGATGCAACAATAAACTGTATTCCCGGTTCCAATCGCTTCTTTGAAAGAATGCATATCTTCAAAATTCTCGAGTTCCTGTTCAACTTTGGGGTTCTTTACATCCATGTATCTCCTGACCAGGATCCTTATTTTTTTAATCTGATCATCGTGGATGAGTTGATTCAACAAGGCATTACCAACAAGGCCCGAAGCGCCCAATATAATTGCATCTGCATCGATCATAATTTCTTTAATTTGCTACCCGATTCAACCTGTTCATGCAAATTCAACAAAATATTTCGCTTAAACAATTTAATACATTCGGTATTGATGTAAATGCCGGCTATTTTGGGCGATTTACAAGCGCCGAAGAATTGACTGGACAGATGAGCTTTGATTCAAAACTTCCTGTACATATTCTGGGCGGAGGAAGCAATATCCTGTTCACTAAAGATTTTGTCGGATTAGTGCTGAAAAATGATATCATGGGAATTGAATTGGTCAAGGAAGACGAACATCATGTATACGTCCGTGTGGGAGCAGGAGAAAACTGGCATCGGTTTGTGATGTACTGTATCAACCGGAATTGGGCGGGACTCGAAAATCTTTCGCTGATACCAGGTAATGTCGGAGCCAGTCCTATGCAAAATATTGGCGCTTATGGAGTGGAATTGAAAGAAGTGTTCGAAGAGCTTGAGGCCTATCATATCAGGGAAAAGAAAGTGTTTACTTTCAGTGTCAATGACTGTGAATTTGGTTACCGGGAAAGTGTTTTCAAAAAAAAATGGAAAGATCAGTTTGTTATCCTGCACGTTACTTTCCGATTAAATAAAGTTCCGGTATTTAATACCAGCTATGGTGCTTTGGAAACCGAGCTGTCGCGAATGGGTGTGAAAGAACTCAGTATCCAGGCCATTTCACAGGCAGTAATCAATATCAGGTCATCCAAACTGCCTGATCCCGCTAAAATCGGAAATGCAGGAAGTTTTTTTAAAAACCCACAGGTCATTAAATCCAGGTTCCTGCAATTAAAAAAAGAAAACCCCGGAATTATCGGGTATGAGAATCAGAACGGAACTATGAAACTGGCAGCGGGCTGGCTGATCGAACAATGCGGATGGAAAGGTTTTCGGAACGGGGATGCAGGATGTTATGACAAACAGGCCCTCGTACTGGTGAATTATGGTCATGCTTCAGGGAAAGAAATATATAAGCTTAGTGAAGATATCGCGGCCTCGGTGAAGAAAAAATTTGGTGTTGAATTGGAAAGGGAAGTGAATATTATATGATTCCAATTAGCAAAAGATCTCACAAAATGATAGCCATGGGTTTAAACCCGTGGCTGTCATATCATCAAAATATCATCTGAAATCATTCTCATCAAAACCCTCGTCTGTACTGTAATTGCCGGAACCGAGGTTGACCATTGATCCGATCAGGTCCTTGAATTCAATTTTTCCCTCTACCACTTTTTTGCTGATCAGTGAATATGCAGCAAGGCCATGTAACAGGAATTCCATGAGCAATGCAGATTCTTTATCGTTGGCATGCTTGAAATATTTTTTAATCAGCGCATGAAGTCCGTCGACTTTATAGAGCAACTGAATCTTATCCGCATCTTTTGTATTAAAGAAAACATTCAACTGGTTTCCTTTATCAAACCATCCGGTTACGGAACGGAAAGGAGTCTCCTCTCCCGCCTTTCTTTTTTTGAATTGCTCAGGATTGGGAAAATAATTGATGAACTGTGAGCGGAATGCTTTCTCCAGCAGGTTAAATGCAACCTGGTAAGGTCCCTCCTGCTCGCCCTCATACACCAATTCAATTTTTCCCGTAATAGAAGGAATGATGCCCACAAGATCACTCATCCACACCTGGGTTTCTTTTTCATTGTTCAGGATCGCACGACGCTCGGCTGCGCTGATTGCATTTTCATATGCCGCGATAGTTAACCGTGCTGAAACACCACTTTTCTTATCCACGAATTCACTCAATCTGGCTTCAAATGCCACCTGTTCTATAAGTCGTTTCACCAGGTCGCTAACCTTCACTTTGACTTTTTGTTCATCCAAAATATCTGCTTCCTGTTCGGTTATGCTTAAAGCGTTTTCTATATTCTTCGGATAATGGGTTAAGATCTGGCTTTCGATACGATCCTTCAAAGGAGTGACGATCGATCCGCGGTTCGTATAGTCCTCAGGGTTAGCTGTGAAGACGAACAGGATATCAAGCGGCATACGGAGCTTAAATCCGCGTATCTGGATATCTCCCTCTTCCAGAATATTGAAGAGCGCCACCTGGATGCGCGCCTGCAGGTCAGGAATTTCGTTGATGACGAAAATGCCGCGATTACTTTTCGGGATAATGCCGAAATGAATAACGCGCTCATCCGCGAAATTAAGTCGCAGATTTGCCGCCTTAATCGGATCAATATCGCCTATGAGGTCGGCCACACTCACATCCGGCGTGGCTAATTTTTCTCCATATCTTTCGTCGCGATGAAGCCAGCTGATCGGTGTTTTGTCTCCCTCTGCAGTAATAAGATCTTTTGCATATTTGGAAATGGGGTGAAAAGGATCATCGTTGACTTCACTTCCGGTCACGTAGGGAATAAATTCATCGAGCAGTCCGATCATTTGTCGGGCCATTCTTGTCTTTGCCTGTCCACGCAATCCAAGAAATAAAATATTATGACGTGAAAGAATAGCTCTCTCTGTATCCGGAATCACAGAATCTTCGTAGCCTATTATTCCAGGAAAAGTATTTTCCTTATTGTGCAGTTTTCTGATAAGGTTTTCGCGCAACTCTTCCTTGACCGATTTGCGTTTATAGCCAGCTTTCTTCAGTTCACCCAGCGTCTTAATTTTTGTAATGTCCATTTTTTATTTTTATATAATCAATCCCGCCCTGACGGCGATAATAAATAATCTAAATCAAAAGTAATAAGCAGCGCGACCAGATTGTTTTATTTCTTCTTATCTGTTTCCTGGTTACCTGTCGTTCTTCAATATACCGTTTTTCGTTTTCCGCTCTCAAAATCCCTGAAGATGAATGCGCCAAGATGATCGAGAGAAGCAAAGAAGGCTTTTCCATTATTGGTTTCAGTAAACTCATTGACAAAACGTTGTAAATAGGGATCGCTGGCAATCATGAATGTCGTGATAGGAATTTTTATCTTCTTGCATTGAGCTGCCAGGTTTAAACAACGTGCTGTGATTTTTCTGTCCAGCCCGAAACTGTTTTTATAATATTTCTTAGTGCCCAGCTTCAGGCAGGTTGGTTTACCATCAGTGATCATGAATATCTGTTTGTTCGGATTTCTCCGCCTTCTCAGGATGTCCATGGCCATTTCGAGTCCTGCAACCGTGTTGGTGTGATAGGGCCCTACCTGGAGATAAGGAAGATCTTTGATTTCCACAGGCCATGCGTCATTGCCAAATACCACGATGTCCAATGTGTCCTTAGGATATTTTGTAGTGATGAGTTCACTCAGTGCCATCGCTACTTTTTTCGCTGGCGTAATCCTGTCTTCACCATAGAGAATCATGGAATGAGAGATATCAATCATCAGCACGGTTGATGTCTGCGCCTTAAAATCGGTTTCCCTGATCTTAAGATCATCTTCCTGCATATTAAAACTTTCTATTCCATGATTGATCTGTGCATTCCGGATAGATTCGGTAAAATCAATTTGTTCCAATTGATCCCCGAACTGGAAAGGTCTCGTTTCGGGATTGATCTCATCACCGAGTCCCGGTTTATAGGTATTATGATCACCCTGTTTTGTCTTTTTCAGCTTCCCAAATATTTCCTCCAGCGAACGCTTACGGATTCCCTGTTCGGTTTTAGGAGTAATGCTGATGGCTCCGGTCTGCCTGTTCTCATCAATATATCCTTTATCCTTTAGCTCTTCAATAAAATCACCCATTCCGTATTCTTCATCAGTAAGTTTGTATTCTTTATCCAGCTGATTCATCCATTGCAGTGCTTCAGCCACATCTCCGTTTGTATAGGTAAGCAATTGCATGAAGAGGTTGAGCAATTGGTCAAATTTCGTTTTGCCTTGTTGGTTCGGATCATATTTACCAAAATGGAAACCTATCATAGTTTCAAGTTACTGCAATTAATTCAAATAAAAATATGGCTGATATTAAATTATACTAATGGTGTTTAATATAACAGCGGGCTGCAATATTTGTTTATTCTGGCTTCCTGGTGAATATTCCGGCAGGTTTGAATAGTGTCTCAATTCGAATTTTTCACCACAACTTGTCCCGCTCGATGCGGAACAGATACATAGCCACATAGATCCTCATAGATTGACTCGATAAAGAATGTCTATGTGTCCCTATGATTCTATGTGGTTATTTTATCTCAAATTGAGACGTACCCAAGTTTGATATACTGGGAATATTCAGTATTATCGTTAAAAAAAGCACTGATGCATAAAAAACTGGCGGCTTACAGGATTCTCTCGATCGATGCATTCAGGGGGATTACGATCCTGG
>DATJWE010000242.1:0-5832 GCA_035501475.1 Puia sp. | reverse complement strand
TTGCCGGCCCGAGTCCATCCACTCCGAAGTACAACAAAAAACTCCCGGAAATTCCATCGGTACCAACAGAGCTGCAAACCTATGTCAGCAACAATGAAGCACAGCACAAACTCAAACCGGATAATCAGGCAAGAATTATCTGGGCCGATGATTCTCTAAAGGAAAAGACAGATTATGCCATTGTTTATCTGCATGGGTTTTCTGCATCACAAAAAGAAGGCGACCCCATTCACAGAAATATTGCAAAAGAATTTGGTTGCAATCTCTATCTGTCACGCCTGGCCGAGCATGGTATCGATACGGTTGATCAGCTCATCAATCTGACTGCTGATGAATACTGGGAATCTGCAAAACAGGCGCTCGCTATCGGAAAGCAATTAGGCCGCAAAGTAATTCTGATGGGTACATCCACCGGCGGCACTTTAGGCCTGCAGCTTGCTGCAGCTTATCCCGATGATGTATCGGCGCTTATATTACTGTCTCCTAACATAGCCATCAATGATCCCAACGCATGGATATTGAATAATCATTGGGGACTGCAAATAGCAAGACTGGTAAAAAAAAGCGACTATGTTGTTTCTGCTGACGACAGGCCGATCTATAAACAATATTGGAATAAGCCCTATCGACTTGAAGCAGCAGTTGAACTGGAGGAATTGCTTGAAACCACAATGAATAAAGAAACTTTTGAAAAAGTGAAACAGCCTGTTTTGCTTTTATATTATTATAAAGATGAAATTCACCAGGATAGTGTGGTGAAAGTTTCTGCCATGCTCAATATGTTTGATCAGTTAGGCACATCTTCAAATCTGAAACGAAAACAGGCCATGCCCAATACGGGCAATCATGTTATAGGTTCGCCGATTAAGTCGGGAGATGTTGAAGGAGTACAAAACCAAATTGAAGCATTCATGAAAGATGTGCTTCAAATGAAACCGAAATAATATTGTGCGATCGAATACAAAATCACTTAAATCCCATCGCCACAACAAATTCACCCGGCACATCGTAACTCTGTTCCTTTTTATATTGACTGATTGAAGCCAGATATTCTGCATGTGCTTCTTCTTTCACCTGATCATTAAATTTATTGTAAGCTAGCGCAACAGGCCCTCCTGCAAAAGCAGCTCCGCATGCATCTTCATCTGTTGCATAATGAAGAATTGTTGAAATGGTTTGTGAAGATATGTTTGCGTATCCGGCAGTCGCGAGAAATAAATTTAGCCTGTCGGGAAATCCCAAGTGAAAAAACATGGGGCAAACCTCTGAAGCAACTCTCTTATCCACAAGTTCAAAAATTTCTGCCCATCCACAATGGTCCCGCCTGCCCCAGACTGCTGCCGCGATACGGCCACCCGGTCTCAGTACACGATGCATTTCTTTCAAAGCTTTGAGGGGATCGGGCATATACATCAATCCCAGAGAACAAAGCACGACATCAAAATCGGCATCCGGAAATTGCAGTTCTTCCCCATCCATGCGGCTGAAAGCTACTGCAGAATATTTTTTTTCCCCGGCGATTGCGGAAGCCATCTCCACCATCTTATCTGAAATATCAGTCCCTATGACAAATCCACCTGACTTTACTGCATCGCTTGCCCTGAAACTTACCAGTCCGGTACCGCAAGCCACATCCAATACTTTTTCTCCGGGTTGAAGTTGGGCCATTTCAAGCAACAAATCCTGCGCAGGCCTCAGCTGATCCTGCCAGAAAGTTTCGTAATAAAGAGCAGCTTTGTCCCATCCATATCTCTGCACTCTTCTTTGCAATGCCGGTTCCATATCAATGATTTTTTTCGGAAACAATATGAACCTGACGTACGCAATGCTGGGCCCGGCTGAAAACATCGAGGTAAGGACTGTGCTGATCAGCCTCATCCAGCACACGCAGAATATCTTCTTCTGAGGCATCACTGTCAACCATAACCGAAATGCGGACTTCAAGATATCCCGGGGGTTTATCTTGAACAGTACCAAATAATACGCCGTCATCGTAATCGGCCTGTACTTCTACCTCTAAACTATTTATGACCACTCCAAGTTCTGCAGCCCGCATCATATAACCGATGGCGAGGCAACTTCCCAGCGCTGCACGGCCATATACTCCGGGAGTTGGACCAGCACCATTGCCCCCAACCTGTTCAGGCATATCAGCGACAAATTTCCAATTACCTTCCTGCACTTCGCAGGTAAGCCCATTGATCACTTTAACTTTTGATATGCCGGTACCCAATCCGAAAGAAGGCTTTTGGGCCAAAGTTTTTTTTACCCTTGCAATGGAGGATTTGATTTTTTCACTTTCAGGCATGCAGTTTATTTTCTCTTAAGTTACAACCAATTTTTAATATCGTGTGAGTGGAGAATGAAAACGTTATTTCCGAATCAGATCCTCTTTAAATATTTAAATTGAAAAATAAATTTTCAGTTTTTTGTAATTTCCCATAAGAAATTAAAAATGCAGAATATGATTCGGTCAAAAATTGCCGGAATCGGAATGTATGTGCCGGAAAATATAATTACAAACAATGATCTCACCAAGGTAATGGATACTTCCGACGAATGGATCCAGGAACGTACGGGTATTAAAGAACGTCGCTTTGCCACCCGTTATAAAGATACGACGACAACTATGGGCGTAGAGGCAGCCAAAATTGCCATTGGGCGGGCCGGCACCACAGCACAGGAAATTGATTTCATCATTTTCGCGACCCTGAGCCCTGATTATTATTTTCCCGGCTGCGGAGTATTAGTGCAACGCCTGTTGCATATGAACGAAGTTGCAGCGCTTGATATCAGGAATCAATGCAGCGGTTTTTTGTATGGATTATCAGTGGCAGATCAATTCATAAAAACAGGCATGTATAAAAATATTTTACTTATCGCTTCTGAGACACATTCCTATGGACTGGACTTTACAAACCGCGGAAGAAATATCAGTGTAATCTTTGGAGATGGCGCAGGAGCAGTCGTAATTCAGCCTACGACAAAAGGCAACGAGGGTCTCCTAAGTACTCATCTGCATAGTGATGGCAGTGAAGCAGAACGACTTTCTATGATGAATCCCGGATTTCATGCGGGGCATTTTGTTGCAGAAAAGAAGCCGCCGATGCCGGAAAAACCCTATGGAGGGTTGTTTATCACACAGGATATGATGGCCAAAGAAGATATCTATCCTTTTATGGATGGGCAGGCCGTATTTAAAAAAGCAGTGATCAAATTACCAGAAGTCGTCAGAGAGGCTCTCGATAAAAATAACCTGAAACCTGCGGATATCGATCTTCTGATTCCACATCAGGCGAATTTACGCATCAACCAGTTTGCACAACAGAAACTGGGTCTGCGTGATGAACAGGTTTATAACAATATACAAAAATTCGGAAATACTACAGCAGCTTCTATTCCAATTGCACTCTGTGAAGCATGGGAAGACGGGATAATAAAAGATGGAAGCCTGGTTTGCCTTGCTGCATTCGGCAGTGGATTTACCTGGGCAAGTGCTTTATTGAGATGGTAAACTATTTTTGCAGAACTTGCCACCATGCAGCGAAAAATCATTTATCTCATCAATCCCAGTTCAGGCACGAGTGCGAAATCTTCCCTGGAGGAGTTGATCACCCGCAAAACACTTGAGCAGCATATTGAATTCGAAATTCTGCCAACTCCTCCCCGAAACAAGTACGATTCGCTCAAAAAAAAAATTCAGGATGAACATATAACGGATATCGTTATCTGTGGAGGAGATGGTACAGTTAATAGCGTCGTAGCTGAAGTCAGGGGAATAAAAGTAAACATAGGAATCATTCCGACGGGATCAGGAAATGGGTTAGCTTTCGCTGCCAAAATACCAAAGCAGCCATCCCGGGCGCTTGAAATTATTTTTAAAGGAAAAGCTCTTTTTGCCGATGCGTTCTATATAAACGATCAGTTTTCCTGCATGCTTTGTGGCATTGGCTTTGACGCATTGGTTGCCCATGAATTTGCAAAGCAAAAAAGAAGAGGACTTCAGACCTATATCAAAGTTTCTACTATTAACTTTTTTAAGGCAAAGCCTTATCTGTTTGAGATAGTTTTAAAAGACAGGACATTTAAAACCGAAGCGTTTTTTATTAGTATTGCCAATAGTAATCAGTTTGGAAATAATTTTACTATTGCCCCGCAAGCCAGTCTGCATGACGGTTTACTGGATATCGTGATTGTAAAAAAAATGAGCAAGCTCAGGTTACCTTTTTCTGTAATAAGCCAGGTGACAGGAATCAATGGAGTACAACAGGCGGGTAGTAAGAATGAGAAAAAAAATATCATTTACTTACAAACTGATTCTCTCACCATCAGAAATCCCCACTCTGCTCCTCTGCACATTGACGGCGATCCCCGGGAAACCAGTCGGGAATTCAAAATCAATATCATTAAGAATTGTTTCCGTTTATTACAACCTTAGAAAGAAACTATTTAGCCGGGTTTCAATTTGGCTGTTTCTCATTCGCAAATAATTCTTTCGCCTTTTTAAAGACAACCCGGTTGACAGAACTGTTTACTGCATCGGCTATATCCAGTTTTTCCTGGCGTGTGAGATGAAAATTCAGTGCCGCTCCTTCGTCTGTATTTCGGGGAGCATATTGAAAAGTCAGTTTGTAAAAATTGCTATCCATTACATTCTGCATAATACTCAGCAGATCATCCTGGTTATATTCCTGCATTTTATACCAGTTATGCTGGAGCAGCATAAAAGGTTTGGTAAAAATCTCCGTGATATCGCTTGTCTCATAAGGGTTCTCCCATCCTCCTGTCTTACGATCACGAATTTGTATCAATACCACGCCCCTGGTGTTTTTCAAAATCCATTCTCTGAACACATTCAGAAAACGGATTGCCGACTGTTCTCCGAAATTATCACGGAATCCCGCATCCATTACATCAACCACAGGCGTAGTAGGCAGCCAAACATTGGGAAGCACATAGGGGAAAGTGGCATTCATACGCAAGGCAGTCAATAAGCGCAGATTCATCGGATCCTGTTTGTGGAAAAAAGCGCCAAAATCAATCGCATCAGGATCCATTTCAGAAATGCGCACTGTGTCATAGATTGGTCGCATTAAAAAACTGATGGGCTGGCTGCTGATCATCATCATGCGGCTGTCCCTGGTGATCACCGAGCTAAAAAGCATCAGCGGAATTTTTGCTGATTCTTCATCCGGTTTCAGATCTTTCAACTGCCGGTTTAATACTCCGTTTGTATTTGCATTTAATTTTTGTTCAAATGCATATCCGCGGTCTTTGATGTATTCATAATTACCCACCTTGAATTTTTGAGCAGGCGATGCGAGATCACGGGCGACAAAAGATGAAAACAAAGGATTGAGCAGATCACCTGATATCGCATCCGTATAACGATGATCCTGCAAATTGATAGCACTATCACCATTTGCTTTCAGGCGGGCGAGCTCCCTGAAATAAGCCGCGCCGAACATTCCTCCGGACGCGCCTGTAATCAGAAATGTTTTAATCATTAACTGGCCGCCACTTATTTTATCCAGCTGCTGTAAAATGTTCATGGTAAAAGCAGCGCTACGGTTCCCGCCTCCGCTTGTGTTTAAAATGAAAAGGACGGGTTTTTTATCTTTTTGCTTTTTCTTCCATTTGTCCAGTATGCGCAGCATGTTTTGCTTATCCCGTTCTGTTTTTACGGGTGAGCATAAGCGTAATAAAGTTGACCGGTTATACTCAGGACGTTCGCTGCGATTCGTATAGTTAAGACCGTAGGCCTTATTGGTCGGGTCAATGACGTCATATTGATATAACAGATTGAGGATAATAAAAAGCACGACGAGGAAG
>DATJWE010000241.1:0-9544 GCA_035501475.1 Puia sp. | reverse complement strand
ACTATGATGGAGACGTGCAGAGCGATTCCATTGCTCAGGGTTTCGGCTCCCTGGGCCTGATGACTTCAGTACTGATTACCCCCGACGGAAAAATCATGGAGGCAGAAGCGGCTCATGGCACAGTAACTCGTCATTTCAGGGATCACCAGGCAGGGAAACCAACTTCAACAAATCCCATCGCTTCTATTTTTGCCTGGACAAGAGGACTTGCATTCAGAGGAAAGCTGGATAACAATGAAGAATTAATCCGCTTTAGCAATGCACTCGAAGAAGTTTGTATTGAAACGGTAGAATCAGGAAAAATGACCAAGGATCTCGCAGTCTGCATTCACGGAAATAAAGTTGAACATGGAAAGCATTTCTTGTATACTGAAGAATTTCTCGATGCGATTGATGAAGGCCTGAAAAAGAAAATGGGGTATTAGAAAATTCCTGATTTTATAAAATAATCTTCGCCAAGATAAATCCGGATATTATCGCTGTGGAAATTGCCACCAGGCCGGGCCTGATAAAACTGTGATTGATCACAAACCTTCCAATCCTTGTTGTACCCGTCCGGTCAAAATTAATTGCAGCCAATAAGGTCGGATATCCCGGTAAAACAAAGTCGGCGTTAACCGCAGGAAACATCGCTATTAGCGAAGGATTGACGATGCCCAAACTAATTCCCAAAGGCATCATTGTCCGCGTCGTGGCAGCCTGGCTAAACATAAATACAGCCATCAAAAAAATGGCAATCGCAAATGTCCATGGATATGCCTGTGCGATATTGCCGAGTGCATGACGAATGAGCGACTGATTATGGCTGATGAAGGTCGAACTCATCCACACAACCCCGAAGACAGAAACCACTGCAGAAGCCATCGAATTAAAGAGGCTGGCCTTCACTACTTCGGCAGGACTTGTCTTGGTCAGCAGCATGATGGCTGCTGCTCCGGTAAGCGTAACCACTTCAATGATCGTTCCCATGGTCAGGGTTCCATTTGCATTGACGCTGAGGTTGGCGGGACCTGCCCCCAGATTTGGAAGCAGGAAAGGAAAAGAGCCTGCGAGCACAATCAATGCAATGGTTATTCCGAAAATAATCACAGCGATCTTTGCTCCGCTTTTGGTTTTTGTTTCCTCTTTTACAGAAACCGAGTCAATGCTCGCTGCAAATTCCGGGTCTTTCATCTTCTCTAAAAAACCAGGATCCTGATCAAGCTCCTTACCCATCTTCAACACCGAAATAGCGCCGGCCAGCACGCCGAGAATGCAGGAAGGAATGCAGACTTTCATGATATCCACTGCCGCTGAAGGATATGCGAGAATAGACGCAAACGCAGCCGTGGCGGCCGACATAGGGCTTCCCGTCAGTGCAATATGAGAAGCGATTACCGAAATACTCAGGGGCCTTTCGGGTCTTATTCTTCTTTTAGCAGACACTTCGGAAATAATCGGCAGCACTGAATAAATAATATGTGAAGTGCCGGCAAATAAAGCAAGAAAATACACAACAAAAGGCCCGATGAAGATGATTTGAGAAGGGCGGCTCCTTATTATTTTTTCGGCTACACCTACCAGGTAGTTCAGCCCGCCGGCAGCCTGGAGCGTCGCTGCTGTGGTCACAATGGCGAGAATGATGAGCATGACGTCGAGCGGCGGTTCAGCCGGTCGCATATGAAAAACAAAAATGAAAAGCAAAAGTCCCACGATACCCATCACCCCCAATCCTATTCCTTTCATGCGCGACCCAATCAATATGGCAGCAAGCAAAATGAATAGTTGAATCCAAATCATATATGCATCCGGAAATTTGGAACAAGGAATTCAAAAGAAAAACAATACTAAACCAAATTCCTGATTAATTCCAACCTGATCAGGGATATTTTATAAGCAAATGGAAAACGGAAAAAATAAAAAGCCATCCTGGGAACAGGACGGCCTCTAACGATTGCTTGCCATATGAAAAAAACTTACTTCTTAGTCGTATCTACAGCCTTCTTCGATGTATCAGCTTTCATGGCGCTGGTGTCTGTCTTCATTGCAGCAGCTGTGTCTGTTTTTGCAGCAGCTGTATCTGTTTTTGTTTCTGTACTGGAACTGTTGTTACAGGCAGCGAATGCGCCGATAGCTAATACTAAAAAGAGCTTTTTCATTGTAGTCATTTTTTTTGTTAAGTGAATGGATTTTAGGTTAATACCCATAACAGGGGAAAAGTAACCCGGCAAAACATCAAAAAATAAATATTATTTTTATTAATGTATAAAAACCGATTAATGAGAGATGAATTTGTAAATCGGAAAAATTTTCCTCATCAATTTGGGTTACGAATCTTTAATTTCGGTATTAAATAAAGCACTGCGTGAGGACAGACAGCAATGAACAAGTTTTGTTGAAAGGCCTGGCATTAAACGACAGAAAGTCCATTGAGACCATTTATCAGCACCACTATGGAATGGTGCAAAATCTTATTTTAAATAGTGGCGGCACAATCGATGATGCCAAGGATATTTTCCAGGAAGCGTTGATTGTTTTGTATGAAAAAACAAGATCCGGAGATTTTGAATTAAACTGCCTGATCAAAACCTATGTCTATTCGGTTTGCAGGCGATTGTGGCTGAAACGTTATCATCAAAGTCAAAAGCTCGCTCCTGAAGTGGAAAACCTGGAAGATATTGTACCTGTGGAAGAAGACCTGGAGTTGCATGAACGAAGGAACAATGATTTTCTCCTGATGGAAAAAGCGATGCAAAATCTTGGAGAACCTTGTAAAAGTTTGTTGGAATCCTATTATGTACATAAAAGAAGCATGATGCAGATTGCTGTGGATTTTGGATATACGAATGCAGACAATGCCAAGAACCAGAAATATAAATGCCTCATGCGACTGAAAAAACTTTTCTTCGAACAATACAAAAATTAAAGTGATGCAGGAAATTGTCATGTTAGATACTATTGAACGTTATATCCGGGGAGAAATGTTACCGGAAGAAAGAGTTTTCTTTGAACAGCTGCGTAAAAGCAATCCTGCGGTTGACCAGATGGTAGTGGAGCACACGATCTTCCTGAACCAAATAAACAAATACGAAGAATTAAGAAATTTCAGGAATACACTCAATGAAGTCCACAACAGCCTCTTCGAAACAGGTGCAATAAAAGAAGAAGAATCCGGAGCAAGAATGATCAAGATATGGAGAAAATATAAGCGTGTGGTAGCGATCGCTGCTTCCATCGCAGGTGTCACTGCACTTGGAATTAGCGGACTGATTTCCTATCTCTCGCCCAAGGCCGATAATAAATCCGTTGAGATCCTCAGGAGAAAGATGGCGGTTCTGGAAAAAAATCAAAGTTCACTTGCTCATGAACTGAATGAGTCAAAAGCTTCAAGGTTACCTGAAGCTACGGTTAAATTTGGCGGTACGGGTTTTCTCATCGATGGCAAGGGCTATATTGTTACAAGTGCACATGTAGTAAGTAACGCAACCGCTGTCAGAGTGCAAAATAATAAAGGAGAATTCGATACCAGGATCATTTATATCAATCCCAAATCCGATCTGGCTGTTCTCAAAATTGTAGACAGCAATTTCAAAACATTGCCATCGCTACCCTATGGTATAAGCAAGACAAGCGGAGATTTGGGTGAACCGATTTTTACCCTTGGATATCCACGCGATGAAATTGTTTATGGTGAAGGATATATGAGTGCTGTGACAGGTTTTGAAGGAGATACTCTGGCCTGCCAGATCGCTGTGGCCGCTAATCCCGGAAACAGTGGTGGCCCGGTTCTCGATAAAAACGGAGACATCATCGGCGTGTTGAGTACAAGACAGGTTCAGACCCAGGGTGCAGTCTTTGCCATTAAATCAAAAAGCATTTTTAAAGCGCTGGATGAAATTAAGAATGACAGCAGCCTCATAAAAATCGACAGCACTGTTGTGAATATAAAAACTCCTGTTTTTTCCTCATTGAAAGGTATGGACCGCGTTCAGCAGATCAAAAAAATGCAGGACTACATTTTTATCGTGAAGAGTTATTAACAATAAGCAATAGACAATAGACAATTGACAATTGCATTGACTATTGACATTTAATTCTTGAATTGCCCATTGTCTATTGTCCATTGCCTCTTGCTCGTTGCCTATTCATTCCTCAGTTCCAAAGTCGATCAGGATATTCGCCGGCATTCACCAGTTGATTGAGGCTTTGCTCCACTTCGGGAGCGTCTTCTTTATAGGTCACTCCAAACCATTTTGCAGGCGTGGGTATGACCCTGATCCTGCCTACTCCATCATTGATAAACCGGTCCCCAATAATAGGAATAAAAAATTCTGCTTTCGGATTATTTCCGTTCTGATGCAGGAATTCGGAAAATATTTTCTTTATAAAAGAAAAAACAGAGGGATCAAAACACCAGAAATTCATGGACACTTTTGAATCATCGGCAACTCCAATTTTTTTGTTCCCTTCTTCATACACTATTCTCCCATCAGTATCTCGATATATTTTGGTCCGCTCGGCAATAGACACCAGATTATTATTGTCATCAACCTGGCAAACTCCCCGGCTGACTGACCCATTATCCGACAATGTTTTTGCCAGATCGTAGCCGATGATGCTGTAGAGCTTTTCGTTGCACTGCTCGTTCAAAAAAATAAAGGCTTTTTTGAATGCATCCCGACCATAAAAATCATCTGCGTTGATCACTGCAAAAGGTTCTTTAATCGCATTCATGGCTGACAATACTGCATGCGCAGTACCCCATGGTTTTGTACGCTCGGGCGGGACAGTAAAACCGTTCACAAAACCATGCAGATCCTGGAAAACATAATCCGTCTCAATCCGGCCCTTTAATTTCGGCTCAAAAATGTTTTTAAAATCATCTGCAAAATCTTCCCGGATAATAAAAACTACTTTTTTAAAACCGCTGCGTATGGCATCGTAAATTGAATAATCCATAATCGTTTCCCCACCCGGACCAAATTCCTGTATCTGCTTCATGCTGCCATATCTTGATGCCATTCCTGCCGCCAGTATTAAAAGTGTTGGTTGCATTTACCTTAATTTTATTTAAGTGTACGAAAATAAAAAATTATACCAAGAAATCGTCTTATGCATTTTGCAGAACGAATATTGCATACAAAAACAATTTTAATAGATCGTCTTGATTTGCCCGAATGCAGAGATAAAAGAATTGAAGTGGATGTGCTACGCCTGGATATGATACATCCGGTTATCTCGGGAAACAAATGGTTCAAACTAAAATACTACCTGAAAGAAGCGATTGAAAAGAACCATAAAACCATTCTGAGCTTCGGCGGTGCTTATTCTAATCATATCGTGGCAACAGCCTGTGCAGCAAAGATGGAAGGGCTCCATTCTATTGGCATTATCCGGGGCGAAAAACCCGCAGAGCTGTCACAAACTTTGCAAACAGCGCAACAATACGGCATGGAGTTTTTATTTCTGAGCCGTGCAGAATATAAAAGAAAAAGCTCGGCCGACTTTCATGCCTTATTGCCTGACCGGTTTCAGGGATCCTATATCATCCCTGAAGGAGGATCAGGAATATTAGGTATCAAGGGCAGTGAAGAAATATTATCATTAGCAGGCGGGACGCGGTATGAGCATATTTTTTGTGCCACAGGAACGGGAACCACGCTAATTGGCCTGGCAAATGCATCGTCAGCCCAACAATATATTTCAGGGATAAGCGTATTAAAAGGGACAGCCGGTGCCTGGCAAAAAGATATACAGCCACTTATTCATCCTGAAAAAAGGGATTATTGCAAGATGTATCACAATTATCATTTTGGAGGATATGCCAAAAAAGCTCCAGAGCTGATTCATTTCATGAACTGGTTATACGATCAATCCAGTATACCCTCAGATTTCGTGTACACTGCAAAATTGTTTTATGCAGTGATCGACCTGGTCCGGAAAAATTATTTTGCCACCGGAACAAAAATATTGCTGATCCACAGCGGAGGTCTGCAGGGAAATCTGTCACTGGCCCCGGGAACACTCAACTTTTAACATAAGTGAAAAATTTAGTCTTCCCCTTATCTTTGCTGATTAAAAAGTCTAAAAGACACTTCAAAGTGCCATGCGTTTGATTTTCGTACAGCTGATGCTGTCTATCTTTTTCGTAC
Organism: Puia sp.; assembly: GCA_035501475.1. Lineage (GTDB taxonomy): Bacteria > Bacteroidota > Bacteroidia > Chitinophagales > Chitinophagaceae > Puia. The sequence continues at coordinate 3,413 of DATJWE010000241.1, read as the reverse complement.
TCGAGGCCACGGGGCAGGACACCCTCCCCAGGTTTTCGGCTGTACTGAAAGACAATGGCAAAGTGCTTATCAGCTGGAAAAACAATTATACAGTCGTTAATCAAATCAGCATCCAGCGTTCTTCCGACAGCCTTCGCAACTTCACTACCCTGCTTACGGTGCCCGATCCAACCATACCCGAAAACGGTTTTGTTGATACAAAGGCCAAAGGAACTGCAATGTATTACAGGTTATTTATTTTACTCGATAACAGTAAATATCTTTTTTCAAAATCAAAACGCGCATTGCCCGAAACAGTAGCCACAGCTCAGAAAGCAGTTTCCGAAGAGGATCAGGAAATCGTGCTGCCCAGAATAGATAACCAGCGGATTTTTTATCAGCAGGACCTGAGCAATAAACCCAGGCCTTCAGTGAATGCTCCTGTTAAAGCAAGCGCACTCACCACGGTAACAGTAGAAAAAACAGTGTTTATTAAAAGAAGGGATTCTGTCATTGGACAGCTTTCGGGAAGAATGCTTGGTCATTTCAGAGACTCCTTGCTGGCCAAAACAAAAGATACTATTTTGTTCGTGCACGCGGATACTGTTTTGATCAAACCCTATGTCCCACCAGTAGCCGAAGTGAAAGAAGTATATAAAATTTCAACCTTTGTGTATACCGGAAAAGACGGGAACGTGAACATATCTCTTCCTGACGCCAATAGAAGAAAGTACATGGTGAAATTTTTTGAACAGGATAATACTCCTCTCCTAGAAGTCAGGGAAATAAAAGATCAGTTGCTGATCGTTGATAAAACCAATTTCGTTCATTCAGGCTGGTTCCGTTTTGAATTGTATGAAGATGGCAGATTGAAGGAAAAGAACAAACTGTTTATTCCAAAAGATTTCTGATCCTATAGACCGACAAATCATTCCCTCATTGTCATTGACGAAACTTTCGCAAAATCATTATCAACTATTTCCACGTCAAAGACCCGCTCAAAATTCTGCTTCAGTTTTTGCTTGACTGATTCAATCGGAATTTTATGGCCCAGCTCTTTTTCAAGAGAAGTGACCTGCTTATGCTGGATACCGCAGGGGATGATATGATTAAAATAATTCAAATCAGTATTTATATTAAACGCAAAACCATGCATAGTGATCCAACGGCTGCAACGCACGCCCATGGCTGCAATCTTGCGTTCCACACCGGGGGAACCCGGTTTAATCCAAACCCCCGTCTCGCCCTGTGAACGGCATCCTTTGACGCCATATTCTGCGAGTGTAAGAATAATTGTTTCTTCGAGGTTACGCATGTATTTGCCGATATCCGTATCAAATTTTTCAAGATCGAGAATAGGATATCCAACGATCTGCTCCTGGCCGTGAAAAGTAATGTCTCCCCCACGATTGGTTTTGAAGAACTGTATTCCCCTTGATTGCATTTCCTCTGCTGTAATCAGTATATTTTCCATATGCCCGCTTTTTCCCAGGGTGTACACCGGAGGATGTTCGACGAAGAGCAGGTAGTGCTTCGTATACAGGTGATGGTTAGTATCAGACTGTCGGCTGATTGCTGACTTGATCGAGAGGTTCTCCTGCATCAGTTTTTCCTGGTAATCCCAGGCTTGCTGATAGTCCATTTTACCCAGGTCTTCAAATATGATTTTCTGCCTCGCCATCATGCAAATTTAAAGCGCTATCTGCAATGAACAATAGGCAACCGACAATGGGGCAATATCCTCCCTGGTGGCTTCACCGGGACTTTTCGTCTTGTTCCTCCGGCGAAATCTTTTCATATCGCAGTGGTTTTCCGATTAATTGAATCCTAATCGCATGCAATCACGGGAAACGCTCTATTTCTTATTTTTGTGAAAACCAGCGATATGGATAAGGAATTCAGGCATGATGAGGATATTGATGAAATGAGTGAAGTATCGGATGAGTTGTATGAGCGAATGAGTATTAAGGTTGATAAGGGACAAGAGCCATTCAGGCTGGATAAATTTCTGGCCAGTCGGATTGAAAACGCATCGCGCAATAAAATTCAGCAGGCCATTGAAGCCGGAAGAGTGCTCGTCAACAATAAAATGGTTCAGTCGAATTATAAGATCCGTCCGTCTGACCAAATCATTATTTATTCTGAAAAGCAGGCACAGGGAGAAGAAATCATTCCTGAAAAAATTCCACTAAACATCGAATATGAAGATGAGGATATTTTGATCATCAATAAACCCGCAGGGCTGGTAGTACATCCTGCTTCAGGAAATTATACGGGCACATTGATCAACGGAGTCGCATATTACCTTCAGCAGAAAAACAGTGCCATCAACGAGGAAACACTTCCTCGTTTTGGGTTGGTTCACCGGATTGATAAGAACACCAGTGGACTGATGGTGCTTGCAAAAACTGAAAAAGCCATTGCCAGCCTGGCCAAACAATTTTTTGAACATACTGTAAAACGCCAATACATTGCTTTGGTGTGGGGAGATGTTGCGGAAGAATCAGGAACAATTAGAGCGCATATCGGGAGGCACAAACGTTTCCGGAAAATATTTGACGCCTATCCCGATGGTGAACAGGGAAAGGAAGCCATTTCGCACTATAAGGTATTGGAGCGATTCGGATATGTAACACTCGTTCAATGTACATTGGAAACCGGCCGCACTCACCAGATCAGGGTGCACATGAAATTTATCGGTCACCCGTTGTTTAATGATGAAACCTATGGCGGCGACAAAATTGTAAAAGGAACTGTGTTCAGCAAATACAGGCAATTCGTGGAAAATTGTTTTGCGATCTGTCCCCGTCATGCCTTACATGCCAAAACAATCGGCTTTATTCACCCCAGTACACGCAAGGAAATGTTGTTTGAAAGCGAACTTCCGGACGACATGAAAAAACTAATTGCCAGGTGGAGAAGTTATATCAATCCCTGATTATTTTGGGAAGACCATCCTGTAGTCCACGCTGATCTTTCCCTTGGAAATATCATCCAGCTTATTCTTCATCAGTTTCCTTTTCAGGGGCTTCAGGTAATCGATAAATAATTTCCCTTCGATATGATCATATTCATGGAGAATGACCCTTGCCGTGATCCCGTTAAATGTGCTTACCTGTTTCTGGAAAAATTCATTCACATATTCCAGTGTAACTTCTTCATTGCGCATGATATCTTCCCTGATCTTGGGAATACTAAGGCAACCTTCATTATAGATCCATTCTTCCCCGTTCAGGTTCTTAATATGCGCATTAATAAATACCTGCTTAATGCCAGGACCATCGGGATATTTTCCTTTGTCTTCCTCATCCAGGTTGGTAAATACCTGCGTACTATCTACAATGAATAACCGAATATCGCGGTTCACCTGGGGAGCGGCCAAACCCACTCCACTACTGGAATACATGGTTTCCCACATATCTTCAATCAGTTTG
>DATJWE010000240.1:0-33529 GCA_035501475.1 Puia sp. | reverse complement strand
CTTCAGCCTGAATAAAAAATGGAAAAGGATCACGCGGTTTGGGTTAAAATGGATTTTCATTGCATTCGTTTTGTATGGTAATATTTCCTGGGGTCTGAAAATGCAGAAACAATATGGCGATCTCGTTCCAAAACCATATTTGTATGGTATTTATAATACGGTTACGGTCATACGAAATAAAGATACGGTTCCGCCATTAACGAGCGATACGACGAGATGGAAACAGTTGATTATTCCTTATGAAAAATTCGGTAAGATCAGGCTGATGAATGATAGTTCTTCCTGGTATAATTTCGTCGTAGACAGCTTAAAAAAAACAATGACGGTTTTCTCTGAAAAAGATTCATTAAACAAATCAAGATTTCAATTTAAAAAAGACAGTGTCTGGCTGGTATTGACGGGAAAAATACATGAGGACTCAGTATATATGCGGCTAAAACGATTTGATCCCAAGTCATTCCGGCTGGTAAACAGGGGATTTCATTGGATCAATGAGTACCCATATAGCCCCTAGCCTGCATCATTGACTGAAGATAAGAGACTATGCTGTTTCCATTTTCGCAGCTTCCCATCCGATCATGGCCATTTTGCGTTCGGCGCCCCAGCGGTATTCTCCAATATCGCCTAAATTTTTAATTACGCGGTGACAGGGAATGATGAACCCGACAGGATTGTTCCCGATCGCAGTGCCGACAGACCTTTGTGAACCGGGCCGCCCGATTGCATTTGCAATATTTGAATAGGAAGACAAATGAGCTTCGGGAATGCGTAATAAAGTTTCCCAAACCTTTATCTGGAATGGAGTGCCGCGCAGGTATAATTTGATTTTATCTGCCTGGGTAAAATCATCATTAAAAAAATTTTGAACAGATTGATGAAGTGGATTCGTCTCTTCAAAAATTTTTGCATTGGGCCATAAACCTTTCAATTCATCTAGGGCAGACCGGGCCGATTTTTCGAAAAACAAAAGGTTGCAAATTCCTTTCGGTGTTGAAGCAATAATATAATTTCCAAACTGACATTCATTAAGGCTGTACTGAATGGACAAATTCTGCCCCCCGTTTTTATATTCACCCGGCGTCATGCCTTCAATATTCACGAATAAATCGTGCAACCTGCCTGTTCCTGATAAACCCGTTTCATATGCCGCATCATAAACCGAATTTCCGTTCTGCCTTAGAATTTGCTTGGCATGTTCAACACTGATATATTGGAGAAATTTTTTTGGACTGATTCCTGCCCAATCTGTGAAGAGACGCTGAAAATGAAAAGGGCTGACATGAATATTTCTGGCCACATCTTCCAATTTCGGCTGCTCCTGCATGTTATCTTTTATATATTTCAGCGCCTGGGCGACTCTATAATAATCGTACATAATAAAATAATTGTACTACAAAACTAAGTCAGGGGACAAGGAGTTCAAACCCGGAATTTGCTGTTTAATACAACATCGTTTATCAGTGTGGGAATGAAGGAATTCGTTTATTTCAGCCAGGCCACTTTTTGTTCTGAAGCGTGCGTTTGCCCGATAATCTCATTATATAATTCCGGTCTTCTTGCTTTTTTATACCTGTATCCTCCCGCATTCTTTAGTTTTTCTTCTGTAAAAGTTGCCGACTTTAAATCTTCCCCAAGCTCCCGGCATTCGGCAAGAATATCTCCGAAAGGGTCAATGATCATCGAATTCCCGTTTTTGAGTTGATCATCATCCATGCCAATGGGATTGGAAAAAACAACATAAGCTCCATTATCATAAGCTCTCGCCGGTAGCCATTTCATCAACCAGCCCCTGCCTTTCATTCCATCGAATTCCAGTCTTAACGAAGTCGGATCATTCTCTCTGTTCTTCCACAAAGCCGGATCAACGAAACCCGCTCCCGGCCTGGTAGACGGCGTACACATCGTAACATGAGGCATAAAAATAATATCCGCACCCAGCAAACTGGTAGCCCGAACATTTTCAACTACGTTATTGTCGTAGCAAATCAGGATGCCACATTTCCACCCAAATACTTCAAACACGGTATAACCGTTTCCCGGCAATAAATGTGGATTGATAAAAGGATGCAACTTTCTGTGCTTCGCAATCAATCCAGTTTTATCCACACATACATAGGTATTATATAGTCCTTCTTTCCTGTCTTTCTCAAACAAACCTGCAAGCACTGTAATATTATTTTTTTTCGCGATAGCAATCAGTTGCTGAACGCTTTCTCCCTCAGGAATCTGTTCTGCCACCTCCAGCATTTCCTGTTTTGAAAGATGTCTGGCAAAGGAATATCCCGAAATACAACATTCGTGAAAAGCGACGATCTTCGCCCCTTCAGCCGCGGCTCTTGCAGAGAGCCGATCAATCACATGTAAGTTATATTTCTTATCCCCGTTCCTATTTTCGAACTGGGCAGTTGAAATTTTTATTTTGTCCATTGATTTTTTTGTTGACAATCATTCTTTAGGCAATTCTTCCTGATTCTTCGACCTGAGTTTAATGAAGATGAATAATAAGACTCCAATCGTCACATATACATCAGCAAAATTAAATATACCGGTTCGAAAGTTCTGAATTCCGAGGTTCATAAAATCAACTACATGCCTCCTGAATATTATTCGATCCATGATATTTCCGAGTCCGCCCGAAAAAACCAAAGCCACCGGCAAAAGGTCCAGCCAACTCATTTGACCCGATTTGCGAATTACATACACAAATAATCCTGAAAGGCAAAGCAGGGGAAGTAAGCCAAAGACCCAAACACCTAATGATTCCGGCCATTCAGAACCAAAACTTAAAAAAGCGCCTGTATTCTCTGCATATTCCAATACAACCATATTATGCAGATACGACAAGGGCGCCCTATTCTGCAGGTGCAGCCTGGCCAGGTCTTTCGTCGTTCTGTCGCACCCGACAAAAACAAAACAGAGAAAGCAAAAGACAAGTATTTTATATCTTATTTTCATTTAATTCTTTTAAGCGGTATCCATCTTCGCATTAAATATACTTCGAAAAAAAAGATAAACAGACGCGCTTTTTGCCAATTATTTGTCAAATCAATATCAAAAAACCAGGCATACATTTATTTCCATTTATTTAAATCTTATCTTTTCATGATCAATCAACCGCATATGAAAAGATTGTTTTGGTTTTTATTAGCCAGTCTTCCATTAGTTATTTGCGCCCAACACAGCAATCTCATTTCGATAGGAAAAAAAGATTCTATTTATTCCCGCACGCTCGGGGAAAAAAGAAATTATCTCATCCATCTCCCGGGAAATTATACCAATGCAATGTTCGGAAAGGCCAGGTATCCTGTATTGTATTTACTGGATGGCGATGCGCACTTCACTTCCGTAAGTGGCTTGGTCGAAATATTAGGGAGCGGAATTAATGGAACTCATGTCATTCCCGATATGATTGTTGTCGCCATTCCAAACACTGACAGAACAAGAGATCTTACACCAACCCATGCCGAAACAGACAATACGGGCAAACCGGCCGAATTTCTAAAGACCAGTGGTGGTGGTAATAATTTCCTTCATTTTATTAAGGATGAATTGATCCCTCATATTGACTCATCCTACCGGACTATGCCTTACCGCGTTTTTGTTGGCCATTCCTTCGGCGGCATTACGGTGATCAATGCTCTCTATACCATGCCGGAAACTTTCAACGCCTATATTGCCATTGATCCAAGTTTATGGTGGGACCATGAAAAGCTGTTGGAAAAAGCCAAGACTTATTTTCCGCATGCCAACCTGAAAGGCAGGTCTCTCTATCTTGCCCAGGCAAATACTTTAGTGCATGGGGATACGACAATAAATGATCACTTCGAATCCATCAGGTCATTCGCTACTTTGCTGGACACAAGGAATCAATCAGGACTGAACTGGAAATATGGTTATTATGGCGACGATGATCACGGTTCCGTTCCATTTATTGCCGAATACGACGGACTAAGATTTATTTTTAAAGATTATCATATCTCGTTCACACAACTCATTTTTCATCCGGAAAAATTGAAAGAGCAGTTTAACAAATTTTCCGAAGAAACAAATGTAAAATTCACTCCTCCGGAAGAAATCATTAATGAACTGGGTTATGATTTGCTGAATAATAAACAATATGATCTGGCTATTCAATATTTCCAGATGAATATTGACTATTATCCTCAAAGCGCTAATGTGTACGATAGTATGGGTGAAGCACTGATGAATAAAGGAGACACAAAAAAATCCATTGAATATTATCAAAAATCACTGCAACTCAACCCTGCCAACGACAATGCAAAAAAAATGATCGGCAAAATGCAAGCAAAGTAACGTTGGCCGATGACCGTTGTCCAATTTTCTTAGCCCGGCATTTAAATGCCGGGCTAAGATTTACTCCGTTCTTAAACTCTTCACAGGATTCGCCATGGCTGCTTTTACTGCCCGATAACCCACGGTAATCCACGCGATGATAATGGATCCTGTGATCGCCACAATAAAAATAGAAGCTCCCAGTGAAATCCGGTACGTATAATTCTGCAGCCATTTATGCATGATGAAATAGGCAATAGGTGAAGCTATCAAAAATGCAATAATGATCAGCAAAGTGAATTCCCTTGACAACAGGTACACAATATTCCCTGAAGAAGCACCGAGTACTTTTCGAATGCCAACTTCTTTCGTACGCTGTACAGCCATGAACGAAACAAGTCCATACAAACCGAGACATGAAATGAATACCGCAATAGCAGCAAAAACCTTGTAGAGGACCGACAACTGGTTTTCCTGCTTGTAAAAATCTTCAATGGTTTTATCAAGAAACTGGCATTGGTAAATATAATCCGGAAAACTTTCGTTCCATAATTTTTCGACATAGGGCAATACTGCCTTTTCAGATCCAGGTTTTATTTTAATATTGATCACCTGGTAAACATCTTTCCAGGTACTCAACACAACGGGAGCCATCGGCTGTCTCAATGAATAAGAATTAAAATCTTTGATAACGCCAACAACCTTTCCCACTTTAACACCATCCCAGAAATTGATTTCCTTGCCGATGGCTTCCTGTGGCTTGCGGACTCCTAATTTGCTGAGAAGCGTTTCATTGACCACAAATTCTTTGACTGTATCATTCGGGTAATATGGACGACCAGCCACAAACTGAAGGTTATATGTTTTAAAATAGGCTGCATCTGCCCATTTTAAATTGGCACTGAAATGGGTTGATTTGGCCGCATGATCAAATTTGAAATCACTTTGCCAATTTCCATCGGAAGAAGGACTCGCATAACTGAAACTGGCGTTCAATATACTCGTATTACTGAGTAAATGATCTCGGAGGTAATCAATCTTTGTATGATTGGCGCTATCACCGGGAATCGGGACATTGATAATGGCAGCTTTGTCAAACCCAAGCGAAGCGTTTTTAAAATAATTCATCTGGCTCACCACGATAAGCATGCCGATGATGAGAATTTGCGCAATGGCAAACTGTAAAACAACAAGCGCTCTCCTCAACGAAATACCTCCAACCATTTTGGATGTGATCTTACTTTTCAAAGCAGTCACAGGATTAAAACCTGATAAGATCATTGCCGGATAAATTCCGGATAAAAGTGTAACCCCGATTAAAACAATAATTACAAACAATATTAAAGAAGGGTTGACCAGAAAATTCATACTCATCTGTTGTTCGAGCAAATCGTTTAAAAATGGCAAGGCAGTTGCTGCGATACAAATGGCAATAGCCATGGCAGCAAGAGCGATCAATGCGGTTTCGCCAAGAAATTGCAAAGCAAGTTGGGAACGATTGCTGCCCAAAACTTTTCTCACTCCGACTTCTTTCGACCGTTTGACAACCTGGGCAGTCGCCAGGTTAATAAAATTGACACAGGCAATAGCGATCAGGAAAATCCCGATCAATGCAAGCGCCCTGACCAGGTCATGGCTGAAAACATGACCACGAAAATTTCCAAAGCGATCATCATAATGAATTTCAGACAAGGGCTGCAATACATAAGCATCGCTCGCATATACCTGGGGTTTATGTTTTTTTGCAAATGCTATCAATTCACCGTTCATTTTTTCTGGCGATAATTCCGGTGGCAGCACTATAAACGTGGCCGCATCGCTAAATGTGCTTACCCAGTCATTTAAGTTGCGACTTAGATCTGAATTTTGAAGCGTTGAAAAAGAAACAACCACGCTGAGTGGGAAATCAGTATTTGGCGGAATATTTTTTAATATCCCCGTAATCTTATAGATCGATTTATTTTCCTGCTTGATTGTCTTACCAATTGCCGACTGCCAATCTCCAAAATATTTTTCCGCGGTTGCCTGTGTCAACACTGCCGAGTTGGGGTCTTTCAAAGCCGTTTCAGGATCGCCAGACAGCCATCCGAAATCAAAAATTTTAAAAAAAGAGGGCTCTGCAAAAAAAAGATATGATTCTTTCAATTTTTTCTGTTGATCATTTATACCATCCTGGATTGTGATCTGCACATCGTCATTCCTGAAAATGTTTGCGACTACCTTTATCTGGGGAAAATCCACCCGCAGCGCCGGACCAACAGGGAAAGCCGTCCCTGCTGAATAGCCCATGCCATCCTGTGAATGAAATACTGTACCGACACGATAAATATTTTTACGCTTTGAATGAAAATTGTCAAAGCTGGTTTCAAAATTGATCACCAAAAAAATCAACAGGCTTGCTGCAATGCCCACTGCCAGTCCCGATACATTGATAAATGCATAACTTTTGTTACGCCCTAAATTCCGGATCGCTGTCTTCAGATAATTTTCGAACATAGACTAAATTTTTGGGGTTGAATGGTACAAGAGTGGGTACAAAGAGAATGCCTTATAATATGCAACTAAAAACCAGTCTTTTATATTTTTTGTGCAGCTTAAAACTGTCCGATTTCGATACATGCAGTGTGCGAAGAAAAGACCATCGATCATCATTCATAGATAAGACTAGTCCGAACTGATTGGCTATTCCAGTAGCTGTGTATTGACAAAGCTGCTCCCAATGCTGTTGCCTGCGACATTGCAGTAGTGGAAATATTTATATCGGGGAAAGAACGCCGGAGCATTTGCATATAAATTGAATTTTTACCAAAACCACCATCTACAAATATCTTTTTAACATTTGTTCCTTTCAATATCAATTTTGTGGATTTGGTTTGCCGGATAATCAAATCAAACATCAGGTGGTAATAAGCTTCTTCATAGTTCGAAAAAGAATTCAGATCGTGGTCATAGAAGAATGATGAAGAATTGTCATTCCCTGGGATATTGGTTTCATATAAACGATTCAGTAATTCAATATTGCCTTTCAGACCGGAATAATAATCAGGTGATTTATTAAAATGATCGGCAATCTTTTTTGTTTGCTCTTCATGGATATGTCCGGCAAACAACCGGGATGCTTTCACCGGTTCGCCGGTGTAGCTCAGATAACATAAACAATCCTGCTCAAGTTCTTCATTTGTCAAGGCGGAATGATTGAATGGATTCAGGCTGATGCTCCAGGTGCCTGTAGATATCAGGACAAATGGTTCCCTGATAATTGCCAGGTAAGGGATCAGGGCTGCCGAACTATCATGTAATCCTGTACCAACAGGTATTTTGAGATGCAGAGAGGAATCGATGGATTCGCCGACATGATCAGCAATCGGTTTATCACTGGGATGAATATGTGCAAACTTGTTTCTGATTCCTTCCGCATCTACCCATTGATGATAATTATTTTTAGAAAAATCCCATAAGCAGGTATGGCAACCAATGCTGGTAATATCCGAAGCATGCTTTCCTGAAATAACAAAACTGAGCCATTGGGGAAGATGCAGTGAAAATTTTATTTTATGAAATAGTGCCGGTCTCTCATGCTTCAGCCAATACAATTGAAGGCCTGAATTTAAATTCCCCAACACAGGAGAAGCCGTTTGTTTTGAAAAATCTTCTTTACCTCCGTACTTGTTGTAAAATTTTTCCTGTAATGACTGCGGATAAGGTTTCAAATAATTGTACAAAGGAGCACATACCCTATTCTGGTTGTCAAGATGGACAAAACTTGCACCATAGGCTGTGAACTGAACTCCGCGCAAATCATAGTTTTTGCCTGAAACAATCTTCCTGAATCCTTCCAGCAGCCATTTCGATAATGCAGAAATATCTTCACAGGGGAAACCATCGTCATCAATTGTTTCTGGCAATTGCATGTTCTCTTCATGCGCCAGATGATACTGTTCATCAAACAATATAATTTTTTTGTTGGTTTTCCCAACATCAAAAATGGCAATGACCGGTGTTGGGATCATAATCCTGTCGCGATGATTTTCGATCCTCTTTCCTGAATGAGATGCTGTCTGACTTTCTCAGCCCGATAAACTTCCAGCGGGTTCAGCGCGGCACCGGAACGCAGGCGGGATTCGGCCACGATCGGACGCAAATCTGTGCGGAATGCATGCTGTAAAATTTCCTGTGCTGCTACCACATCATTGCGCTGTTGTGCGTCAGCAAGTTTTTTTCTATCAACTAATAAAGCCTGCGCATAGGCAATCCTGATAGCTTCCACCGATTGCAGCAGGTCTTCCAGCGGATCTTTTACATTGTGTGATGCGTCTATCATCCATCCCAGGCCATTGGCATGATTCATATGTCTCGCATCCATTCCCTCAACAAGCTCATTAAATATCAGGAAGAGTTGGTAAGGTTTGATGCTGCCGACTGTCAAATCATCATCCCCATATTTCGAATCATTGAAATGAAATCCTCCGAGTTTACCTTCCATCAGCAGGAGTGCAACAATCTGTTCAATATTTGCATTCGGCAAATGATGGCCGAGATCGACAAGACATTGGGCTTTCTCACCGAGTTTGGTTGCATATAATAAAGATTGTCCCCAATCTCCCACTGTGGTCGAATAAAAATTGGGTTCATATGCCTTGTATTCGACAAACATTTTCCAATTTTCCGGAAGCTCTTTGTAAACTGCTTTCAAACTTTCCAATGTATTTTGAAATGCTTTCCTGAAATTCAATTGTCCGGGAAAACAGGATCCATCGCTTAACCATACCGTTAATGAAGTTGAGCCCAGTTCGGTTCCATACCTGATCACTTCGATATTATGCTCGATTGCCTGTTCACGAACGGCTTTGTCGGTATGTTGCATCGAGCCGAACTTATAACTCAATGCCTGATCAGCCTGATCCTGGAATGTATTCGAGTTCATCGAATCAAAACGAAGACCATGTTGCGCGGCAAGCGCCCGGATAGCCGGGGGGTTAGAGGGAATATCCCAGGGAATATGAAGCGATATTGCTCCACTCGAACCATTCAAAGCATGCAACAATCCGATATCTTCAATTTTTTCTTCAAGATTGCGCGGTTCACCTCCGATACTGAAACGTCCGAAACGCGTTCCCCCCGTGCCAAGCGCCCAACTCGGAATCGCTACCTGGAAATCAGCCAGCTTCTTCATCATACTTTCAACGTCTTTTATCCCGGAAGAAATAAAATCATATCTGCGCCGATGTTCAGATAAAAGCGATTGATTGTACTCCTGCAATTTGTTCTTCGCTATTTGCATGTCATTTTTTTACGGCTGGTAAAAAACCTCTTTTAAAGAAATGCTGACCGGTGAATTATCTTCATTCGTCTCCATTATATCTTTCATAAACTCCCACCATTTTTGCATCAGCGGTTCTTTCGGTAAATTATTTAATTCTTCCGCATTTTGTATAGTAAGATAACCAAATAATGTATCTGTCGGTTCATCCAAAAAAATTGAATAATCACGAATGCCTTTTGCCCTCAGTAATCCGGCTAATTCGGGCCATATGGCATCATGACGTTTTTTATATTCATCAGCCCTGCCCGGAAACAATTTCATCGTAAAAGCCACCCTAGGCATCTTGAATATTTTTTTGGGACCAGCATTTGAACATTATTCAGCATCGTTGTGTCACTCACTTCAGCGGAAGAATTTCTATTCAACAATAAACCTCACGCAAAGGCACTAAGGCGCGAAGAAAAATTTCTCTCCTTTGCACGAGATTTTTTTGCGTGAAATAAAAAATCATCTTACGAACGCCATCGCCACTCCTCCATCCACATTCAACACATTGCCGGTGGATTTATTTAATAGGCCACTGACAAAAACAAAGCAGGCATTCGCAATATCTTCCGGAAGGATAATTTCATTCAGCAAGGTCCGTCTTGCATAATAAGCGGGCAATTCCTCCACCCTGATGCCATAAGCTTTTGCCCGGCCCTCGGCCCATGCGCCCGACCAGATCTTACTGTCAGCAATAACCGCATCCGGGTTCACGACATTCACCCTGATTTTATCAGCTCCAAGCTCAGCCGCATTAAGACGGCTCAAATGCAACTGCGCTGCTTTCGCCGATCCATAACCGGCATTATTGGGTCCGCTTACGAGGGCATTCTTGCTGACAATATTCAGAATATCGCCTCCCAAATCCTGCTTTCGCATCATTTCAACCGCCTGTTGCGTAACCAAGAACTGGCCCTTCACCAACACATCATATAACAAATCCCAGTCTTTTTCCGAATGCTCTTCTATTGGTTTTGAAATCGAAAGCCCCGCGCAATTCACGACAATATCGAGTCCCCCGAAAGTAAGCGCAGCTTCAGAAAATGTTTTTTGGATTGACGCCAGATTTGTCACATCGAGCTCCTCAGCAGTAAATGCATCCTTGCCATATTGCTTTTGAAATTCCTGTTTTGCATTTTCAAGCCTTTGTGAATCATTATCATTGATCACCACACAGGCACCCTCATCAGCAAATTTTTTTGCGATAGCCTTCCCTATACCTCCCCCACTTCCTGTGATCAGTGCAATCCGCCCTGACAACGCTTTTGGTTTTGGCATTCGCTGCAGCTTGGCTTCTTCAAGCAACCAGTATTCAATATTAAATGCCTCCTGACGAGGCAATGAAGTGTATTCCGAAACGGCTTCAGCTCCTCTCATCACGTTAATCGCATTAGTATAAAATTCGGTTGCTACGCGGGCTGTCTGTTTATCTTTCGCAAAAGTAAACATGCCGATGCCCGGATATAAAATCACCACCGGGTTCGGATCACGCATGGCAGGACTGTCAGCATGCCTGCATCGATTATAGTAATCAATGTATCCCTGCCTGTATTTTTGAAAGAGTGGAATTAATTTATTTTTTATAATGCCAATATCACGGAGATCCTCACCCGCAGGAAAGTCCAAGACCAGCGGACATATCTTCGTCCTCAAAAAATGATCGGGACAACTGGTGCCCATTGGAGCAAGTCTGTCGAGATCATTCGAATTAATAAATGCAAGTACCCTGTCCTCATCCGTAAAATGACCGATCATTTTTCCCTGCTTAGGAAAAATATTTTCCAGGTCGCTGTTTGAACAAAGTCCTCGAATGACTGGAGCCAGTGCGGCTGCTTTTTTCAAACGTTCTTCGCGGGGCAGTGACTTAATTTTCCCACCCCCGAAAACCTTTTTCCCTTTTTTCTCTTTAAGACTGACGCATTCTTCAATATACACCGCACATCGCTCGATTGTTTCAAGCGTATTGATATAACTTTCGTAAGCAGTATTTCCCCAGGTAAACAATCCGTGTAAGCCAAGCATGATACCACTTATACCGGGATTTTCATCCAAGCATTTCTTTAGTTTCAATCCAAGATCAAATCCCGGTCGCTGCCATTCAACCCAACCGATTTTACCGTTAAATAATTCCTGCGTGATCTTTTTTCCATCTTTTGCAGCAGCAATGGCAATCGCCGCATCCGGATGCAAATGATCAATATGTTTGAAAGGAAGAAAAGCATGAAGCGGAGTATCAATCGATGGCGCTTTGGATTGAATATCGAAGATGCAGTAATTAAACAATTCGACCATTTCATCTTCGTATGCGAGTCCCCGGTATACTTTTTTCAGGTCGAGTAAGCGATCGAGATATAAGGCAGCCAGGCCGTTTTTTTTCAATGTTCCCAAATCCCCACCGGAACCTTTCACCCACATGACCCCCACTTCTTTTCCGGTCAGAGGATCTTTGGAAACAACCTTACAGGAGGTATTTCCACCGCCGTAGTTGGTTAAACGAAGATCAGCACCAAGCAGGTTGGAACGATAAATCAGCAGGGCAACTTCGTCTCCCGCCAGTTCTGCTGCACGTTTATCGTCCCACAAATAACTCACATGTCTAAAGCTCTTATTGCCTGAAGGAGCATGTTGAATATCTTCAGAAGATTCCGTTTTCATAATTTAATTTTTATGAATTTACTGAGGTGTCGACTCCCTCTGCCAGGTCGACCCCACCCATCGTTGACGATTTGCCACAACCGATATTTGAATTCAGTCTGTCTGCTTGGCCATATTTTTTTCAGTACAGCCAAATTACGAAAGATGATAAGAATTACAAGTAATGATAAGTCATGCACGTCGGCCATTTCCGGCGGCCTGATGTTGAGTGTGGTTTTTGTTGCCATACTTTTGAAAGTTCGGATTGATTTTATATTTTTGCCCTCATGATTCGCAGAAATTCATATACACTGTCCTTAGCGTTGTGTTACTGCAGTAGTGGTGGCATGAAGGGCGGTTTGTTGTCTGCGAGCTAATTTATAATTTATCTCATTGACATAGGAAGCCCTTCAGGTCAAACTTGAAGGGTTTTTTGTTTTAGTCATGAAAAGAGTAAGTACCCAATATTGGTTTCGGGATTGGTCTGCAAAATCAATTTAATGCGAGTTCGATTCTCGTCTTACTCTCGATAGAAGGTTGGCAGAATTGGTATCGCAATGGTCTTGAAAACCGAGGTCGTCTAACGACGATGGGAGTGCGAGTCTCTCACCTTCCGCGAAAACCTGGAGAGTAGGCAGATATTGGTTTGCTGCGGCATCCTGCTAAGATGTTCCGTGTAAAAGCGGTGATGGTTCGATTCCATTGCTCTCCGCAATTTTTGGGACGTCGGTGACGAGGGTGGAGTCACGCCAGACTGTAAATCTGGTACATTAGAAACACATGGAGTTCGAATCTCTAACGTCCCACAAAAAATTGCAACCAACGGGTTGAGGATTGCAACAAACAGCGATGTAAGACATCCCTGCATGGCGGCAATTAGAGCAAAATAGTCGACGACTCAATTCGCAGAGTGGTCGACCTCGTCCGGGTGAACCCCCCGAAATCCGAGTAGTCGACATTACATAAACTCATCCCCTATTTTAATGCATTTCCAATCCCGACAAGTATAACCGATAGCAGGATAGTTGATATCCCTATTGTAATAGTCGACTTAGTTTTATTACTTACTCCTTTCCATTCTTTCAACGCTATGCCCCATGAATTTGCAACGAGTATGATGAATGCCATATGTAGTATCCAGGAACTGGCCCCGTTTCCCAATTTACTTTCACCCATTCCATAAAAGAAAAACTGTAAGAACCAGGTAGTTCCTGCCAGCGCAGAAAACAAATAATTTTTTGCCAGTGGCGTCTTCTCATCAACATAATCGCCAAAGGTTTTGTTCTTTGTGTTCAGGATCATACACCATACAAAATTAGTGGCCAATCCTCCCCATAATAATACCACATAGGTAACATTGTTCTGGTACAATGGATTCATTCCTGCAGCCACAGCTGCTTCAGCCATGGGCTTGCCGGCTTCAATCCCAAAATTAAAACAGGCGCTCATGATCCCTGAAAAAATAGCCACCAGCAAACCTTTTGTCAGGTTGAATTCCTCGACCGATTTTTTCTTTTCCTCGGCAGGCAATTCTTTTTCCTTCAACATGCCCGCCCTGCCGCAGATATAAATTCCAAGCAGGCAAATGATCACACCCAGCAACACAATTCTTCCCCAGGTGGTGGTCAGCAGATCATGAAAGGTCGTTTTACCCGCAGCTGGAAAAAAATTGTAATAAATGGAAGGAACGAGAGCGCCAAAGGCCGAACAAAAACCAAGAACAACAGAATTTCCGAGCGACATGCCAAGATATCGCACACCCAGTCCATAAGTCAATCCTCCAAAACCCCATAACAGGCCAAACAGAATAGTGTAACGAATCGTATGTATGGGCGTGTTACTGATGATCGTTGAAAACCCCGGCACTGTCAGCCAGGCTGCGAGCGGCGGAACAATCAGCCAGGAAAATAATCCGCCGATGATCCAATAATTTTCCCAGTGCCAGCCCCGCACTTTCTTGTAGGGCATGTAAAAACTACCCGAAGCAAACCCGCCTATGAAATGAAATATAATTCCTGAGATGACCTGCATGTGTTAGATTGGTTTTTGAGCAATGGAAATGGGCAATTCGCAATTGGCAATAATCAACACTCAATATTTAATTTTCAAGTAAAAATTTAAATGTTCTTCATTGAAAATTGAGTGTTGATTATTGAATATTGGATATTAATTACTGCTTATCGAATAATATTTACCTGTTGCTTATTGCCAATTGCCTATTTCTTCATATAACCGAGAAACTGCAGCCATTCTCCGAAACGATCTATCCAGTGATCAGAAGGAAGATTTTGTTTTTTCATTCCGAATCCATGCCCCCCCTTGGCATAGATATGCAGTTCTGCAGAATGTTTTGATGTTGTCCATTCTTTGTATATGTCGGCGCATGTCTTATCGAAACCAAAATAATCATCTGCTGCTGCAGCGATGAACATAGGCGGTGCATCTTTTGGTACCGATGTTTTTTCAAAATCCCCGATGTAGGGATAAATCGGAGCAACAAAATCAGGCCTGTTTTCCGCATTATAATTATATGCCACGCCCGCTGCAAGTGTTCCTCCGGCCGAGAACCCAATCAAACCGATATGGTTAGCCGAAATTTTATATTCATCCGCATGTTTGCGAACATAGACTATCGCTGCTTCTGCATCCGCAATAGCGAAACCTACAACAGGCAACACTTCATCATTAAATTTTTTATTTTCTGCTCCCGGATTCTCTGAAAGGAGTTCTTTTACCGGGTCATCCGTAAGACTATGCACCAGCCGGTATTTCAACACGAATGCAGTAATTCCCTTTTTATTCAGCCATCGCGCTACATCAAATCCTTCCTGGTCGATAGAAAGAATATGAAATGCTCCGCCCGGGCAAATCACAATAGCAGTTCCATTCGTTACCGGCGTATCGGGCAAAAAAACTGTAAGTGTGGGCTGGCTCACATTGTACACCACCCTTTCCTGAAAAAAATTATTACTGTTTTCCTTCTCCTGCCAGGTCCAACTTTCAGAACCGGGGGCAGTACCATTGTACAGCGGAATTATTTTTTGAGCCTGAACATAAAAGCTAATTGTCACGAAGCACGCAATTGCTATATTTTTCATTGCATTTTTTTAAATATTCACTACATAGACACATAGAAACACATAGCTATGTGGACCTATGTGTCTATGTGCCTATGTGGTGAAATTTTGAGACATATCTAATCATTCAGCGCCTGGTAAGCCAGCACCCTGAACTTGCTGCTGACTTCGCCGGTATGTGCGCCCCACATCTGCAGGTAAAATACTACAATCATTTTTTCTTTCGGATCCACCCAATAGCTGGTTGAAAAAGCGCCACCCCAGCTGTAGGTGCCTTCCTGGCTCGGGAAAGCAGCGCTGCCTCTTTCCGTGGTAACCATAAATCCAAGACCGAATTTATTTTCATCTAGGCTAAGATCGCCAATCTGGTTCATCGTCATCATACGAACCGTATTCCGGCTCAACAATCGTTTGCCATTGTATTCCCCGCCATTCAGGAGCATTTGCAAAAAAACCGCATAGTCGTAAGCGGTAGAAGATAAGCCGGCTCCTCCTGAAAAATAAGTTTTTGTGATCAGGGGATAACTCAGATCAATGCCAAATGCCTGCGTTTGCTTGGTAACATGCCCGTTGATCTCATCATAATGATTGACCAACCGGCTCGCCTTTTCTTTAGGCAGATTAAAATATGAATCCTTCATGCCCAATGGCTCAAAGATGCGTTTGCGAAAAAATTCTTCCAATGACATTCCCGACCAGATCTCGACAAGGCAGCCTAACAGATCGACATTTAACCCATAAGTCCATTTCTCGCCAGGCTGGTGCATGAGCGGCAAAGCACCCAGCCTTTTCATAGCATCCAGCAATTTATCATCTGCCACGTAAAATCCTGCTTTCAGATGACTTTTGGCATAAATAGCATTTGCTTCCTTGCTTCCTATATCCGCATAGCCGATACCGGAGGTATGCGTAAGCAGGTCACGAATCGTAATATCTCTTTTTGCAGGCACAGTAGTATAACTGGAATCCGCAGGATTAAATTTATCAAGGACTTTTTCATGCGCAAATGCAGGCAAATATTTTGAAACCGGATCATCGAGCAAAAATTTTCCCTCTTCGTACAACATCATCGCAGCAGTCGATGTAATCGCCTTGGTTTGGGAAGCAATTCTGAAAATATCGTCTTTCTGCAAGACATTTTTTGTGTCGAGGTCTTTATAACCCACTCCCCGGTAATAAACAATTTTCCCATTGCGGATAATCAATCCCACTGCTCCATTAATCCATTGACGGTTCACCCAGCCTTCCATACTGGTATCAATTCGTTTCAACCGATCTGCTGAAAACCCGACAGATTGAGGACTGGCAGCATTGGTCAGGGTTTGGGATGTGCTTGTCGCAACCAAAAAAATTACGACACCAAGGGTTAAGAGGATATTTTTTCTCATGTGATTAATATTTATTTTTTATACTGAGTCGCCCGACTCACTCTGAATCAGAGAACTCACTTTGAAACTGCGAAATGATATTTCCCGGAGCCAGCCTCCAATACAACATATCCATTTTCATTTGCGCCCGATTGTATATCTTTTATTTCACTTAGCGGTTTACCATTCTCCGATATCATTTTGATATCTGTTGCCGGGATATAGATAGTGGCTTTCGTGTTAGCAGGAATTTCAACATCCAAATTAAATTGTCCGTTGTCGGTTTTCCAATGTGAACTGACGAGCCCATAATAAGTTTGCAGATCTGCCGCCGCGCTGGTCAGCCCTTCACCGGGATGAGGCATGATTTTAATGTGCTTGTAGCCGGGTTGATCATCATAGGTATCGATTCCGGCAACCACTCTGTACATCCAGTCGCCGATTGCACCATAAGCGTAATGATTAAATGAATTCATGCCCGGTGTCTGGAAAGTACTGTCTTCTTTGAGGCCGTCCCATCTCTCCCAGATCGTCGTCGCTCCCATTTTAACAGGATATAACCAGGATGGATAGGTTTTTTGTAACAGTAATTTGTAAGCTACATCTGTATGACCGAAACGACTCAATACATGACACAAATAGGGAGTGCCAAGAAATCCTGTGGTCAGATGATCATTATAACTATGCACGTTTTGCACCAATCTCTCTGCTGCCTGCGCTCTCATCGATTCAGGCAACATATCAAAATTCAATGCGAGCACATAAGCAGTTTGGGTACCGGAAACAAGACGCCCGCTGGCTGTGACATATTCCTTCAAAAAAGCATTTTTTATTTTGTCCAGCAAATCAGAATAGCTGGTCACATCATCTGTTTTACCCAGCACTCTGGCTGCATTGATCACCAATTGCGTTGACCTTGCATAAAAGCATTGAGCAATTAAATATTTATCAGTAACTGCAGAACGTCCGTCATTATCATCTTCCGGTCTGTAAAAAAGCCAGTCGCCGAAATGAAAACCTGTGTTCCAAAGATCATCCCTGCTTTGTTTGTGCATATAATCTACCCAGGCCTTCATACTGTGGTACTGCGATTCAAGTATGCGTTTGTCGCCATAAGCGAGATACATATTCCAGGGAATGATGGTACAGACATCTGCCCAACCCGTGGAACCTACAGGAAAATTCAGTACATCAGGAATTACAAACGGGACAATTCCATTAGGATACTGATCAGCGGCGACATCCTTCAGCCATTTGGCGAAGAAATCATTTACATTCATGTTATATGCTGCTGTCCGCGAAAATACCTGCGCATCGCCGGTCCAACCCAGCCTTTCATCGCGCTGAGGGCAATCAGTCGGCACATCCAAAAAATTTCCTTTCTGCCCCCATTGAATATTATGCTGTAACTGGTTAATCAATGCATCAGAACTGGTAAACGTTCCCGTCTTCTTCATATCTGAATACAGAGCAACGGCGGTAAAATTCTCAGACTTCAATTCACCCGGATATCCTTCCACCCTGATATAGCGAAAACCATGAAAAGTAAAATGCGGTTCAAATGTTTCTTCCACTCCTCCTTTTAAGACATATTGATCTTCTGCTTTAGCGGCACGCAAATTCTCAGTATAAAAATTTCCGTTCTTATCGAGAACTTCTGCATGAGAAATAGTGACCTTATCTCCTGATTTCCCATTTACCTTCATTACTACCCATCCCACCAGGTTCTGCCCAAAGTCAATTACTTTTTCTCCTTTGGGAGTTGTAATCACTTTTAACCCGGTGAAAGTTTCATGTTTTCTAATTGGATCGCTGTAGGAGGCAATCAGATTATTATTCGGGAAATCCACCACTTTCACTCCGCTCCAAACGTTGTCATTGTATGAAGGAGTGGACCAGCCTTGTTTTTCATCACGAGCATCGATTGATTCTCCATTATAAATCTCTGCGCTTTTAATGGCACCTGTTGTTGATTTCCACGATTCATCTGAAACAATCATTTCGCTGCTTCCATCGGTATAAGTCACCTGTAATTGAAACAAAAGCGATTGGTCTTTTCCGTAAAAATTTTTGTTATTCGTAAAACCAATATAACCTCTGTACCAGCCACTGCCCATTGTAATACCGATCGCATTAGTTCCGGTAGTCAGCAGATCGGATACATCGTACATCTGGTACTGTAATCTTTTTTTGTAAGAAGTCCAGCCCGGAGTGAGATATGCGTCTCCCACCCGATGACCGTTGATCTGTGCTTCATATAAACCATGAGCTGTTATAAAAGCAAAGGCTGACCTGATTTTTTTATTTGCAGTAAAAGTTTTCCTGAAAAGCGGGCTTGGCCTGTTGACGGTATCCTCGGCAAACCCGGCTTGTATCCATTTCGCCTTCCAGTCACCAGCATGCAATAATCCCATTTGCCAGTACGCCGGTTCGGTCCAGGAAGAAGCATTACCACGATTATCCCAGACTCTCACCTGCCAGAAATATTTTGCAGCGGATTCCATTGCCGGTCCTTTGTAGGCAACATGCACTGAGGAATCAGACATAACTTTTCCTGAGGTCCAAACCAATTTCTTGTCCTTAACCAGCGAAGCAACATCCGTACCCACACGGATTTCGTAAGCAGTCTGCATTATATTCCTGCTATCAGATACAAGTTGCCAGCTGAATCTGGGTTGAAGAATATCAATCCCGATGGGATTAGACCTGTTTTCCGTCAGAAGTCCCTGAACTTTTAACTGGGCCATCCCGACGCTGATACTGAATATTGAGATAAAAAGCAAAGCAGCTAATTTTTTCATACCGGCTTGCATTTAGTGACATGAATTGCACGAATTAACGTGAATTACATTAATTATTCGAATTTATTGCCAAAAATTTTCTGCTTGAGATTTAAATTGATTATTGTCCCCGATTGAAATCCGGGGCTATAATCCGGCGCCATTGAAGATTCGATATTATCCAATGCGAATAATCATTGGCCATAATATGCACGAAGATTACTAACCCTTTAAGTAAATTCAGGAAAGCCATAATTCAATTCCAAGATGCAAATGAAAAAGGGAAATGTAGAAACATTTCCCGTAAGTAGTTGTTGACTTCAACTACCCTGCTTAATAAACTTTGGATTGCTTGCGAATAGTAAAATAAATTAACGTGCCGGAATCTAACTGATTGGCATATAAATTTTTAATCATTAACTTCCGATAGATAACAGTTCGGTTCCAGTACATTGGTTGTCCGATTTTGATACAAATTCTATCTTTTTCAAAAAACGCATATGGAGCAAATAGAAAAAATCAAACAATGGGCCCTGGGCAGGCCCGGCATAAGTGTTTTAATATTATCCGGCTCTCTTGCCGGAAAAGGAAAAAAAGATGAATTATCAGATTATGATATCGCGGTCTATGGAAATGATTTTAGTTTTATCGGGGATGATAAATGGTTACTCGAAATCGGCGATTATTGTATTTGCATACACGCCCATTTTGAATTAATGGGACATACCATCCCAAGCAGGCTGACGATATTTGATCCTTATTGCAAAGTCGATTTTTCATTTCATCCATTACAATTGATCGATGAACTTACAAAAAAATTACCCTGGGAATATGAAATGGGCTATAAGGTTCTGCTGGATAAAAACGGGCTTGCACAACAATTGCACTCGCCCTCATACAAAAATCCTGTTTTGGAAAAACCGACAATACAGGATTTTCAAAGAAATGAGAACGAGTTCTGGTTCGAAATCTACCATGTAGCTAAATATCTCCGGAGAGGAGACCTGTGGACTGTAAAATTCCGGGACTGGTCAGCCAAAGAAAACCTTAGGCAGATGATGGAATGGAATCAGGCCAGCCGGGTGAAGTGGAAACTCAGTGTAAAAGATTGCGGCAAGGATATGGAGGAATGGATCGACAGGAAAGTATGGAAGAATTTATTTTCCTGTTTCGGAGATTTTGATGCCCAAGATAGTTGGAAGGCCCTAAAAAATACTATACAGTTATACCGCAACCTGACGAGGGAAACTGCAGCAGCTTTGGGCTTTCCTTATAATCAAAAGGCAGATGCAGCCATCTCAGAATTTGTTAAAGAGTCAAAAAAAGTTTTGAACTTCCGATAAGATTAATAATTTGATATAGTCTTATCAGGATGAAACATTTTTTTTATACTCTTCTTGCCACATTCATTATTGTTACGGGAACTAATGCTCAGCCATTCCGGTCTTCGGAAGAAGCCTTTTCAGTTGCCAGACAAAAAAATCATTGTCTCTTGCTGATCTTTTCCGGATCAGACTGGTGCATACCCTGCAAACGAATAGAAAAAAATATTCTATCGGATACTTTGTTTAGGGAATTTGCGCAACAGCAACTCGTAACTTTTATTGCCGATTTTCCTCAAAAGAAAAAACTACCAGCAGATCAGAAAACCGATAATGAGACGCTTGCGGAAGAATTCAATCC
This sequence comes from Puia sp., assembly GCA_035501475.1. Taxonomy (GTDB): domain Bacteria; phylum Bacteroidota; class Bacteroidia; order Chitinophagales; family Chitinophagaceae; genus Puia. The sequence goes on along the minus strand of DATJWE010000240.1, from coordinate 12,387 downwards.
AAAAGGCTCGTTCCCCTTATTGTTATTATTGAAACCAGACAGAACAATTGTAGCTTCGCTGGAATATGAAAATTATTCTGCCAGCTCATTTGTCGGGGAAGTCCGCAATATTTTATCCTCAGTAAACATGCTGCATGAACATTCAGTCAAAACAAAATTGATGGGCTCAGCCTTTGAGTTCATTGTTTGTGCGAATGACCCCTGGTCAGGAGACGAACTGTTGCAAGCATGTATTGATGAAACCACCCGTCTGGAAAAGCTGCTCACCGAATTCAGCGACAATTCTGAAACTGCTTTAATCAATAAAAATGCCGGCATCAAACCCGTTACCATTTCGGAGGAGACCTATCAGTTAATCAGCCGTTCCAAAAATATTTCCGAACTAACCGATGGCGCATTTGATATCACATCCGGGATTTTAAAAAAGCTGTATAATTTCAAACAGAAATCATTTCAACTTCCATCATATCAAAAAATTTCCGGCACGCTGAAGAAAACAGGTTATAAAAAAATAAAATTATTGAATGGGAATAAAATCTTTCTTGAACAGACGGGTATGCATATCGGGTTCGGGGCAATTGGCAAGGGATATGCAGCAGACCGTGTAAAAAAACTGATGCTCGAAAAAAATGTGTCCTGCGGTGTAATCAATGCCAGTGGGGACCTGGTGGCCTGGGGAATTCGTCCTAACGGGGAACCCTGGAAGGTTGGGATTGCAAACCCGGATCAGTCCGATCGGATTTTATTGTGGTTGCCCCTGGATGGCATGGCCATCGCCACTTCAGGGAATTACGAGCAATATTTCGAAATAAACGGTTTTCGATATTCACATAACATCGACCCAAAATCCGGATATCCTGTAAGAGGAATTAAAAGTGTATCCGTAATAAGTCCCTCGGCAGAATTGAGTGACGCACTCGCCACGGCAGTAACTGTGATGGGCGTTGACGCTGGACTTTATTTAATCAACCAGCTTCCGCAAACCTGGTGTATCATCGTGGATGACAAAAACAAATTGCATTACTCAGAAAAAATGAAAATTGATGCTACAGCCTAAAAAACAACCGGTCGTATATATTCTTTGTATTGCAGCCATCATACTCCATGCATCCTGCAAAACAGTGAAGCCTTACCAACGGGCATACCTGAACGACGATGCCATGCAGGCGGGCAAGCGACCTGCAGATAAATTATCCTCGGCCGTACATACCTACCGGGAAGGCGCATCGGGGGGCGGCAGCGGCAAAACAAGTGGCGGCTGTGGATGCAACTAAAGCCCTATGAAAAAAAAATACATTGTATTTGGTGCAGTGGCTTTCTCTTCTATCTGCGGGTTCGGGCAGCAACCGGTAAATTATGTCAAAAAGAAAATTGCTAAATCCACCATTGAAATCGTTTACTCACAGTATATACAAAACGGAGACCATTCCGCAATAACCGGAGGAATAGGAACAGAAAAATTACTTGTTTACGAACCTGAGATCATCATCAATAAACAGGTCGATTCGCTGAATGCATATTCTGTTGATGTGGGGATTGACGTGATAACCTCAGCCTCATTGGATAATATTGATTTTGTCATGTCCTCAGCTTCAAGGGTCAGTAAACGCGGTTATCTTCGATTGGGTTATGAAAGAACAGTGAAACAAAACAGGAATCTCAGCTTTGGAGGCTCAGGGTATTTTTCCATCGAATCCGCCTATACTTCACTGGGAGCCAGTTTATCAGCTGAATATACCAGTCCGGACAAATCAAAAGCATTTTCAGCGGAACTCGAAAGCTATTTCGATGATCTGAGATGGGGCAGATTGAATGGAGAAAGGCCTCTGCGATTGGTATACCCTGTTGAATTGCGCTATCGAGAATGGTATGATGAGTACAAGCGCCGATCATTCAACCTCAACCTGAGTTATCAACAGACGATCAATGAAAAAATGGTTATCGCTTTTTTTCCCGGGGCATCTTATCAATTCGGATTATTGGCCACACCTTATCACCGGGTGTACTTTAAAGACAGCTCTGAACGCGTAGAGAATGTGCCAGACAAAAGATTTAAAATCCCATTGGGAGTGCAGCTGAATTCATTTATTGGAAGAAGGTCTGTATTGCGTGTCTATTATCGTTTTTATAAAGATGATTTTGGTATTATTGCCCATACTTTAAATACTGAGTTTGCAATGAAACTGACTCCGGGCTGGACGCTTACCCCATTGCTGCATCTATACACGCAAACGGCTGCATCATTCTTTAAACCGTATGAGCAGCATGATCCCTCGCAGCAGTTCTATACTTCCGATTATGATCTTTCTGCATTCAATAGTTATGAAGCTGGGATCGAAAGCCGCTTTGCAGGAATCGGCAAAGGTGAGAAAGGATTTTTTTGCAATGTGATTACACTTCGTTACTCATATTACAAAAGATCTGAAGGATTACACGCGCACCTCATTACCTTACTGATGGATTTTATGAACCAAAAAAGAAAATAAAAAACCGGTCCGTGATTGATCACATTACACATTTTCATTCTTCGCCGCTATACAAGGACAAGGCAGGCTGAATAAAGTTCATACAGAAAGAAATTCCAGCAGCAGGTGGTTAAAGCCTGTACTGTCCTCCATATTACTCATATGACCCACTCCTTTCATGACCACTTTTTTTGAACCTGCAATACGGCTGCGAAGGATGTCGGCAATATCATGAAAATCCGGAAGGTCTTCCTCTCCCACAATGATTAAAGCACGTACATGTATTTTATCGAGTTGATGAATTGCAGCAGGGTTTATCGGCTGCCAGGGGTTTGGGTTGATCCAATGCCATCCTGAATAAGAGGATATGATTTCTTTCAGCCGGTCAACTACAACGGGTTGTCGACGTGCTGCCCCAAACAATTCATGATGAAGCCAGGCATGGTTCCCATTCGCAGTACCATTCACCTTCGCGACACCTTCAACGCCGGCCAGGGAAAAGCTTTTGAATGAATATCCATTCAGAGCCGAATCAACTAATACTATGGATGAAGCAGAATCCGGATAAGTTATTGCAAAATCAACAACCACCCTTCCGCCCATCGAGAGTCCGACAAGGCAGGCATTGGAAATGTTGAGCAATTGCATAAGAGCATACAGGTCCCCATGATGCGAATAATTTTCTTTGCCGGGCAAGGACGACCTTCCAAATCCTCTTAAATCATAGCGAAGAATCCTGTAATGATCAGACAGCTCAAAAAACTGATCGTCCCACATCCTGCAATCTAACCCCAATCCATGAACGAAAACTATGGGTTTTCCCTGTCCGGCTATTTCAAAATATACGCTGGCCCCGTTGATCTCAGCAAAGCCGCTTTCAATCTTTAGTCCGGTATTGTGTGTCATGGGCTTAATGCTGATTATTCAAAAATTTACTTAGCACTCTTAACAGAAGAAGTGTATTCACTCGAACGGCCCCTGGGTATGGTAAGTGAAGTCCAATGATCATCGCAAACCATTTTTCCGATAAAAACAATTTGTCCTACATGATAAGCATAATGCGTCAATTGCCTGCTTATCGCATCAGTCACCGTAAGTTCTTCGTTTCTGATCGTAATTGTTTTATCAAGGTCATCTTTTGTTAATGTGGCTAATGCATTAAACAAACATTGCCACCCTTCATTCCATTTCGACAGAAGCTCCTGCCTTGTTTTAATATCGTTTTCAAATTCGGCATCTCTTTGTCTCCATTCTTTCTCGCCATCAGTCGTTAAAAAATCAGTCCAGCGCGAAAGCATGTTTCCCCACATATGCTTTACTATTATTCCAATACTGTTGCTTTCTGGATTATACTGCCAGAAAAGCTTTTCATCAGGCAGCTGCGAAAAAGTTTTTTCAGCGAGAGTTTTAGATTGGGTGAATTGTTTCTTTGCAATTTCCAAATAATCCTTTGTCATAGTGAATTTGGTTTATTAAATTTAGTATTAAGTAATCTGATACAAAATCAGTTTTTGAATCCTATGTGTCCCTATGTTTCTATTGTGTCTATGTTGTTAATCTTTTCTTCACCACATAGAATCATAGGCACATAGTTGCACTAGGGATTATTGAAGTTAGTTACTGATATCCCATTCTCTTCCTGATCTCATCAGCGGCTTCCTTCCCTGCCCATTTATTACATAAAAAAAGACCAAGATCGATTGAAGCCGATACTGCTCCAGCTGTAATGGTGTCCCCATCTTCGACAATCTTATCATGAAGAACTTCTTTGCAGTTAGGCTTTAATGCATCATATTCCAAAAAATTAGTCGTGGCTTTTTTTTCTTTCAGAAAACCGGCAGCGCCCATTATCAGGCTGCCTGTACATATTGAAATTTTATATTTTACCTGAGCAGCCGTTTGAATCCACTGAAGAAATCCGCCATCCTTCTGCAGTTGTCTTGTGCCATGGCCTCCGGGAACAATGATTGCATCATAGACTGCAAGTGTCTGCTGAATTTTTGTTGGTTTGATTTCGAGCCCGAACGGATCCCTGCAGGTTTCGGTATATGAACAAATGTCCCAATCCAGGTCTGGCAAATATTTCATAGATCGCAGCCGTGACAGCGCATCATAAATGCCAATAAGATCAAGCCAGGTGATACCGTTAAAAATGATGTAGGCTAATCGCATAATACAAAATTACATTAATGCAAGGATTCCACTACTCATCACAAATAGCCTGAATTGTATTCGTGCATTCATGTTTCTATTTTAATTCCTCGACCCTATCGATACAAAAACAGTAATCATGCTTTTTCATTCCGATATGAGGATAATATTCAACCGCCTTGGGCGCTGAGAGTAAAATTAATTTGGCGTCAGGGGAAGCAAGCTTGGTTTGCCTGATCAATTCTTTTCCAACTCCTTTTTTCTGGTAAGCCAGATCAACCGCAAGGTCAGAAAGATAGGTACAGAAAGCGAAGTCTGTCAGAGATCGCGCGACGCCGACCAGTTTTCCATTATCCCTTGCTGTTATAATCAGGTTTCCGTATTGCAACATTTTGTCAATTCTGGCTGGATCCTCAGCAGGCCTTCGTTCGGCAAGTGTTGAACTATATAAAATTTGTACGAACTCTTTTGCGCTTAGATTGTTCTCTCTTTGATAGGTGATCATACTCATCTTTTTAAAATGTTTTCATCACTATTTTCAGGTAGTATTTCCATGTTTCCTTCGGTAAAAAACGTTCATCTAGTAAAACCAGCAGTATGAAATTAAATTCTTTTTGCACTATTTTTTGCTTCAGCTGTATTTTTCAAACTCTTCAGGCGCAATCTCCTTTTGATACAACCATGTTTGGCCGGAACCCCCAGGCAGGGCATTACCTGGACACCAGGGGTTTCAAAATGTACTACGAAACTTACGGCTCAGGCGAACCTTTACTCATTATTCATGGCAACGGTGGTTCTATCAATAATTTTATTTACCAGATCCCTTTCTTTTCAAAAAATTATAAAGTGATTGTTGCGGATAGTCGTGCACAGGGAAAATCGCCAGACAGTAGTGATTCATTAAGCTATGAAATGATGGCTGATGATTTTAGTGCATTGCTGGACTCACTTCATGCTGATTCAAGTTATGTGATCGGATGGAGTGACGGAGGAATAAATGGTTTGTTGCTCGCTATTCGCCATCCGGAAAAAGTAAAAAAGCTTGCGGTAACAGGAGCCAATCTCTGGCCGGATACTACTGCCATTGATCCATTCCCTTATCATTGGGCGATGGAATATAATGACAAATTGCGCAAAGCGCCTCAGACAGATAAAACAAAAAACGAAATTAAAATAGCACGCCTTCTTTCCTATGAACCGCATATCAGTTTATCCGATCTCCACAAAATTAAATGCCCCACACTCGTCATTGGTGGTGATCATGACATCATCCTGCCCGAGCATACGATGCTGATTGCTCATAATATTTCAAGATCGTATTTGTGGATCTTGCCCAATTCCGGTCATTCCACTCCGATCTTTTACAAAGATGAGTTCAATAGTACCGTGGCTGATTTCTTCAAAAAACCCTACAGGGAAATCAAAGGCTTTGGTGTCTTTGAATGAGCGGTTTGCCCATCTATTTTTTTGTGAGTGGTACCATTCTGATTACAAATCCTCCCTTAGGCAAAACATGAATGGATGTGCTTTTATCTTTCGAGTACACTTCGTCCCGAACCTGTATCGTTCTCGGATCCGTATCATCTGAAAAAATAGTTGTGGAATATTTCGAAGCATTATTCAGAAAAGAAAAGTCGACAGCAATCTGTTTGTGTTCATCTTCCCCATTTATGCCAGCGATATACCAGATATCCCCGCTTCTCCGTGCCAGCACAATTCCTTTTCCGGGTTCTCCCTGGAGAAATTTTATATCATCCCAGGTATTGGGAACACGACTGAGAAAATCTTTTATTTTATCCGGCTGGCTCAGATAAGAAGAATCGCTGTCTGCAAAATGGAGCATACCCGATTCAAAAGCCACACTCAAGGCAAGTTCATGTGCGTTGGTAGTAGTGTGTGGGCAGCATGAATAATCTGAAAAAGTAACGGGGGTGTAATCCATAGGGCCAACCACATTTCTAGTGAAAGCCAGTATGGTGTTATGCTCAGCTGCATATTGGGCAAAATTCTTATCCCATCCGTACTGTTCCGCTCCCTTTACAGCTTCCATGGAGAGAAGGTTGGTATAGGTTCTCGACCATCCGCGTGGCAATGTGCATCCATGAAAAACCACCATGATCTTTTCCTTCGCGGCATCTTTTAAAATATCGAGATATAACTGCATGATCTGTTGTTTGTCGCTTTGAAAAAAATCAACCTTCACAGCTTTTATGCCCCAGTTGTGTAGCTTATGAAATTCATCCTTTCTTTTGACCGGATCACTCATAATATTTCTCGGCTGTTCAGTAACGTTATTATGCGGTCCTCCGGAATTATACCAAAGTGTCAAACCGATATGTTTTGTATTCGCATATTGAACCAGGCTTTCGATGTCTCCACCTTTCATACTATTCCAGTTGGCATCAACAAGAGAGTATTCCCAACCCATGGTTGCTGCCAGGTCAACATATTTTTTTAGTTTGACGAAATCCTTACTGCTCGGATGATCACTCCACCAACTCCAGGAAGAGCGGCCCGGCTTCACCCAGCGATCATCGGGGTTCATATTAGAATCAGCAAGATCATACACAAGGTTAGATTCCACGATGGTTGCCGGTGTTCTACCGGTGATGATTACGCGCCATGGGGTAGCAAAGGGCAAAGCAGAAACGGCAGTAACATTACCCACTCCCCTGGCTTCACCAGGCAAAGGCAGGGCAATTTTATAGACTCCGTCTGTACAGTCTTGCTGCAGGTGGGCGCCGAAATAATGACCATCAGCATCACTTTCGGTTAGCAATAACCAATGATGACGAAGCTGGAACATGGCCGGGAAAGCCCAACCACCCTGATCTTTTGCATTAGTCCCCGTTGGAATCCCGTTTGCATAATTGCCTTCGTACGCAGGAGTATAATCCGATGGCATATCATAATTTTCGAGCCATACTTTTCCTTCGGGTATAGAAAATTCCGTTCTTTCATTCGTTACAGTCAGGTTTTTGCCATCGCCCAAAAAATGATACCTGAAAGCGATGCCATCATTATATGCGCGCAGTATAATCCTGCACTTAGCGCCCTGGCTGTTTATAAAAGTGACGGCGGTTTCATTACCCACTGCATGATTTATTTTCCGCTTGCCAATTTTCATGATATAATGTTCATCCACTTTTCTTGAAGTACCTGAGACTGCCGAAAGATGATCCAAAAAATTATTGCCTTCCGCTTCAATACCAAGCCGTGAAGCCTTTATAATGATATCCCCATCTGACAAAACAGAATAAAATATTTTTCCATCTTCGTTACTCAAAGTAACCTGCAACGACTTATCGGGAGAAAACACTTTCCATGATTTTGTTTGTGCGGTGACGGATAACGAAATGATGGCTGGAAGAAACAATAAAAAACATTTCATTGCTGGCATTGTTTTATAATTAGATCTGAAAAATTATTGTTATAGCATAGGAAGGTTGAAGGCCGCAGACCGTTTCAATTGTTTAGCGTTGACCTGAAAATATATTCTCCTGAACCGGTTTCCACAACGGCATATCCATCTTCGAATTTAACAGATTTGAATTCAGGATTTGTATTGACAGGTTGATTATTTTCTAACAATTGCCCGTCTTTTGAAGGTACCCGGATTTCTGCCCTGCAATTTGGAGGAATCACAACTTTCAGTGTGAATTGATGATCTTCAATTTTCCAGTCGATTCCAATTTCTCCCCTTATTGAATGATAACCACCTCTTGCCCAGCTGAGATCTCCTGCCGGCTGTGGCATGATGATAATTTTCTTAAATGAAGCGGATGCAGCGTTTATACCAAGTAGTGACCTGTAGAACCATTCGTCCACAGATCCAAACATAGGATGATTTTGAGAGGGGCTGTTATGCGGATAGGCCCAGGTTTCCCACAATGTAGTGGCTCCATTGGCCAGCATGAAACCCCATCCCGGAAAGGTTTTTTGATTCACTATCCTGTAGGCAATATCGTTCATGTTATTCTCTCTCATCACATCGAAAAACATTTTTGTGGAAAATATTCCGGTCGAAAGATGCCAGTCATGCCTTGTCAATTCATCTATCAGGACCTTCAGGCTTTCCCCCATATTCGGGCAAAGCCGGTACCATAAAGCAAATAGCTGTGCGCTTTGCGTTGCGTTATCAACTCTTCCTGTTCCTGCCACAAAAAATTTGCTGACGATTGTATTCTTAATCTGCTCCGCAAGCCTGGCAAACTTCAATGAATCTGCTGTTTTATGAAGGATGGAAGCAAAGCTAACGGCCAGGCATACGTGATGATAATAAAATGCAGCTGCTGTGAGCGCTTCCGGCTTGGCATCCAGCGCCTCGTGATCGCTGATATCCCAATAGAAAATATTGTCGACGGATTTTGATGCCAGAAAATCAAGTTGCTTTTTAAACGTATCGTAGTGATCAGCAATGATTATTGTGTCACCATAAAAATCATACAATTGTTTTTGCAGATAGGGAAAAGCCAGTTCCCATCCAAGCGGCCCTGAATCGTCGCCATATCCTTTGTCTGCAATACCGGTAAATGGAGCAATTTCCGTGATGCCTCCCTGCGGTCTTTGTTCGTTGGCGAAGTCATGTACGGCTTTGCTATAAAAGTTGGCCATATTATAATTGTAGAGAAAAGCATCTGCTGTCGCCACCATATCACCACCATATCCCATTTTTTCACGGCCCGGACAATCGGACTGAATGCTGAACACATTGCTCATGAATGTCCATTGAATTGCTTCATGTAATTGATTGAACATTTCATTGGAACAGGAGAAACTGCCGTTCGAATCCATGTCGGCATTCATGCGCAGCCCTTCAATATCATTCGGGCCGGGCTTTCCCGGCCAGCCCGTTATCTCAACGTACCTGAAACCATGAAAAGTAAAACTCGGAGCCCAGGTTTCAATCCCTTTTCCTTTCAATGTATAACGGTCTTCCTGCCACGCAGTTTCCGGGGCACCGGGACCGGCTTTTATTCCACCCTTTTTAATCTGCGTAGCACAGGTAGTGAGATAATTTAATGTGCCATCCTCAAAAAGATCTTCTCCGTATCGTAATGCAACGACGGCGCCTGCGGGCCCTGACACTTTTATTCTTGCCACTCCGGCAAAATTCTGACCCATATCGACAATGAAAGTATCTTTTCGCGGTTCAGTAATACGAACGGGTTTCAACACCTTAGTGATTCTTATTGGTGGCTGCATTTGAACCGATAAGGTTCCTGATGAGCCTTCAACCAGCGCGACCTTTTTCCATGCCACAGGATCAATATTCATTCCACTAAAATTCGACTGTTCAAGCCGGGCATCATATTGCTCTCCGAGGTAAACATTATTATGCGTTATCGGTCCGGGCGCTGCTTTCCAGGATTCGTCGGAAGGAATGATGTCTGAAGATCCGTCAGTATAACGGATATGAATCTCCGCTTTTATGCAGGGGCGACCTGTTTGCTGATAATCGCGCAGATCCCATCTCCCAAATAATTTAAAAGGAAGCGGGTTATACCATCCATTTCCCGACATCACAGCCACAACATTGGTTCCTTTTTTTATCTGAGGAGTGATATCATAAACAGAATAAAGAACCTGTTTCCGATAAGTGGTGAATCCCGGATCCAACACATGATCGCCGATTTTATTTCCATTTAGATAGGCTTCATAATAACCCAGACCCGAGATATACATTCTTGCTGATAGAATTTTTTTGGCTGATTTAAATTCTTTTCTGAAAATCGGCATTCTGTCATCTTTATAATAATCTTCTTCCCTTGCCGGTTCGCTGCTTCCATCACTTATCCAATGGGCTTTCCAGTCGGACTCCTGAAGCATCGATGTTTCAAACCAACTGATATTACTCCACGAAGAAATTTCGCCGTTTTGATTATAGACACGTACACGCCAGTAATAACGAGTGAAAGAAACCAAGGAACTCCCTACATATTCAATTTGTATGGTTTGAGGAGAAATGATTTTTCCTGTGGACCAGATATTGCCTTTTCCCTGCCGAACAGATTCCAGGTTATCACTGACAATAATTTCATAAGCCTGTTGAAATTGATTTCTTCCTGGAGATATCAATTCCCAGCCAAATCGCGGATTGGATATGTCCATTCCCAGAGGTTCTTGAACATATTCGCAGGTCAGGTGAACGGGTTGTAAAGGAATTGCTTCAGTTGCTGTTCGCAACATCAGCAGGCCTAAAAGAAAGAGAATTTTTTTCAAGTCGAGCGTTTTGTTAAAAGGGTTAATCCCCGGAATCAGCTTTTTCAATCAGCATAAAGCTATGTTGCTTTCCTTTATAATTATTGTATATTAGAATTTTTTTAAATTGTTTTTTACCGGAAGATCTTTTTATCATGTGGGCCGGGAGATCCGGAGCCTGGAGAAAATGACAGGCCAGCCAGCAGGCGATTCCCGAAGCTGTGGGATATTCACCGCTCATATGCTTGAATCTTGCAATGCCAGCATTGTCTCCAATATTTTTTTCACAGGCTAAATAATATTTTCCCAGACGGTTGTCGCCATTCTCGCCGGAAATATACAAGTCAATTATTCCGCCTGGAGTCAACTCTTTCTGCAAAAACATTTTGAGTGCACCTGCAATTATTTTTTCATCTCCGGAGTGAATGGTATGTATGGCCCTTAGTTTTGCAATGGCACCCGTTTTAGAACCGCTGACCAGGAACATTACGGCGCCTTCTCCGGCTATGCTTGCAGGAGAATTTGTTTCATAAAGATTTTTATTGGATACGGATTCCTTTTTATACCATCCGTCCAGAAAATCAATATTGAAATTGTAATTGGATATTTCATCAACCCCTCCGAGTAAATAAACGGCTGAAGGATTTTCGCTGGTAAGCATAGCACTATCAATGACAGCATTCTCGAAGGCAAGCCCGCGATGTACATGCGTGATATTATAATGTCTGTTAGCAGTCATCAGGGCAATCTGGGAAGCGATGGCATTGGACGTGCTTTGTACAAAATTTCCGGGGGCAAGCAACCCTTCTTTGTATTCAATGATCTGGTTCAGGAATTTAATGCAGTCTTCCATTCCTCCATTGGCGCTGCCAATAATGATTCCCTGGGGTGCAGGTTTTCCTTCCAATAAAGGCAAGGCGGCTCCCACTCCTATTCTAACGGCCTTGCCCATGCGTCGTAGCAGGCCAGGCGGAATGCCTGTATAAGCAGGTTCAATGGCAAATAATTTATTATTTACAGATTCACTGAGCTGATCAATATCCGGCTGAGGAAAGGTTTTCTGAGGAGAAATGCAGGCAGTCTGATGAATATATAACATGGCATCAGGCTTTTGAAAAGATCAGGGAAGTACAATTACCACCAAACCCAAACGAGTTAGACATTGCATGGTCAATCTTCATCTGTTGATAAGCATTGACAGGTAGTAATCCAGTAGATGCAATCGGGTCTGCAAAATGAAGCGATGGATATACTTCCTGGTGATGAAGGTTGAGCACAGTATACGCTGCTTCTATGGCCCCGGCAGCTCCAAGTGTATGCCCGATATAAGATTTGGTTGATGCAAAAGGCGGCGGATTCACAAAAAGACGGAGCATAGCCCGGCTTTCTGTTTCGTCATTGTTTTCTGTTCCTGTTCCATGCGCATTAATAAATCCGATGGCATCAGGAGCAAGTCCGGCGGAGGAAAGAGCAGCCTGCATGGCCAGGTAAGGCCCATCGCCCTGGTCAGAAATGGAAGAAGGGTGGAAAGCATCATTGGCATTGCCATAGCCCGTTAATTCCGCATATA
>DATJWE010000239.1:0-14890 GCA_035501475.1 Puia sp. | reverse complement strand
AATGATTTTGAGCTTTGGCCGAAGTTCGGTTTCGCAATTAAAAATTTACACTTCTTCGGGTGTTTTAGTGGCTGGAATGATCGCGAAAATGCGGAATTGAATTTACCGAATGAAGCGTATTTTTGTATAGTAATCAGCTCTTTGCTTCATGATTCAAAACAAATGTTTGCAAATTGTTTGCAAAAAACAAAAATCGCCGGGTGGCGATTTTGTAAGTGATTGATTTTAAGCTCCCCCTGCTGGACTTGAACCAGCGACCCTCTGATTAACAGTCAGATGCTCTAACCAACTGAGCTAAAGGGGAATATTTTAGCTTAACATTTTTTCCAATCCTCTTGTACCAGCGACCCTCCCGACATCAGTCGGGATGCTCTAACCAACTGAGCTAAAGGGGAATATTTTATCACGGATTGAAAGATTTACACTGATTACCGGATAATAATCTTTGAAATCGTCAGGCCCTTATATCCGTAATAAGGGCTGCAAAAATAAGGATTTTATGCATCAGTACGAGAGAAAATTCATTTTATCAAAATCCCATTCCATCAAGACCAATATAAATTCCGTCTTCCCTTTTTTCAACCTGCCAGCGCCTCATGTGATATCCTTCTCCTGCGCTGTCCCTGCCGTGCAACAGGCTGAAACGATAATGATGCGAAGGGCATACCACATTTCCTGATACATCGATATAGCCTTTTGAAAGAAGTCCTCCTGCATGCGGACATAGATAAGAAAAACCAAACCACCGGTCCGACCATTTTGCCAGACACAATTTTCTTCCTTCCATTTCGATCACTCCGATTCCATTTTCATCCAGATTAATTTCTTTTTCAGAATCAGCAATCTTATGCCAATGATAATCATCTTTCTGCATCAATAAAATTGTTCGGATTTATAAGGATATCGCTGACGATACAACTGCTTTACCTTTTCCAAAATGGTGGACCGAAGCTGATTTATATTTCTTTTTTCCGTCGCCGATACAAATACACAGTTGTTTTCAGTTTCTGACTCCCATTTTTCTTTCAGTTCATTCAGTATATCTTTTTTTACCCCTTCTTCCAGCCAGGGATCGAATGTATTTTTTTCGTAGAGATCCGTTTTGTTAAAAACATATAACATGGGCTTGTCAAATGCTTTGATCTCCTGCAACGTAGTATTGACAACTCCGATCTGCTCTTCATATTTCGGATGTGCAACATCTACTACATGCAGTAAGATATCGGCTTCGCGCACTTCATCCAATGTACTTTTGAAACTTTCTACGAGATGATGTGGTAATTTTCGTATGAACCCGACCGTGTCACTGAGCAAAAAAGGAGTGGTTTCAAAAACTACTTTGCGCGTTGTCGTATCAAGTGTTGCAAATAATTTATTTTCGGCAAACACTTCATTCTTGCTTAACAGAGTCATCAAAGTAGATTTGCCAACATTGGTATATCCAACCAATGCAACGCGAATGAATTCGCCTCTTTCCTTCCGCTGCGTAAATGCCTGCTTGTCGATTGCTTTGAGGCGTTTCCGTAATAATGATATTTTATCATTGACTATCCGGCGGTCTGTTTCAATTTCTGTTTCACCCGGACCTCTTGTACCAATGCCGCCCCCCAAACGTTCCAGGTGCTTCCACATACCGCGCAGGCGCGGAAGAAGGTATTGATATTGCGCCAGCTCAACCTGTAATTTGGCCTGCGCTGTTTTAGCTCTTCGTGCAAAAATGTCGAGAATCAGATCGGAACGGTCAATGGTTTTTACATCGAGAGCTTTCTCTATATTGTTGATTTGTGAGCCGGATAATTCGTCGTCGAAAATAATAATATCGATATTTCTTCCCTCAACATAGGATCTGATCTCTTCCAGTTTCCCTTTTCCGATAAATGTTTTGCTGTCCGGATGAGGTAATTTCTGAATAAATCTTTTTTTTGTTTTTGCTCCGGCAGTCAATGCAAGAAAGGCTAATTCATCGAGATATTCATTTACCTGCTGTTCTGTATGTGTTTGTTGTATCAAACCCACCAGCACTGCAGTCTCTTCTCCTGAACCGATTTGTTTCTTCTCAATCAAGCTAATAAAAATTTGTAAAAGTAAAGGTAGCTATTGAACTCATGTCTTGCTTTCACTCATGCAGTAAAATCAAATATTACAAGCCGCTAAGCACGAGACCAATTGCAAAAGGATAGACGGGCGGGCCGTAAGCAGGTTTTATAAACGGAGTGACCTGGTATTGGGCGTATATTCCGAACACGCCGTAGCTGATTCTTGCTGTAAATGCAAGCCTCCCCCCGTTGAAATATTTTTTTGAGCTTTGCTTTTGAATAAAAGAATTGATGGTTTGACCTGCGTTGTTTTGAAGATTTTTCCCCTTGTTATAAGTACTTAACAGGAGTCCTGTTTTTGCGCCCAATGCGAATTTCCAGCTCTTGTTCATATTTTCAGGATTAATAGCATAGCGAAGTTCAAGTGGGACATCCAGGTAGGTTGATACCAGTTTATATTTTTTATAATGATTGGACTGCGATTCATCCGGAAAAGCCAGCGTGGGATTTTGCGCGGCTACCAATACTTCCTGTTTATCGAAAAAAATATTGCTGCTGCTGACCCCCAGTCCGGCTCCAACGCTTATTCTTGGATCGGTTTTAAATGGGAAGTCGAGCATGACATAAAAATTAAAACTTCTTGAAAAGCCTGTTGTGCGAATGGTATCAGGTGTGGCGGCCCAGTTATCGTAAGCAAACTGTAACATAAAATGATCAGCTGCCCTGTTGCCCAGGAGCACTTTGCTCCAATCTTTTTTCTTCGACTTGGTTGAGGTAGAATCTTTTTGTGCAAAAGCAGTGGTAACGGTTAAAAGAATCAATGCGACAATGAAAACTTTCTTCATAAATTCAATTGATTGACAAATGTATTGGCCTTAGGGTTAATAAAAGGTTAAAGAACCTTAATGAAAAAGCCCATAGACGAAGCCATGGGCCTGCATTCGTTTTAGTGAACCCTGCTGGGCTCGAAACCAGCGACCCTCCCGACTTATCAGTCGGGATGCTCTACTCTCTGGACCGATCACCGATTAATTGTTCTATTCTCGCTCTGTTTTTCCATCCCTTCAATTGTCTTTCCCGATTAAGAGCGACTGATCTATCAGAATAACTTTCCGTGTGCTTTATTTTCCAGTCCTTCGCTTTGCCAGTAAATCCTGCGTGATTGCTTAAGTGCTTAGCGAATCTTCTTTCTATATCCTCACACGATCCAATATAGTAACGGTCCAACTCAGATGAATATAGGATATAAACAATATACACGATCAAAACTTCGTGGACCCTGCTGGGCTCGAACCAGCGACCCTCTGATTATGAGTCAGATGCTCTAACCTGCTGAGCTAAGGGTCCTCAATTCTTTTCCAAGTTGACATTTTTTTTGAAAGAACTTTTATCCAGCGTCCCTCCCGACTTTAGTCGGGATGCTCTAACCTGCTGAGCTAAGGGTCCAGTCCTCATTTGCTGAGGCTGGTTGACCATTTTTTAGCGCTGCAAAAATAGAAAATTCAACCCAAGCGGAGAAATATAATGCCTGTCAAATAAAACAGGAAATTTCAAGCAGCAATCGATGTTTAATAATTGTCCACAACAAAGCCAGATTTTCTTCTTAATATTGTTTCACTAACGTTGATTAGCTCTCGGTGATGCAGGGAGTATCTTTATTGATAACATGATTGCTGCTGATAAGATACAATACTTACAAATTCAGATTGCCCGATACGAAGATCAGTATGCGTACAAAGAATTATTCACTGAACTTTATTCTTATTTATACCATTTTGCTTTCAGCTTTGTAAAATCAAAGCAGTCTGCCGAGGAAATCCTTTCCGATGTTTTCATCAAAATCTGGGAGAAGCGAAAAGAACTGGAAAAAATAGAGAACCTGAAAGTATATCTCTACGTGGCCACACGTAATACTTCTTTAAACTATGCTGAAAAACAAAAAAGGACAGCTACTTATAACATTGATGAAATGGCAGGTGCAATAGCTGAGTTTTATTTTGATCCCGAGCAATTGCTGATCACTGCAGAGATGGCGAACCGGATCAGAAATGCTGTTAACGATCTGCCGCCTAAATGCAGGCTGGTAT
Source organism: Puia sp. (assembly GCA_035501475.1). Lineage (GTDB taxonomy): Bacteria > Bacteroidota > Bacteroidia > Chitinophagales > Chitinophagaceae > Puia. The sequence continues at coordinate 10,767 of DATJWE010000239.1, read as the reverse complement.
TTAAATTAATCAGGGAGGATGGACTCAGGTATAGGGAAGTCGCTGAAATTATGAATATATCAGAAAAAACAGTAGAAAACCAGTTGGCCATCGCCCTGCGGAAAATCGGCAAAGCAATTGACTTTGATATAAAAAAATCCATCCCCATATTCCTGGGGCAGTCGAGATAATTTTTATCAACTCATTAGGGGTTTTCTTCAATTTAACTGTCCTTTAGTCATTCAAACCAAACATGGGACAGGAACAAATCTGGGATCTCATCTCCAAAAAACTCTCCGGAGAAGCGTCTGAACAGGAGCTGCTTGAACTGGAAGCGCTGCTTCGCCAGAATCCTGATTTACATTACCCCATGCAGACCATTGCTGATCTCTGGCATTCTCCCGCCAGGCCAGGCAGGCATGAAGCACATCTGGCATTTGACAAACATATTGATAGGATGCAGCAGATAGGCATCAGCTTTTCCCCCGAACCAGACCTCACACTTGCAAAAAGACTTAGAAAAAACCAGCAAAAAATAGTGCTGTCAGGAATTGCTGCAGTGCTTGTACTAACAGGACTATTCCTGAGTCTGAAAATACTTAACAGCTCATCTGACCCTCAAAAAGCAGTTTTTCGGAACAGCAGTGAGGTATCTACAAAAAACGGATCAAAGACAAATCTTTCATTGCCTGACGGCACACAGGTTTGGTTGAATGCCGGAAGCAAACTTAGTTACGACAAAAACTATGGAAATAATTTGAGGGAAGTAAGTCTGACCGGAGAGGCTTTTTTTGACGTGGTAAAAAATGCCGAAAAGCCCTTTATCATTCACACCGGGAAAATAGATATCAGGGTACTTGGTACCGCGTTCAATGTAAAATCATATCCGGGAGAAAAAACTATTGAAACAAGCCTTATTCGGGGAAGTATTGAAGTTACTTTTAAAGACAGACCTGCAGAAAAAGTTATCCTGAAACCAAATGAAAAACTTATTGTAGCCAATGAAGAAATTTCTGTTCCTGCAAAAAAACAATCAATCGTACAAAATAATGAACCCATCGTGGCAGTCAGTCATTTGAATTATGCCAAATCAGATAATTCAATTGTGGAAACAGCATGGGTGCAAAACAAATTGATTTTTCAGGATAAATCATTTAAAGATCTGTCGAAAGAAATGGAACGCTGGTATGGAGTGAATATCCGGTTTGACGATTCACAGTGCGATACGCTGCGCTTTACGGGAAGTTTTGAGAACGAAACGATACAGCAGGCATTGGACGCACTTAAGCTGACAACCGGAAAATCGGTTCCGGATTTTCATTACACCATTCGGGGGAACGACATCGTGATTACAAAATGAATAAAACAAAACCAATAAAAACGGGAAATGTTGGTACATCTCCCGACAGGTTAAAAATGAAACTTGACAAAGCGTGGTAGCGTCTTGTTTTTCTTTTTATAACCCGCAATGATAAATATATGAAAAAAAAATTGGCCATTGGGAATCCCCATTCCTGTGCAATAAAAAAAGTTCTTTTGGTTATGAAACTAAGTTTTTTATTGGTTTTAGCGGGCTCATTGCAGGTATCGGCAAATGTTAGCGGGCAAACAGCGATCACAATCAAGGCAGATAATACCGAAATTGTAAAAATTCTCTCCAACATTGAAAAGCAGGGCTCCTACCGGTTTCTCTATAACAGCAGACTGAAAAGCCTGCAACAGCGGGTAAGCATCGACGTGAGTAATGAGGATATCAAAGATGTGCTCAATAAATTATTTGGAACAACTGATCTGACTTACAAATTGCTCGAAAACAATCTGGTCGTCGTTACCTCAAAGGAATTAGCCAGCCAGGACATAAAAGTTACGGGAAAAGTTACCAATGAAAATGGTGAAGGATTGTCCGGCGTATCCATTACCGTTCAGGGCGCAGTGGGAGGAACATCTACTGACAATAATGGCAATTTTAGTTTAACCGTTTCCGAAAAAGGTACCCTGATCATCTCCTATATCGGCTACCAAACACAAACAGTCGCGGTAAATGGCCAGTCGGTTATCAATATAAAAATGTTACAATCCAGCCGGGCTTTGGATGAAGTAGTCGTTGTAGGATATGGCACACAAAGAAAAATTGATGTTACCGGTGCAACAGGAAGCGTAAAAGGAACAGAGCTGGTAAAGCAACCTGTAATGACAGCCACACAGGCCATTCAGGGAAAGGTTGCAGGTGTTCAGATCATCAGCAGCGGGCAGCCCGGCTCATCTCCTCAGGTGAGGATTCGCGGAACCGGATCCATCCTTGCTGGTGCCGATCCGCTTTATGTAGTGGATGGAATTATTACCGATGATATATCAAATATCAATACTGCAGACATTACAAGTGTTGATGTATTGAAAGATGCTTCTTCAACAGCTATCTACGGTGCAAGAGCAGCAAATGGTGTGATCCTGATTACTACGAGGCAGGGCTCCGGGAAAATGAAAGTGAATTACACAGGTACCCTCGGTATTCGTCAGGCCGCGAACCTGGTGAAGATGGCTAATTCAACGGAATACCTGGCTTATGAAAAAGCAGCACTCGGTCCCCCGATTAATCCTACCGGCTATTCAACAGACTGGTATAATGAAATTTTACGGACAGCCTTCTATCAAAATCATAATATTTCAGTTTCGGGTGGAAGTGATAAAAATAAATATCTCCTGAGCTTAAGTTATATGACGGATGAAGGCATTGTAATCGACAATAATTTCAATCGAATTACAGCCCGGTTAAATGATGAATTCATCGTATCAAGTATATTCAAAATCGGAGTATATGCTTCCTATTCGAACGGTGTAGGTCAAAATGTTCCCCTTGGCATTATTTTTCCTGATGCATACCGGGCGGCTCCGGTTATACCGGGAATGGTTGACGGGAAATATGGAAATACTTCCCAATTTCAAAATGTTGGGAATCCAATTCTTGACGCAAAGAGAACGGATGACAAAAGCATAGATAACAGGTTACAGGGTACAGGCTACGCCGAATTAAAACCGGTTCCATGGCTTACATTGAGAACCAGTTTTGGGGATGAACTGGATTACAGTGAAGACCGTCAATACACCTATATGCTGCCAAACGATACGACTGTCTTCACTACAAACGGTGGAAGCCAGGGGCCAACCCTGAGTAACCTAGCCATTACTACCGGAAAATTTTATCACTGGACCTGGGACAATACGATTTCCTACAATCAGACTTTCAATAAACATCACATTACAGCCCTTGTGGGAACTACCTCAGAAAAATATTATTCGAGCAGTATCTCTGCTTCAAGACCCAATGTACCGCCCAACCCCAATTTGTGGTATTTGCAAAACGGAGATCAAAATCTTCAATACAACAGCAGTTCTGCGAACGAATACACGAGGAATTCTTATATAGGGAGAATCTTCTATAGTTACGAAGAGAAATATCTTCTTACTGTAACTTATCGCGCAGATGGAAGTTCTGTATTTCCTGAACAAAATCGCTGGGGTTATTTCCCTTCCATTGGAGCCGGTTGGGTGATTAACAAAGAAGGTTTTATGTCCAGGCAGAATATTTTCAGTTACTTGAAATTAAGAGCAGGATGGGGAAGAGTCGGTAATTCTAATATTCCAAGCGATGCGGCAGTTCCCACATTATTGCAGAATCAACCCTATTTCTTTAATGGCGGCGTCGTTTCGGGATCCTTTGTTCCGCAAATAAAAGATCAGAATATAAAGTGGGAAACTTCTGACGAAACTGATATCGGTCTTGAATTTACCACGTTGAAGGGAAGGCTCTCCGGTGAAATAGATGTTTATGATAAAAAAACAAACGACGCATTGATCCTGGTGAGAGTGCCGGGCACTTTTGGTAGTCAGGCAAATCCGAATAGTTCCATCACCCCCGGCTATGTTTTAACCAATGCTGCTTCTATTGAGAATAAGGGGTTAGAAATTTCACTTCGATGGAATGATAATATAAATGATAAAATTTCTTACCATGTCGGTGGCAATATCACTTTTAATAATAACAATGTGATTGGATTGAATGGTGGTTCACCTTATTTCGATGGAAACATCAACGGCTATTTTGTAACAGAAACCACGAATGGTCATCCAATAGGAAGTTATTTTGTTCGCAAGGTAATCGGAGTTTTCCAGTCCAAAGATGAAGTGAACGCTTATGTAGACAAAAACGGAAACCTGCTCCAACCCGGAGCTCAGGCAGGAGATCTCAAATATCAATTCAACGATAATGGAAAATTGGATACTGCTTTTGCGGGATCCTATCAACCAGTGGCTTATTATGGAATTAATCTTGGCGCCAGTTATAAAAACTTTGACATCTCGATTGATCTCTATGGCAACTTCGGTAATAAAGTATACAATGGAAAAAGGCAGGCGAGAGTGGTCGTCACTGATAATATAGAAGAATCGATGGCCGTAAACAGATGGACTCCCCAAAACCATTCTCAAACTGAACCTGAAGCTAACGGGGGAAATTTACCGGCCTCAACTTATTTCGTGGCTTCAGGGAATTTCTTCCGCATCAACAATGTTACCATCGGGTACAACCTGCCACCAAAAATTTTGCAGAAACAGAAAGTGATAACAAGCTTGAGAGTATTCGTAACCAGTCAAAATCCCTTAACGATTAAGAGTTATTCCGGGTTTACTTCAGAATTGCCGGGAACAACTCCGACAAACGCGGGTATAGAATTAAGCACATATCCTACCACCAAAACTTTTGCAGCAGGTATTTCGCTGGGTTTATGATAAAGATTAAACAACTTATGATTTTTATGCTTAACCATTCAATAAATAAAATAATGCTGATCTTCGGGATGCTGATATTGGTATCCTGCAAAAAAAGTTTCCTGGATGTTCCGCCCCAGGGCCAGCCTTCCCCTTCACTTGATCCACAGGTTGCATTGGATGAAGTAACTGCGGCATACAGCGCTTTAATATCTCCTGATCCTACAGGAGCAAGCGCATTCGGCGGATATGATATTCATGGTGTTTTCTTTATCACAGTCACAAATATTATTTCTGATGATGCAGATAAAGGAAGCTATGATCTGGATCAGCCGCCAGCAAAAGATATAGATAATTTCACACTTACCTCAGACAATACTTACATCTCTGGATTATGGAGAGGACATTATGCTGGTATTTCAAGAACCAATAATGCAATTAATGCACTTGCAGCAGCTGCATTGGATTCCAACACGGTCAAGATACGTACGGCCGAAATGCGATTCATCAGGGGTTATCTCTATTTTAACCTTGTGCGCATGTTCGGAGGAGTTCCATTAGTTTTGCGAGTACCTACTGGTCCGAGAGATTCTGACAGTCTTTTTTATTACCGTGCTTCCGTTTCCGATGTCTATAACAAAGCAATCATACCAGATTTACAATATGCAGTAAATAATTTGCCATTGAGAACACAAACAGATTTGGGCAGGGCTACAAAAGGAGCTGCTGAAACTCTGTTAGCCAAAGCATATCTTTATCTCAAAAATTGGCAGCAGGCCTACAATTTGACACAGGATGTCATCAATTCCGGTCAATATCAATTGCTAGCTGATTATTCCCAACTCTGGCGCCAGGCCGGTGATAACAGCATAGAATCTATTTTCGAAGTGGAAACAGGAATTTATGGCGGAGCCGATAATGGAATCCCTGAGTATTGTGAGATGCAGGGACCCAGGCAGGATAATGGAATGGGAATTCCGACCACACCATGGTATAATCCTGCCGCTTGGAATCCCACGAATGATGGAGGTTGGGGATTTGATACCCCGACACAGGATCTCGTCAATAGTTATGATTCCGGTGATGTAAGAAAGGCGGCGACTATTATTGATCTCCCCCCTTCTGGCCCGCCGGATACATTATACGATGGTTTCGTTGTACCAACAATGGTTGGGATTCAGGCCTACTATAACTATAAAGCATGGCATAGCGAAAGAAGAAATAACCAGATTGAAGTTTTTTATGGCGACAGAAGCAGGAAACAAAAGAATATTCATCTGCTCAGATACGCAGAGACCCTTCTCATTAATGCTGAAGCCGCAAATGAATTGGGAAATTCAGGTGCAGCTACTGCAGATCTAAATGCAGTAAGATCAAGAGCCAATCTTGGTCCGACCACTGCGGTCTCACAAGATGATTTAAGAAATGCTATTTGGAAAGAGAGAAGAGTAGAATTAGCTATGGAGCATGATCGTTTTTGGGATTTAGTAAGACAAGGCCGAGCAGCACAAGTGATGCAGGCATCAGGAAAAACGAATTTCGCTGTTGGAAAAAATGAATTACTTCCTATCCCGTCGTCTGAAATTGCATTAAGCGGAGGAAAGCTCACACAGAATCCCGGATATTAAACGATTTTAGAAACAAATAATCTATATAAAACATCAAAAAGAAAATGAATCTAAAAAAAATTGTTCAACTCTTTAAAACACAAACGGTCGACCATTATTAAAATTTTAAAACAAAAATCAAAAATCATGAAATCAACAACTTTGAAACTAGGAGCGCTTGTGTTGGCTGGGATAGGATTGTTTATGTCAATTGGCCCAATAACATCCTGCACCAAGACCAACACGGTAACAAAAACCGATACTGTTGAGGTTCCTGTGGTACCGCAACCTCCAAGCAATCCAAGCAATGCCACATCTGCAAATGGAATTGATTCGTTGAATCTGGTTGCGTATTGGCCTTTCGACAACAGTTCACTTACAGAAAAAATACAGAGCCTTGCTGGTGTTGGGACCAATGTAAGATTCCCAAATGGAGTGAAGGGAACCTGTTTCCAGGGCAATGGCGGAGCTTATGCAGTATACGCAAACCCGGGCACCGCACTACCCGCTTTACAGAGCTTTTCACTCGCTTTCTGGATCAACGCAGATCAACCTATTGCCAATCCGGATACAGCAATATTACCAGGTTTGGGCGCACAGGGACTATTTGATCTTGCAAATGTAAGCAGCTTCTGGGCTAATTTGCATATCGATTTTGAACCGAGAAGACTTGCCGATGGCAAAACTCCAGACCCTGACACGCTTGATATGAAAGTAGAATTAACAAGTACAGCAACGGGTGTTTCCTGGAGCAATCAATTCCCTGAAGTATTACTGCCCGGGGCTGTAGGCCGTTGGTCACATGTCGTTATTACCTACGATGGTCCTTCGGGTACATTCACCATTTACTTAAATGGAACTACACTCAATAGATACGGATATGCATACGGTCCATTTATGGCTAATTCCATAACATTATATGCAAACGATCCGGGTTCCTCAACGAACACCAATGGTGCTGCACCTTTAGGCAATCTCAAATTTGCAAACGCTAGTGCTTTGGTGATAGGTACTTGGCAGTTGTCAACAAATCCTTCCCTGACCAGCGGTTCTGGAGCACAACCTTGGGCTTCGGGTTATACAGGTGGTCTTGATGAATTGAGAGTTTACAAAGATGCGCTTTCAGCAAACGATGCAAATTCACTCTATATTTTAGAAAAAGCAGGATTTTAGATAGTTTCATTAGCACAAAGAGGTTGTCCGTTTATGACAACCTCTTTTTTCTTCTTTAGTCTTATTCTTTTGTATGTTAAGCAATGCTCTATACTAAATTAATCGGGAATGAAAAATTTGTTTTTTTGGCTTGTGTTAGTTGGGCTTCTGCAGGGATGTAAAAAAGATGAAAAAAATTCAAACCCGTCGAATCCAAACCCTCCTGGTCCATTTAAATTTATTAATGCTACCGTCGATACTCTAACCAGTGCAAGCTTTATTTTTTATAATGTCAATCGGCAACCCACAACAAAATTTTATTTTTCTGCCCCTGTAAACAAAGCCACTGCCAGCGAACATATTTTTTTTACTGAAAAAAGTTCAGGGACGGGAGTGCCCATCAATCTTTCATACGAAAACAACGACAGCATACTCATTGTCCAGCCAACTTCGACACTGCAACCTATTACATATTATACCATAAAGATTGATACAGGACTTCATTCCTCAGCCAATGTTTCTTTAGCATCAACTGCACAGGTATTCCTGACCACCACCATTGATTCAACCGACAAATTTCCGCAGATCACTGACAGTGCCTTACTCACGCTGGTCCAGCAGCAAACCTTTAAATATTTCTGGGATTTCGGACATCCCGTATCCGGCCTGGCGAGAGAAAGAAATACCTCGGGCGATGTAGTGACTACGGGCGGCAGCGGATTTGGCGTGATGGCTCTATTGGTTGGTATTCAAAGAAATTTTATTTCAAGAACCGATGGCCTTAATCGTATAATCGAGATCGTTAGTTTTCTTACCAATAGCGCTCATCGTTATCACGGCGCTTTTCCACACTGGTTGAATGGAACAACTGGCGCCACCGTGCCATTCAGCACACAGGACGATGGGGCTGATCTTGTCGAAACGGCTTACATGATGGAAGGACTGTTATGTGCCCGGCAGTTCTTTAATAGTTCAACTGATACCTCAGAAATCAATTTAAGAACCAACATCAACAATTTATGGAATGGGGTGGAATGGAACTGGTTCAGGCAAAACGGGCAGAATACATTATACTGGCACTGGTCGCCAGACTTTTCCTGGTCAACCAACCAGCAAATTAATGGCTGGAATGAAGCCCTGATCACGTATGTTCTTGCCGCATCTTCTACTGTTGATTCCAACAGGATTCCCAAAATCGTGTACGACAATGGCTGGGCGCTCAATGGAAATATGAAAAATGGTAATTCTTATTATGGCTTTCAATTGCCTCTCGGTCCAAATCTGGGCGGACCACTTTTCTTTGCCCACTATTCTTTCCTGGGCATCAACCCGAATAATCTCAGTGATGCCTATGCGAACTACTGGACACAAAATGTGAATCACACAGAAATTAATTTCAGCTATTGTGTAGCTAATCCCGGCGGATTTAACGGCTATAGCAGTTCCTGCTGGGGGCTTACGGCAAGCGATGACAACAACGGATATTCAGCGCATGCGCCCGACAATGATGACGGTGTGATTACTCCGAGCGCTGCTATTTCTTCCATTCCTTACACGCCCGCGGAATCTATGAATGCGCTCAGGTTTTTTTATTATAAATTGGGTGACAAAATATGGGGCCAATACGGATTCAATGATGCATTCAATCTTTCCAATGTCTGGTTCGCCAGTTCTTTTCTGGCCATTGACCAGGGGCCGCAAATTATTATGATTGAGAACTTCAGAACCGGTTTATTGTGGAATTTGTTCATGAGTTGTCCTGAAATAAAAAGTGGAATGACCAGTCTGGGATTTCAAAGCCCGAATTTATAATTTCACCCGGCGCGGAAATTTGCCCTGCCAGGCTATTGCAGGGTTTCAAAATAATTTATCATGAAAGGTATTCCAGCCAGACGATTTCTCCCGTTTCTCTTTGTATTGAACATTTTTTCTTCTGTTCTCTTCGCACAATCACCGCAGACCTCCCCGGTTCAGCAAAATTTGAGTGACAGCGGACTTGTTGAACTGGCGCAAAAACAAACCTTTAAATATTTCTGGGATTTTGCACACCCGGTGAGCGGGCTTGCCAGGGAACGAAGCAATATTGCATACGATTACGGGAATGAAGTGGTAACGATTGGTGGCAGTGGGTTTGGAGTAATGGCAATCATTGTTGCAGCAGAAAGAAAATGGATCCCGAGAGACAGTGCAGTAAACAGGCTTTTAAAAATAGTACGCTTTTTATCTAAAGCAAACAGCTACCACGGCATCTTCCCCCACTGGATGAATGGTTCCACCGGAGTAACCATTCCATTCAGCAGAAAAGATGATGGGGCTGACATTGTAGAAACATCTTATCTTTTTGAAGGACTATTGTGTGCGCGACAATACTTCAACCAGGACACAAGACATGAAAATGAATTGCGTAACCGGATCAACTTTCTATGGGAAGGTGCGGAATGGAACTGGCATACGCGGGGTGGGCTGGACCTGCTTTACTGGCACTGGAGCCCTAACAATGGATGGAGTATGAATTTTGAAATCCGCGGATGGAATGAATGCCTGATCACTTATGTGCTGGCCGCATCTTCTCCCACCTATCCCATCAGTGCAGAAGTGTACCATCATTGTTGGGCTGAAAGCAATCATTTTAAAAATGGAAGGACCTATTATGGCGTCACCTTACCCCTGGGCTTCGACTATGGAGGACCGTTATTCTTTACGCATTACAGTTTCATGGGACTTGATCCACATGGATTGAAAGATCAATATGCCGACTACTGGGAACAAAATTATAATCATACCTTGATTAACTATAAACACTGTGTCATCAACCCAAAAAAATTTAAAGGTTATGGTGAAAACTGCTGGGGACTGACAGCAAGCGATACCTATGACGGATACAATGCTCATTCACCGGATAATGACCTGGGCACGATCACACCAACCGCAGCATTATCAGCATTTCCTTACACGCCGGCCTATTCCATGAAAGCGCTAAAGCATTTTTATTTTGATTTGGGAAATAAAATCTGGGGGGAATATGGTTTCAGGGATGCTTTTAATGAAACCAAAAGTTGGTATGCCAATTCCTATCTCGCCATCGATGAAGGCCCGATCGTAGTAATGATTGAAAATTATCGATCGGGGCTGATGTGGAAATTATTCATGAGCTGCCCGGAAATTCAAAACGGGTTAAGGAAACTGGGATTTGAAAGTCCCTGGCTAAAAGAAAAATAATGGTCAGGCTGGCAACGGAATAACGATTGAATTTGGAAAATTCTTC
>DATJWE010000238.1:0-5117 GCA_035501475.1 Puia sp. | reverse complement strand
TTTAAAACTGCCCTGCTATGCAATGTTGTTTCCTCTATTGGTCCCTTTTTACTTGCCTATATGCTCGCCACAAAGCATTTGCAACAGAATCTTTATCTCTCTTCAGTTTATTTTTTTCTGCATTTTCAATACAACGGATGGTTTTTTTTCGCCTGCCTGGGCCTGCTTTTTTATCAATTGAATAAATACAGCATCCCTGACATCGCTTTAAAAAAAGTTTTCTTTCTCTTTGCTATCGCTTTCCTGCCTTCCTTTTTCCTGTCTGTTTTATGGTGGCCCATACCTGTATGGTTATATATTCTCGTCGTGATAGCAGCAATTTGCCAGATTGCAGGTTGGATACAGCTATTAAGCCTGCTACGGAAGCATGTTATCAAAGCAATACAAAATTCACAGCCCCTTTCAAAATTTTTATTTGTCTCATGCGGCATTGCCCTGAGCATCAAATTATGTCTCCAGGCAGGCTCAGTAATTCCCTCTCTGAGTACACTGGCATTTGGCTTCAGGCCGATCGTGATAGGGTATTTGCATCTCGTATTATTAGGCGTGGTCACTTTATTCATAATAGCTTACTCATTTACCTATAAGCTGATTTACATAAATAAAACAGCCGGAGCTGGAATAATAGTGTTTGTCATCGGAATCTTTGTAAACGAGGTTTTGCTGATGATACAGGGCATTTCCGATATCAGCTATGTAGCCACTCCTTCAATCAATTATTATCTGCTGTTCGCAGCTGTTCTATTGTTTACCGGCATGCTTATTATTAATTCCAGTCAGATTTTTTATAAAGATGATTCCAATCACAAAGGATCTGGTCTCATTGAATGAATTTTGAAAAAAAATTATGACAGATCTATCACAACAAACACTATCTTTTTTAGCTATAACGAATCATCATGTAGTTCCGGTTCTCGAAAAATACAATCTCGATTTTTGCTGCAAAGGCAAAAGAACACTTGCCGATGCCTGCAAAGAGAAGGGGATTGATTTAGAGAATATCACGCATGAACTTGAATCGGTCATGATTCCTGACGGGATAGCCGCGATGCCCCTGGCAACAATGACCGCAGAGAAACTAATTGATGACATTCTCCTGCATGAACATGAGTTGTTGAAATATGAAATGCCAATCATCTATTCGCATTTAGAAAGAGTAGTATATAAACATGGAGATCGTTTTCCATATATGAAACAGGTATTTGAATTGTTTGCATCGGTTCAGAAAGACATGAATGAACATATGAAAAAAGAAGAGAACGATTCATTTCCCCTGATCAAAGAACTTGAAAAAAAGGATCGCAAAAATATTCCGGCCACTTTTTTGCAGGAATTGCAAAATGAGCATGAAGTTGTCGGCGATCTGATGGCCCGGATACATGATTTGACCAATCGATATACTCAGCCCGAAGAAGCTTGCACAACTTTCAGGCTCAGTCTTACCGAATTGAATGAATTTGAAAATAACCTGCACAGGCACGTACATACTGAAAATAATATTCTGCTTCCAAAAGTTGAAGACATGATAGCCGAACAAAAGACCAGCTTTCTTTTATCCGGGGAATAGCCGGATGGTTGCACCAATAAAATTATAATTCAATTAAATTGAAACGCCTGCACATCTTCGCTATGCAGGCGTTCCCCAAACCTTTCAATATTCTGATTTATTTCTTCATTTGTGCTCCGACCTCGCTCAGATAAGTAATGGGAGCTTGTATGCTCCTGTGCTCCGTAATCTTACCCGCATCATTAAAAGTAAATACATCAACATCCCTCACCTTAGTAAACTTTTTCCCTGTTGGTTTGATTCCCATCAGCGGGGCTTTAAAAGTGGCCGTATATTCTCCGAATACGGCTACCACATTTCCATCGCCAATAACAGTATAATTTTCACCTTTCATATCCGGAAATGCAGTGAGGAAACTTTTTACGGCAGCCTTGATAGAATCGACTCCTTTAATCGGCTTGCCGGATCCGTCACCGTAGTCTATGGCATCCGGTGTTACGTCTTTGAAAGCCTGATCAATAGTTTGAAGGCTGAGTGTTTTAACTGCAGCAAGCGCTGTCGCTTTGTTCTTAGCCAGTATGCTGTCTTTCGCAGCATTGGCTGCTACAATGGAATCAGATGCCATGGAAGCAGATGATCCGCTGTTGTTATTACATGCAATGCATGACATAATAAATGCAATGACACCAACAAAAAAAAGTTGCTGTTTCATAACTGGTGTTTTGAGTTTTAAAATATACAAAAGGTAATATAAAAATTTGAAAGCCTGCACTGAATCAGGTCGACTTTCTTTTTCCGGCTGAAGAAATATTCAGGGTATAATGCCGGCATCATTCAAAACACCCGGTCGATTCATCCTGACCGGGTGTAAAATTTATGGCTTTCCGAATAATCATTAAGTTAACTGAAAAACAATAGTTTCACTCATGCCATTACTTTACTCTCTGCAATAGAATAAGTTTTCAACACCGGAGTTCCTTTGAATTTTGACTTTACTTTGTCAACCAGTTTTTTGTACATGCCGCTTGATTCATAAGCATCTGCATCTGCTTTTGACGACCATTCTGTCAGGGATATATGTTCCTCTCGCTGATCAGCCGGCTCGAGCAAGCGGGCATCGACATTGCCTTTTTGTTTTCTGATAACTGGTGCAATTTCTTCGTGATACATTTTTTTTAGCTCTTCAGCCTGTCCGGGTTGGACGTTGAAGAAGGTGAGACGAGCAATCATAAAACCTCCTTTGTTTTTAGTTTGAAGAAGAAATTTTAACTAAGAAGTGATAAACGTAAAGTCAGTGTGGGGGAATTAATTCATTGCTATCCTCACACTAAAGGTATAACGATGACATCGGAATCTGCAAATTTAATTCGTTATTGTGCAGAATTTGCTGTCGATTGGAATTGCCAATATCTTTTCCTGGCTTGTGTTAACAGAAAATTAATTTATTATTCATCCCAAGCAGTAATATTATGGACAATTGCCGTATGGAAAACGGGGCCAGATTATGATTGGAAAAACTGCAATAAACATATTCATTGCTCCTTGAAAACAAACAATAATTTTGGGAAAGAATTTCTCTGGCCAGTAATTGGATTTTTTCTTTATCGTATATCAAATTCTTTCTACTAACCCATACCAAAACCAATTGCAAAAAATTGAAAAAAATGAAGAAGATTTTTTTTATGGTAATCTGGTCAGTCTCCATTCACATATATGCGAAGGCGCAGAATGAACTTTATCTGAATCCTTCCCTACCGATTGACGAAAGAGTTAAAGATCTTGTTTCCCGCCTGACACTGGAAGAAAAAGTACAGCAGATGATGTACGATGCGCCTGCGATTCCAAGGTTAAATATTCCGGGCTACAATTGGTGGAATGAAGCTCTGCATGGCGTTGCGCGCTCCGGCGTAGCAACTATTTTTCCGCAGGCAATCGGCATGGCGGCGACTTTCGATGACAGTCTTCTTTTTAATGTCGCATCCGCTATTTCTGATGAAGCAAGGGCGATGTACAATGCTTCGGTAAAAAAAGGATATCATGTATGGTATGGCGGACTCACTTTCTGGACGCCCAATATTAATATCTTCCGCGATCCGCGTTGGGGAAGGGGACAGGAAACCTATGGAGAGGATCCTTATCTCACTTCACGCATGGGCGTCGCCTTTGTGAAAGGCATGCAGGGAAATGATCCGAAATATTTAAAAGTCGCGGCCTGTGCAAAACATTTTGCCGTTCACAGCGGGCCTGAAAAACTTCGCCATGAATTCAATGCACAGGCTTCCATGAAAGATTTATGGGAAACTTATCTGCCCGCGTTTCACGCCCTGGTGGATGCTCAAGTGGAAGCTGTAATGTGTGCATATAATCGAACCAACAATGAACCCTGCTGCGGAAACAGGTATTTGTTACAGGATGTGTTGCGCAAACAATGGCATTTCAAAGGACATATTGTTTCAGACTGCTGGGCCATCAACGATTTTTACGAGGGACATAAAGTAGTTTCTAATGATGTACAAGCCGCTGCGCTGGCATTAACAAGAGGAGTAAACCTTAATTGCGGAAATACTTATTATCCTTCACTGATCAAAGCAGTCGATCAGAAACTCGTCACGGAAAAACAAATCGACAGTTCGCTGTTTACATTGTTGCGTACCCGTTTTAAATTGGGTTTGTTTGATCCTCCCAATGCAAATCCCTACGATCAGATTCCTGAATCCGTTATCAATAGCGAAGCAAACAGGACGCTGGCAAGAACCATTGCACAAAAATCAGTCGTACTCTTAAAAAATAATGGTGTATTGCCGCTGAGGAATGATTTAAAAGAATATTTTGTTACAGGTCCAAATGCATCCAATGAGGATGTGCTCATGGGAAATTATTATGGCGTCAATAATCATCTCGTGACTATTTTGGAGGGATTGGCCGGCCAGATCCAGCCGGGAAGCCAGATGCAATACAGGCAGGGAATTCTGCTGGACAGAAATAATGCCAATCCGAATGACTGGGCAAGCGGCGAAGCAAGAACCTCGGATGCCACGATTGTTGTGATGGGCATTTCCGGTTTACTCGAAGGAGAAGAAGGGGAATCGATTGCTTCAGCTTATGCCGGTGACAGGCTTGACTATAATCTTCCTGCAAACCAAATAAACTATTTACGCAAGCTCAAACAGGGCAACAGTAAGCCCGTCATTGCTGTGATTACCGGTGGCAGTCCGATGAATCTTGCCGAAGTGCAGCAATTGGCCGATGCCGTGCTCCTCGTCTGGTATCCCGGTGAAGAAGGAGGCAATGCAGTGGCTGATATTATTTTTGGAAAAGTTTCTCCATCAGGCCGGCTTCCGATCACCTTTCCGAAATCATTTGATCAGCTTCCCCCCTACGAAGATTATTCTATGAAAGGAAGAACCTATCGGTATATGACGGCTGAACCGTTGTATCCGTTTGGTTTCGGCCTTAGTTATACGAGTTTTGCCTATACTAATTTTCGGTTATCCAAAACAGTTATTAAAAAGGACGAGCCTTCAGAAGCGACCGTAACGGTAACAAATACCGGAAAAATAATGTCCGATGAGGTAGTGCAGTTATATATCAGTTATGAAGGCAACAACAT
>DATJWE010000237.1:0-3677 GCA_035501475.1 Puia sp. | reverse complement strand
ATTCACGGATGGAATTTTATCGGTGGAAAGGATGGAAGCAATGTAAAAGATGATTCGCAGGAAGAAGGAAGAGTGTACTATCAGTATAAACAAAAATTTGAAGACAAGAATTTCAACCCCGCTTCTTTAAGTGGCGATGATTTGGAAACCTATAACATGTGGCTGAAAGCAAAAAAGAAAATCATGGGTGATGGTACGGAAAGCGGCGTGGATCTTGTTATTCTTAAAAGAGTAGTGGCCGCCTGCTTCAAGAGCGACAGCATCCTGCAGTCCTCCATGGGTAAAGCAGAGTACACGGGAAATGACCTGGATACTTTCCAGGCCAATACCACTGATGCCAAGACTGCAAAATCTGTTTTGCTTTACCTGTTCAAAGAAAATCATATCATGGATATGACGAACACAACCTTCCTCACTGATTTCAAGGAACAGGCCGACCGTGAAGAGAAAAAAATGGAGATAAAAGAAACTGCGCCTAAGGATTACCGTAAGGATATTGTGAAGGATGATGAATTCGATATCAATGACAAATACTATGGCAACAGTGATGTCATGGCTGGTGACCCCATGCACGGAACGCATGTGGCAGGAATCATCGGTGCCGAAAGAGGCAATGGAAAAGGAATCGATGGTATTGCAGACAATGTTAGAATCATGATGATTCGTGCGGTGCCCAATGGCGACGAACATGATAAGGACATCTCGCTGGCCATTCGTTATGCCGTCGATAACGGGGCAAAAGTGATTAACATGAGCTTCGGGAAAAATCTTTCTCCGGAAAAAAAATGGGTCGACGATGCTGTGAAATATGCTGAAAGCAAAGGTGTTTTATTGATCCATGCTGCCGGAAATGACGCAGCAGATGTGGATACAGTAGGAAATTTTCCCAATCCTGATTTTAAAGATTCCAAATTAAGAGCTACAAACTGGATAACCGTAGGTGCCAGCAGCGATCCGTTGGCTGAACCGGAATTTAAAAGCGTAACTGCATCTTTTTCCAACTGGGGTAAAACTGAAGTGGATGTATTTGCACCCGGCACAAGGATTTACTCCACACTTCCGGGAGGAAACAAATACGGCAACCTCGATGGTACCAGCATGGCCGCACCTGTTGTAACCGGTGTAGCGGCGCTCATCCTGGAATACTATCCAGCACTCACCCCCGAGCAGATTAAATATTGTATCGAAAAATCGGCTGTGAAACCGGAAATCAAAGTAAAAAAACCAGGTACGGATAGTGAAACAGTTAATTTATCAGATCTCAGTACATCAGGAGGTATTGTCAATGCCTATGGAGCAGTGAAGCTGGCTTACGAAATGACCAATGACATGAAAAAGAAAGATCAGCTGCCTAAGTCAACCCTGAATAATTCAAAAGACTAATCTAACAGGAATATTAATAAATGCCCTGCACTGAGTGTGGGGCATTTAATTTTCTATCAGTCATTATTGTTTACATTTACAAAAAAAAAGATGGCCACCAAAAAAGACATTGTAATCGGAGATTCTTTTCGCCGCTACACCGATTTGGTCAAAGAGGATAATGTGATCAGGGCATTGAAAAAAAACACCAGGGATTTCAAAAAATTTCTTGAAAAAATACCTAAGAAGAAAATTGACTATGCCTATGCCGAAGGCAAATGGACGATCAAACAGGTTCTGCAACATGTTATTGATGCGGAAAGGGTATTCGGTTATAGGTCACTGTGCTTTTCACGTAAGGATACCACTCCACTCCCCGGATTTGATGAAAACAACTGGGCTGTCCATTCAGAATATTCCAGCAGGAAGTGGGATGATTTGGTCAAAGAATTCAAGACTGTTCGGAAAGGAACCGAGATCCTGTTCGAATCATTCACTCCGGATCAATTGGTAGCCGTTGGCAATGCCAGTGGTAATAACTGCAATGCGCTTGGATTCGGATTTGTTTGTTCAGGTCATGCGACCCATCATATGAAAATAATTAAAGAAAGATATTTATAATTGGTTTTGATTGTGGTGGATGCGGTTGCCTTCTTTTTCTGATCACCAGAACCATTGGCAAATAACATCACTATACCTTTTCCCCAAAAAAGAATTTACAGAATAGCTGTAAGCAGTTTCTTCTTTTTAGCTGGATTATGTTTTGCCAGCTGGGCATCACGAATCCCGGATATCCAGACAAAACTTCATTTGAATAATGCAAGACTTGGCGCCGTTCTGCTCAGTTTACCTACAGGATTGCTGACATCACTTCCAATGGCAGGTTGGCTGGTTGCAAAATTCGGTAGTCGTATAATCGTCATCAGCGCTGCATTATTATATGCCCTCACATTACCGCTTCTTGGATTTGTCCATACTATCTGGCAGCTCATGATTTGTCTTTTTATTTTCGGAATGGGAGGCAATATGCTCAATATTTCCATCAACACCCAGGCAGTAGGCACAGAAGCTATTTATGACCGATCCATCATGGCTTCCTATCATGGTCTCTGGAGTCTTGCCGGGTTTTCAGGAGCAGCAATCGGCACACTCCTGATCAGCCTGGGATTATCACCCGGTGAACATTTCCTCATTATATCAGGACTCGCTCTATTGATCATTGCCACAGCTTTTAAATATCTTTTGGCCGAAGACGTAAACAGAAATGAGCAACAGCCCATTTTTGCCCGGCCCGAACGATCGCTGATCAACCTGGGACTCATTGCATTTTGTTGCATGATTTGCGAGGGTTCTATGTTCGACTGGAGTGGAGTCTATTTCCAAAAAGTGATTCAACCTGAAAAAGGTCTTGTCACCATGGGCTATACAGCATTTATGAGTACCATGGCAACCGGTCGGTTTGTCGGGGATTGGATAGCCACCCGATTAGGGAAGAAAAAAACATTACAAATAAGCGGCGCGCTTACTGCTACAGGGCTGCTAACCGCTGTGATTTTCCCATTTTTCCCCACAGCAGTGTTCGGATTCCTGATGGTGGGTGGGGGTGTTTCTTCGGTTGTACCCCTGGTGTATAGTTCAGCCGGAAAGTCAAAAACGCTGTCTCCGGGAGTTGCCATTGCAGCTGTATCAACCATCGGTTACCTTGGATTTCTGTTCGGGCCTCCGTTCATCGGGTTTATCGCGCAGGCAAGCAGTCTTCGTATTTCACTGGGCCTGGTGGCCCTGTTGGGATCAATAATAACGGTAATCGCTACTCGCAATAAGTTTGAATAAATATTCTTATTGATTGCTGAAAACAAGGATTTCAACTCTCATATTTTTCCTCTTTTCTTCGTCATTAACAGGATGAGGGAATACCATTTGGGTATTGCCCATCCCCTGATAGGACATTTTATTGCCCGGAATACCTCTTTCAAGCAGCATCTCATATATAACTTTGGCCCGATCCACCGATAACTCGTTCATTTTTTTCAATTCTCCTGAATCATTTCTGTTCGTTTCATAATTTACATGCCCCCTGATTTCAAAGCGGGCATCGCGATAGTTTTTTAAAACAGGGACAATAGCGTTGAGATAATCAAATGAAAAGCTTTCGAGGATTGCCTTGTCGGGTTCAAAATATAATTTATCCAGTACAATCGTTTTTACCAACACAGTATCCCGATTTTGCTTTGCCTCATTAATGATACCCGGAAACTGTATGGTTATTTCGACCCGACGATTCAAGTCGTTATGATTAGGACTGATGATTTGTG
>DATJWE010000236.1:0-12302 GCA_035501475.1 Puia sp. | reverse complement strand
ATTCCGTCTCCTTTCTATGCTTTAAAATCATTCAAAAGAATATCTCTTGCACCAGGCGAATCGGCAAACATTCCATTTGCCATAACCAACGACATGCTACAACTGATCAACGAGCAGGGACAATCCGTATGGCAACCCGGTAAATACAAAATCAGCATCGGTGGATCGCTTCCCGGCAAAAGAAGTGAAGAGTTGGGAGCAGCGAGGGGCGTGGAGGGGGAGATCACACTGAAGTGAGTTGACAGTCAAGTCTAAAATACTAGGTATCGAATATTGAATACCTGCCATTGTGTATTGCTATTCACTTAATGCCAATTGAATACTAATATTGGCCAACAGCCCCGCAGATTGTCAACTGTCAACTGATAACTGTCAACTAAAAAAAACATAGCTTAGTAAAAAAAAGCAACATGTGGATGGAGCAAACCATGCGATGGTTCGGCCCTGCAGATCCGGTCAGTTTGTGGGATATCAGGCAGGCAGGATGTACAGGGGTAGTTACGGCACTTCATCATATTCCCGTAGGCGAAATATGGACGATTGAAGAAATTAAAAAAAGGAAAGAAATTATAAATGCGGCGGGAATGGAATGGACCGTCATAGAAAGCCTGCCCGTGCATGAAGATATCAAAAAGCAAACCGGCAATTATAAAACATATATAAACAACTACAAGCAGAGTCTCCGCAATGTTGCCAGCTGCGGATTGAAAGTGGTTACTTATAATTTCATGCCGATACTGGACTGGATGAGAACTGATATCGCTTATGATATGCCGGATAAAAGCAGGGCCCTTCGTTTTGAAAAATCAGCTTTCATTGCTTTCGACCTTTTTTTGTTGAAAAGACCGGGAGCAGAAAAAGATTATTCAAAAGAAGAGATTGCAAACGCCAGAGCCCGGTACGCCAGCATGACTGAATCTGAAAAAGAAATATTGTACCGGAATGCATTATTGGGTCTTCCCGGAAGTGAAGAGCGTTTTACGGAAACACAAATTTTATCCGCTCTCAAAACCTATGAGGGTATTGATGCAAAAAAATTAAAACAACATCTCTTTTATTTTTTGAAGGAAGTTGTCCCCGTTGCCGAAGAGGAAGGATTGCAAATGGCCATTCACCCCGACGATCCTCCCTATCCTATCCTGGGTCTCCCACGAATCGTCAGTACTGAACAGGATGCCAGGGAACTGCTCGATGCGGCTCCGTCTCCTTCCAACGGGCTATGTTTCTGCACCGGGTCTTATGGCGTCCGCGCCGACAATGATCTACCGGGGATGATTAAGCGCCTCGGGCAACACATCTATTTCTTACATCTCCGCAGCACCAAAAGAGACAAGGAAGGGAATTTTTTTGAAGCCAATCACCTCGAAGGAGATGTGGATATGTACGAAGTAATCAAAGAGATCGTTTTGCTGATGAAAAAAAGGAAGGAATCGATTCCGATGCGACCTGACCATGGTCACCAGATGCTTGACGACCTTGGAAAGAAAAGCTACCCGGGATACAGCGCAATAGGAAGATTGCGGGGGCTGGCAGAATTAAGAGGCATGGAATCAGCGATCAATAAAAGCATCCAATAAATAGCTGAAAGAGTTTTTCTTTTAATACAATTTTCACCTCATTGCCTGCCAGGCTTTGTCATTAATCCATTAATTTCGGTTGGTAATTTCCGTATGACAAAATTCCGGATCATCTTTTTATTTCTGTTGCTATCATCATGTAAACACCAAAGCAGCATCCACCCCCAAAGAAAAAACATTGTTGAAACAGTGTATGCTTCGGGCAATATCATTGCTGACAATGAGTATGACCTGTATGCACTGAGTAATGGTATTGTATTAAAAAAAATGGTGGAAGAAGGAGATACTGTGAACAAAGGACAGATTATTTATATAATCGAGAATGAAGCTCCTCTTGCAAAACTCAATGCAGCAAAAAGTAATTTGGCCAATGCACAGTCCAATCTCTCTGAGAAATCGCGTGTGCTGAATGATTTGAAACTGGCCATGCAAATGGCAGAGATCCGATGCGCCAACGATTCTTTAAATTATATCCGGCTGAAAAGACTAATGGAGCAGGACATTGGTACGCAAAGCAACCTCGATAATGCTTATACTGCCTATCGGACTTCATTGGACCAAAAAAAATCTGCTGAGGAAAAATATTATTCGACGCTCAATGATCTTGGGGTAACACTTCAAAACGCAAAGAGCCAGTTAACTGGCGCCGAAACTGATCTGAACAACTATTTTATCAGGAGTCAGAGCAATGGCAGGGTTTATCAATTGCTTAAAGAACAGGGAGAAGTTGTAAAGCCTAATGAGGCCGTTGCTCTGCTGGGAGATAAGAATAAACGCATTATCAAGTTGGCTGTCGACCAGCAGGATATTGACAGGGTTCAAACCGGCCAGGAGGTATTGCTGAAAACCGACATAACCGGTAACACCATTTATAAGGCCGTTGTATCAAAAATTTACCCATTGATGAATGAAGTAGACCAGACCTTCAGGGTAGACGCATTGTTTACCGACACAACCAGCCAGCCATATATCCACAGTTCGGTGGAAGCCAATATCATCATCCAAAGGAAAAATAACGCGCTTGTTATTCCACGAACGACAGTAAGTGAAGATGACAGCGTGCAGATAAAACAAAATGGCAAAATCAAAACCATTGGCATTAAAACAGGGATACGTACACTGAATGACGTTGAAATCACGGGAGGATTGGATGAATCTTCCGTTGTAATTCTTCCTTCAAAACAATAGATCATGTCGCTGTCCGTAAACTTATCGATATCAAAAACGCATTTGCTCTCAAGGAAAAAGCAGTCTGTAGTAGCCATGCTTGGTGTTACATTCGGGATCGCCATGTTTATCCTGATGATCAGTTTTATGCAGGGAGTGAACCAATTTCTCGAAGACACCATGCTGAGCGCTACACCCGACATCCATATCTATAATGATGTTTCGACCGATTTTTCGGTTTCAATTGCCGGTGATTACTACAAAGATTCGATGAAGTCGGTCATAGTGCACCACCCAAAACCAAAACAGGTCCAACTGAACATAAAAAATGCTGAAGGGATTATTGCTGATTTGAAAAAAGATCCATTAGTTGCTGCTGTTTCCCCGCTCTTAAGCACGCAGGTATTTTACAATTACGGGCCCGTACAGTTAAACGGATTTATTGACGGGGTAAATATTTCTGAAGAATCCAGGCTTTTTAACCTGGAAGAAAAAATGGTCGACGGCAAAACGGAAAACCTGCTCACCTCAGATAATGGAATTATCATGGGCCAGGGGCTGGCCGACAAGCTGAATGTTCGTACCGGCGATCTTGTGACACTGGCCACTCCAACGGGGAGCACTATGCGCTTCAGGGTGGTAGGCATTTTCCAGATTGGTATAGGGACCATCGACAATGTAAAAAGCTATGTCAATCTGGCAAGCGTCCAGCAATTATTGGGCAAGGACCGGAGTTATATAACGGACATCAATATCAAACTGAAAGATAATAAACTGTCTCCGGCAGAAGCACTTGCATTTGCCAGGAAATACAATTATAAGGCTGAAGACTGGCAAACCGCCAACTCATCTGTTATGGCTTCCAACCTGATCAGGGATACACTAACTTATGTAGTGAGTATCACCCTCCTCGTCGTGGCCGGTTTTGGGATTTATAATATCATGAACATGACCATTGCGAGCAAACTTAAAGACATTGCCATCTTGAAAGCGCAGGGATTTGCCCGACAGGACATCATCCAGATTTTTCTCTCCCAGTCATTGGTCATCGGATTACTGGGCGCCATAACCGGATTGCTGTTGGGATTTGCCTTATCCTATACCCTGTCACGCACACCATTTCCCGCCAACAACAGTTTTATTTCACTAAAATATTTCCCGGTTATATTCAGAACCGGTCACTATGTATTCGGCATCCTGTTTGGACTCATTACCACTTTTATTGCAGGCCTGATGCCCTCAATAAAGGCTTCAAGAATAGATCCGGTAGACATTTTAAGAGGATAATCTATGTCAGAAATTCTGAATGCTATTCACCTCAACAAGTATTTTTATGAACCGGAGCCTTTTCAGGTGCTTCGTGATATCAGTTTTTCAGTGGACAAAGGAGAATTTGTTTCACTGGTTGGCAAATCAGGCAGTGGAAAATCTACATTATTGTACCTGTTGAGCACCCTCGATACGGATTATGCAGGAACCATCATGATCAATAATATTAAGGTCACAGGTCAAAGCCAGAATGCGCTGTCTAAATTCAGGAATGAAAATATAGGTTTTGTATTTCAGTTCCACTTTTTATTACCCGAATTCACAGCGATTGAAAATGTGATGCTGCCTGCCCTAAAACTGGGAAAATATTCAAGAAACAAGATTGAAGAAATGGCGATGGAAAAATTAAAGCTGATGGATATGCAATCATTTGCCAGAAAACTTTCAGGAAAATTATCCGGTGGTCAGCAACAGCGTGTAGCCATTGCCAGGGCCCTGATCAATGATCCGCTTATTATAATGGCAGATGAACCTACGGGAAATCTTGACAGCAGCAATTCAAAAATTGTATTCGATATATTTCAGGATCTTTCGAGGAATAGAGGGAATACGATCATAACAGTAACGCATGATACTGATTTCGCACATCGGGCGGACAGAATTATAGAACTGGTTGATGGTCATTTAGCACATTCATAATACGCAGGATGTTTGGCTTCTTTGAAAGTTATTTATTTTTGTCTTTCCGGATCTGATATCGGCCGATACAAGTTTATCCAATCAAAATTTCTGTAATATAAATACCTCATATATGCGTCTTTTACAATGGATCCTTCTTCCGGTCCTTGCAGCTATGGCGATGTCGGGACGTTCCGGTAGGGAGAATATGGCCAAACCTGACAGGTTTTTCAGTAAAGGAAATTCATCGGCAAACTTTACTGACTCAACAAAAGATCTCGGCAAAAAAGTATTTTATGCGAGTTGCTCCATTTGCCATAAAGATTCAACCCTAACAGTTCTGGCCCCTTCTTTTACTGTGCTAACGTCGATGCCCCCACGCTCGATTTGGGCTGCTTTAGAAAGTGGCAAGATGCGGCAACAGGGCGCAAATCTTTCAGAAAACGAAAAAAGAGCAGTGGCACAATGGCTTACTAATGGCTCACTTACGGTAAACGGTTTTGCTAAAGAAGCGTATACTTCATTTTCTATCCCGAAAAAAACATCTTCCGATCATTCGGGATGGGGAAATAACCTGGAAGGAACAGGTTTTCGTACTGCCTCGCAGTCTGGCCTGACAACAGAGAATGTTTCTTCACTTCAGTTAAAATGGGCTTTCGCGTTTCCGGATGCTTCCGTCATAAGAAGTAAACCTGCCGTGGTTGGCAATTGGCTGATTGTAGGAGGTCAGTATGGCGAAGTCCTTTCCCTCAATAAACAAACCGGAAAAATCGGATGGCTCTTCAATGCAAGTGCAGCCGTCCGTGGAGGCATTGTCGTGAAGAGTGAAGGCAATGCTCTTACTGCCTATTTTGCGGATTATGTCACCAATGTATATGCGGTAGATGTCAAATCAGGAAAACAGCTTTGGAGCAAGAGGGCTGGCCATGATCAAATGGCGACTGTTACTGGAACGGTTGCGGTATATAACGGTAAAGTATACGTGCCAATTTCATCTTTAGAAGCCGCTTCCACGGTAAACGGTAACTATCCCTGTTGTACTTCTTCAGGCGGTGTGGCCGCGCTCGATGCCAGGACGGGAAATGAAATATGGTATCATCGTGTGGTAGCCGAACCGGCGCATGAGTCCACAAAAAAGAGGAATGGCAAATTTTTTTATGGCCCTTCAGGCGCACCGGTATGGTGCAGCCCGACAGTTGATTCATCAAGAGGGCTTTTGTACATTGGCTCAGGAGAAAATTATTCTCTTCCGACCACTAACACGAGCGATGCGATCCAGGCGCTCGACCTAAAAACGGGAAAACTGATCTGGAATTTCCAGGCTACGACAAATGATGCCTATAATCTTGCCTGTCCTGTTCTTGTCAATTGCCCCCAGATACCCAGTCCGGATCTTGATTTCGGAATGGCGCCAATCCTGGTAAAAAGAAAAGGTAAAAAAGATATTTTGGTCGCCGGGCAAAAGGCTGGTGTTGTTTATGCCTTGTCACCCGATAATGGAAAAATGTTATGGCACACAAGAATCGGAAAAGGCGGCGCACTCGGCGGTGTGCATTGGGGAATGGCTACTGACGGAAAATATGTCTACGCGGCAAACGCGGATAATATTATAGCTATTGATAAGAGAGATACTTCAGTCAAAGCAGCACCGGGGATTTTTGCTCTGGACCTGAATACCGGAAAAGTAGTGTGGAAAGTCCCTTCCCCCGACTGCGAAGGAAAGGGCTGTTGGGTAGCTAATTCGGCAGCGCCATTAGTGATTCCAGGGATCGTTTTTGCAGGAACGATAGACGGGCATATGCGGGCTTATTCATCTGCTGACGGAAAAATTCTCTGGGATTTCAATACAGTCAAAGAATACGAAACAGTCAATGGAATAAAAGGCAAGGGAGGCTCAATTGATGGCCCCGCGCCTGTGGCATCTGATGGTATGTTATTTGTGAATTCGGGATATGGAATGTTTGGCCAGGCCTCGGGAAACGTATTGCTTGCGTTCGAAGTCAAAAGAAAAAAAAATAAATGACCTGTTGCATTGCTGACCTAAACTCCGTTTATACAATACCGATAGCTAATTGAGTCTGGCGATAATCAGCAGGGAAAGGCCGAGCAAATAGAAAAAAAACATGGCCACAAGCAACTTATTCACTGAGCGGGGAGCTTTCTGAAATTCCTTCCATACGAATACACCCCAGATCGCTGCTACAAGGGTTGCTCCCTGTCCCAGCCCGTAGGAAATAGCCGGACCTGCTTTACCACCTGCCAGCGTCATGAGAGAAAAACCGAGGCACCATATCAGTCCGCCGAATATGCCAACGATATGATCCTTGGTTGATCCGTTATTAAAATAATCTGCAAAAGAAACCATTGAGCCATTTAGCGGCCTGCGCATGAAATAATAATTCCAGATGAATGAGGAAAGAAAAACACCAATAGAAAATATTACGATAGCCGAATAAGGAGTAAGCCTGCCTGTTTCCGGTCCGGGTAAATTAGTAATCATCGAAGCTACCAATACCGGATAAAAAAAACCCATGAGGATACCCGTTAGAATAGAAATCACAATGCCCCTGGTTGCTGATTTTTTTTCTTCCGAAGGGATTTTGCCATAAGCAATTCCATCCATAATAATGGCGATCACCACAGCAATAAGTCCGATAAAAATCAGCCAGGCATTACCCACCGGACGCGCAATATATCCCGAAATCACTCCGATAACAAGGGCCAGGCCAATTCCTATGGGGAATGCAATCGCCATCCCGGCCATATCAATGACTACCACGAGCAATATATTCGCCAGGTTAAAAAGCACTCCGGACAAAAGCGCATATCCAAGATATTTAGTATCGGCCTGTCCCAAATCCTGAACGAATGAACGGCCTGCTGTGCCGGTGGATCCCAATGTAAAAGCAAGAATGAGAGAAAAAAGAATCAGTCCTAACGAGTAGTCCCAATAATACAATTGAAAGGGCCATCCCTTTCGGGTCAGCTTCATGGTATTTGCCCAGGATCCCCAGCAGATCATGGTTACAATACACATGACAACCGCAATCGCATACGATTGGATGATTACCATAGCAGATGATATATGAAGTTTTGAGCAATCAGTAGTAATACAAACAGCATGGCATCGCAATTTCAGATGTTTTCGGAACAATCAGTGAAGGCTCAGTCACTAAGATAGAAAAGCTACCCATTCTATCTCAATAATAGTATTTCCATCCCTGAGATTGCAAAAGCTGTTTGGGTTGGTAAACCCTGCCATTTTTTATAACTGTCCTGATGAGACGTATATCACTTATACGTTCGGAGGGATTGCCATCTATGATGATCAGGTCGGCTATTCTCCCCGGAAGTATTTGTCCATATATATTTTGCAAACCACAATCAAGTGCTGCGTTATATGTTGCAATTTGAATAACTTTCGCGGGCGGTATTCCTGCCCTGACATAAAGCTCGAACTCATGATGCAAGGCATTTGCATCTCCCCCGTCTGTACCAGCTACCAGCAGAATGCCATTGTCATATAATAATTTCAGCATTTTTAGCATGTTAGAAAATGCAGATTTATAAGGCTGTTTTTGATCGTTGCTGCCATACTGGGATTTTACCGTCAAGTAGGGTACCCATGAATCCGGAAGCCAGGCAGAAACAGGCTTTAGAAAGCCCAGTGTATCTCCATTGAATTCCTCAAACATTCCCTGCCACACATTCATGGTTGCATCAAGCGAAATATGTCTGCTTTTCATTAGCGTGATGAAACGTTGTACTTCGGCACTTTGCAAATTAAGTTTGCCTCCTTCTTCGCCAACCTTACTGAATCTCCTGGGTGTTCGGGTATCAATGCTATCGCCCATGAAATTGAGAAAAATGAAGTTCATATGTGTGATTTCATCATACCCATCGTCTATCGCCTGTTCTGCCGTCATAAAAGCCGGAATATGTCCGCATACCCGCATGTTCAGGGAGTGAGCATGATCCGCCAAGGGTTTTACCCAGTCAGGCTTTATGGCACTGTATAGTTTTATTTGCGCATAACCAAGCTTGTGATAATTATCTATAGCATTTAACCCTTCATCAAGTGATTTAATAATTGCACCCGTGGGCGCCTGGAATGGATCTTCCTTATCTATGAATCCTGAAATATAGCTGATATCCGGCCCCAAAAGGGAATTAGAACTTATTTGCTGCTTCCAGGTAAGCAATATTTTATCATTCCCCATATCCCTGACATGTGTCACACCGCCGGCCAGGTACATTATGCCATCCTCTTTCGCATAATGACTATGCATATCCCACAGACCAGGCATAATAAATTTCCCCGAACAGTCTATTACCGAATCAGACAATGGTACGGTTTTCGAATCAGGGTAAATGGCCGATATTTTACCATCCTTCAATTCAATCGTCATATTTTTTTGAACAATCGCTTCTGCCGATGCAAATACATTTGCATGAGTTAACCACAAATGATATGGTAAATACCTGGAATTATCCTTTAATTGCTGACTATAATAATCCGCGCTTGCAATTTCCTGCAGGGTATATAAAGAATCTGTCCAGGCTTCAAAACCTTTTTTTATTATGGTGAACCAAGGTGAGACAGCGGCGAAAAACTGCATATCTCCCGTCATCCACATATAATTTGGGGTTGGAGATGGATCGAGATAAACGGATAACAAACGCAGCGACATCTCTTTCCCATTCAACGAAATTGATTTGACTATTGGATCGGCAATGTGCATATACCCCAGTGGTAGAATTGCGGCTTTTTTCCCTGATTGTTTTAATATCCAATTTACAGATAGTGCTATAGTAGCGGGCCCTCCGGAATTGGCACCATAAACCTGATTGTTGAATTTCGCTGATTTCCGCTCGGCATTAATTTGCCAGATGGCTGAATCCCCAACCAGCCTGAATTGCTCCGTGTACGCATTTTTATAATAATCTATGCCTGAAGTTTGGAGGGATGTTGTAAGGCCATCCCCATTCATTTGGATAGTAGTTTCCGTACTGTCGCCCCGGCCCCGGTCGTTATAAGAAAATGTGATATGGAATTCGTTTGATTTGTCTTTCCATACTTTTTGTCCGCCAACTACTTTACTTTTTATAACTGCAGAATAATAGGTTGTATCAGTTTGCTGTGATCTGCAAATAATGGGAATTGCAATTACGCAAATACAAATACTTATATTTCTCATGTTTGAAGTTTTCGGGAATTTCGATATCGGATGTCTTGCGTCTAACGTATCAATATTGATATATTCTTTGCCTGTCAATAATATCTCCCGATCAGCGGATCGTCCACAATCTTTTTCTTTAATTCTGCGGGATCAATCGGTCCCTGTTTGGCGTACACAATTTTTCCACCTGGTTCAACCAATAAAGTGTAGGGCAAAGCGCCTTCCCAGGCAGTATCTACCGCATCGATCAATTTGTATTTATCATCAGTATTGAAAATATAATTAGAAACAGAAGATTGCTGTTTTTGCAGGAATTGTAAGGCCTTATCTTTTTTTGACGGATCATCGGCGCTGATACTGATGAATTCAAAATCTCTTCGTCTATACATCCGGTTCATGGTAATGAATTCAGAATATTCGGTTACACAGGGCCCGCACCAGGTAGCCCACACATTAATCAATCGTAATTTATCAGAATTATTTTTGACCAATGCCTTCAGAGAGGCCTCGTCAATAGTGTCCAGCTGCACGGGCTCCTTAGCCCATTCATCTTTTGCTTTTTCAATCCAGTTTCCTTTTTCCGCCCATTTGATTGAGCATCCGAAAACCTTAGTAGTCTGCACAGGCACTTCTTTATTATTAAGCAGCGCTTCTATCGCATTGCGCGTATCTGAAACATGCGGAGTTTTGGTCGGTTTTTCCACATCGTCTATGCGTCCCTGGTAACGCAATTTTCTCTGGCTGTCAAAAATAAAAACATGGGGCGTGGCAACGGGCCCATAAGCATGAGCAACTGATTGAGTCGCGCCGTCATAGAGGTATGGGAAATTGAAATGTTTTTCATTTGCCCGGATTATCATTTCTTCGTACGAATCGCTCAGATCAGTATACCCCAATTCATCCAGCCGGATGGCTTTAGGATCATTGGGCATAATGGCAACCACGGCCACTCCCTTGCTTTTATAATCATTCGTTAGTGCAATCAATCTGTTTTCATAGGCTTGAGCTGTAGGGCAATGATTGCAGGTGAAAACAACGACCAGAATATTGGCCTGCTTGAAAGAAGCCAGCGAATACATCTTTCCATCCACACCGGTCAGGTTAAAATCAGGAGCCGCAGATCCAATTGCCAAAGTTTTGTGATCCCCATCAGGGCGAGCAAAGGAAAAAAATAAACCGACCAGGACAGCAAAAATAAGGATCGGGAAAGAAGCCGTTTTCGGCATAACAAAAGATTTATGAAAAGTTACAATTTTAGAAAATGTTCACCTCAATCAACCGCTATTTTTTTTATCTTTTACTAATCAGATTTTTATAATAATATATCCCGTCGGCAAAACAGGTATGATGAAAAATCAATATCTTGTACCGAAATTGTTCATATCAACAACCACCACAGATGAACCGGCGCACCGTAATCAGGAATGTATTGGTTTTTTCGGCAGGCGCTGCCTTGTTTCCCTCCTGTCTGCACGAAGAGGGCAAAGCATCCATCGCATTGAAGAATATTCCCGTAAATGGCGATGAAGAGAAATTACTGGCAGCCCTTGCAGAAACAATTATTCCTTCGACCGACACTCCTGGAGCAAAGGATCTTTCGGCCCATCTTTTTGTCTTGAAGATGGTGGATGATTGTTATAAAAAAGAAGACCAGCAAAAATTCATGAATGGATTGAAGGCATTTGAAAAACGAGTCAATCAAAAATCCGGGAAACTCTTTGCTGACTGTGACGAGTCACAGCGCAATGAAATTGTTGCTGCACTGGATGGGCAGAATCCCGGAACGGATGATCTTCTATTCTTTTATAATGCCGTGAAAAGACTGACTGTGCAGGCCTATACGACATCTCAGTTCTATATGACCAAAATCGCAAACTACAAAATGATACCAGGACGTTTCCAGGGCTGTGTTCCGGTAAAATCCGTATAAATAATTTATTCGCATTATGGGTGATCAGGATAATTCAATTAAAAATCGTTCCTTCGATGCCATCGTGATTGGTTCAGGAATCAGTGGCGGATGGGCTGCAAAAGAATTGACAGAAAAAGGTTTAAAGACCCTGGTACTGGAAAGAGGAAGAGATGTTGTGCATTTGAAAGATTATCCAACATCCAACATGAACCCATGGGAATTTGAACACCGCGGACAGTTGCCACAATCCGTAACCGATGCCAACCCCATAGTGAGTCGCTGTTATGCATTCAGGGAAGATGCGGCGCATTTTTTTGTGAAAGATAATGAGCATCCATACGTACAGGAAAAACCATTCGATTGGATCCGCGGCTACCAGGTTGGCGGAAAATCATTACTCTGGGCCAGGCAGACCCAGCGCTGGAGTGATTTTGATTTCAAAGGACCGGCGCGTGATGGGTATGCTGTGGACTGGCCAATCAGATACAAGGATATTGCACCATGGTATAGTTATGTAGA
>DATJWE010000235.1:0-2378 GCA_035501475.1 Puia sp. | reverse complement strand
AACAAATCCAAATTGGGGGCCAATGCGATGCTTGCTGTTAGTATGGCTGCTGCAAAAGCTGCAGCCCAGGAAGCAGGCTTACCATTATTCCGTTATTTCGGTGGAACGAATGCCAAAACAGTGCCCATTCCTATGATGAATATCCTGAATGGAGGCGCTCATGCAGACAATAAAATCGACTTCCAGGAATTTATGGTAATGCCAATTGGTGCCAGTTCTTTTAGTGAAGGATTACGCTGGGGCGTGGAAGTTTTTCATGCATTGAAAAATGTGTTGAAGAAAAAAGGATATTCAACCAATGTGGGCGATGAAGGTGGTTTTGCTCCGGATATCCAAAGCAATGAAGAAGCGATCGACACGGTGATGACTGCTATCAGTGCTGCGGGATTCAAAGCCGGGACGCAGGTTGCTATTGCATTGGATCCGGCAATTAGTGAATTATATGACAGCGCAAAAAAACAATACCATTTCCATAAATCCGATGGCAGGAAATTATCGGCTGAAAAGATGGTAGATTACTGGGTGAACTGGGTGAAAAATTATCCGATCGTTTCAATTGAGGACGGCATGGCGGAAGACGACTGGAAGGGATGGAAATTATTGACCGATACACTTGGCAAAAAAATTCAGCTTGTCGGTGATGACCTCTTCGTAACAAATGTAGAAAGGTTACAAAAAGGAATTGATACCGGAGTGGGCAATGCTTTACTGGTAAAAGTAAATCAGATCGGGACAATTACAGAAACGATGAATGCAGTGACATTGGCGCAGCACAATGGGTATAATACCATCATGAGCCATCGAAGCGGGGAGACTGAAGATACTACGATTGCAGATCTGGCTGTCGGTTTGAATTGCGGTCAAATCAAAACAGGTTCCGCCAGCCGGACTGACAGGATCGCCAAATACAATCAGCTCATCCGGATTGAAGAAATCCTGGGCAAAAATGCTGTTTATCCAAAAGGAAAAATTAAATTTGGGAAATGAGATATGAATAGTCAGATGGCTGGATGGTTCGATTGTTAGATTGTTTTAATATCAGCCATCAAACAATTCAACCATCTAACCATCAATCACTGAAACCATGCAATTGATTAAGAATATTCCATCCTGGCTGAAAAATAAGTACTTCTTAACAGCAGCTTGTTTTACCATATGGATATTATTCATAGATGATCGCGACTTTATTACTACTCATTTCAGACATCAGAAGGAACTAAAAAAACTTGAATTGAGTAAGAAATATTTTGAAGAACAGATAGCTGCGACCAAACATGAGCTGGAGCAGCTAAAATCCGATCCCGCTACCCTTGAAAAATACGCCCGGGAAAAATATTACATGAAAAGAGATAATGAGGACGTTTTCCTGGTCTCTGAAAAGTGATCTGCCCATAATTCTACCTCTGCAAGTCCCTTTAAAATAAGGAAAATATTGCCTTTTATTTAAGTGAAAGGACAATAAGACCGGCCGAAAGGCGTTTATATATCGGACGTTTCATTTTTACTGCTTCGGAAAATTAGGACATTAAATGGTTTCGCCTATGACACTCTTTACACCGGAGGATCTTTTACTGTATTTGTACAAAGAGTCTTCCCCCGAATTAACAGCTGCTATTGAAGCAGCGTTAAAAGAAGACTGGACGCTTCGGGAAAAAATGCAAGAGCTCCAATTATCTGTAAATCAACTCGAAAAGGTGGTGGTAGCGCCTCGCATGGAAGTTATTCTGAATGTACTTAACTATGCCAGGGAAACAGCTGTTGAATCGATTCAGCATAGCTGATTTTCTTTCGGATATTGATTCCCGTAAATTCGTGGTCTTTGATTATCAAAATGACCAGGAAAGAACGCTTTCAATTCGTAGTTGATTATTTCCAGAAACATTCCCCTGATGCAGAAACGGAGTTGATCTATGACTCTCCGTATCAGCTTCTTGTTTCAGTTATATTGTCTGCTCAATGCACCGACAAGCGGGTCAATATGACCACACCCTCGATTTTTGAGAAATACCCCGACCCCGGTGCTTTATCAAAAGCCAGCTTTGACGAGCTTTTTCCCCTGATAAAAAGCATTTCTTATCCCAATAATAAGACTAAACACCTTATTGGCATGGCAAATATGCTGGTCAAAGACTTTCATGGAAAAGTGCCTCTGACAGTAGATGAATTAATGCTATTACCCGGAGTTGGGAGAAAAACAGCCAATGTCATAACCTCAGTCATCGATAACCAACCTAATATGGCAGTGGATACTCATGTATTCAGAGTATCTGCAAGAATAGGGCTGACAGTGAACGCAAAAACTCCATTAGCTGCCGAGAAGCAACTGATCGAATTCATTCCACAGGAACTCATTCATAAAGCACATCATTGGTTAATTC
>DATJWE010000234.1:0-28009 GCA_035501475.1 Puia sp. | reverse complement strand
TTAAACTGTCATCATTCCATTCATAAGTTGCTCCGGGAACATTGGGGGCAGTGAGTGTAGTGTCTCCATTCGCGCATAAATAAATATCAGGCCCGAAATTATAATTGACCGGTGTGATGACCTGGATATTATCCTGCAGTTTTACTGAGTCCCCGCCTGTCACTACAGTAAGCGTTACAAGATAAGTGCCCGGACTTGAAAAAGCATGTGTGGGGAATTGCGTCATCGCATGATTGTAAAAGCCCGAAGCAGGATCACCAAAATTCCAGATTACCGCATCCGGGAATTGAATGGAATCAAAAAGGGTCGAATTGAATTGGATCTTATAATTGGCACAGGTGGAGTTATATGTGATACTGTCCTTTTGGGCATGCGCAGCATAGGTAATAAAAAGGATAGTCGTTACCGTTATTGTCCTCAGAAAAAATTGAATATGCCGGTTATACTTCATGGATTAGGATTAGTGCCCCATCTTTAACATGGTTCTTACCTGCTGCGCCGAACCGTTCTGCAAACGCGCATAGTACACGCCCGCGGCCAGTTGGCCCGCATCAAAATTGATCGTATATGTTCCAGGCGTATCATATTCCTGATCGACCAGGATTCCAATTACCCTACCCGTGGTATCAAATATCTGAACCAAAGTATGACCCCCGCTTGTTACAAAAGTGATGGTCGTGGATTCATCAAAGGGGTTGGGATAATTGCTGATCAGGTTATTTCCCAACGCGTGCAGGTCCTCCACATTACATGCCGATGCCTGCATGAACGGCAGGTATTGATAATTTTTGAACAACATGGTTGTGATATCATTGGGATCAACACAGAACCAGTCTCTCAGAATAGTAGCATACACGGAACGGAAATCATATTGCATCGGCAGACTGTCTTCTACGGTAAGTGAGGAAGGCAGATCGGGGGGATTTCCCAATACACTCCCTTTAACATAATCTCCAAATACAAATACCGGTTGTGCAGCACCGTGATCAGTGCCAGCGCTTCCATTCGATCTGATACGTCTTCCAAATTCTGAAAAAGTCATTCCGATCACGCGCTTGCTTACACCGAGATAAACAAGGTCCTGTTGAAATGCGGTGATCGCGTCCGAAAGTTGTTTTAATAAATTGCTATGGGTACCGGTAATTGTGTTTCCCACCTGAACCTGACCGCCGTGCGTATCAAATCCACCCATACCCACCATATACACTTTTGTTTTTAACCCACCCGCTACCAGCCTGGCAACTGTTTTCAATTGAGCTGCCAAATCATTGTTTGCCGGATAAGCGCTTTGATTTGTCACTTTATTTGCTGCAGCAACAATCACATCTGCATACCTGTTGGTCTGCCTGGCAATCGTACGGAGGTAGGTCAGTTCCGTGCCCATGGGCGTGTTGGGAGCCGGATCAGTGATGCCATTGATGAGGTTATAAAAATCTGTATCTGTTGGTACGGCCATCGCCGTAAATCCGCCCGGGCCCATAAACACAGGCGACAATATGGAACCTATTTGTATTGCCAATGGATCAGGCATCGTTGCATTGGGATAACCGATAGGATAGTTAGAATAAGTTTCACTTAAAAATCTTCCTGTCCATCCTGTCGATAAATATTGATCTGCATCAGCGCCCGTTAGCCAAATATCTGTTGAGCGAAAATGTGATTCATTCGGTGATGGATAGCCGACGGAATAAAGAATCGCCAGTTTTTCCTGGTCATACAATCCCTGCATACCGGTCATGGCCGGATGAAGACCTGATTTCTCATATCCGTTCAGGGAAAGTATGCTGCCTTCCGGTATGGCAATATTGGTACGCAGGTTATTGTAATCGCTGTATTTTTCAACCGGGATAAAAGTATTGAGTCCGTCATTACCGCCCGACAATTGTATCAGCACCAGCACGTGATCGTTATCAGCAGCGCCGCTGGCGAGGGCTTCAAAAAACCCCGTCGCTCCATATGCTTTTATGGTGAACCCATTTAGCAGTGATGGAAAAACTGCTGTGGCGGGTATCAGGTTCTTCAAAAATTTTCTTCTTTCCATAGGTTCGACAATTGTTGATTAAGACAAATGGTATTCGGGCAGATTCATCAGGTATTTATACAAAGCCTGCAATCGCGTAAGCACGGTTTCTTTCGCAATCATGTCCAATGGATTATTGATATAATTTGTCCAGGCCTGAGTCCAATAATAATCCGTGGTTTGTCCACTGAGTAATATGGATTGTTTGAGATACGTTTTTGAATCGTCAGATAATGGAACTCTGTACAAAATATCCAGCGAATCGCTGATGAGGGCATTGGGGTCTCCCGGATTGGATAATTTTTGTGCAAAAGCCAGCGGATCAATAATCATGGTAACCGAACTCATCATATCACCCGTACTGATCATCTGATCTGTATATGCATTGCGTTCAGGATAGGTGACGGAATTGATCCATAATTCGTGATAGGCCGGGGCTTCATAATATGCAAACCATCCGGCTACCAGGGGAATGCCTAATATCTGCTGTTGCAAAGTCGTCGCTCTTTGCAAGAGCATTTCCCACACAGTATAACTGGATGGCATATCCGTAGGATCGGGCAGTTTCACTTCATATTCCCGGGTCAGTCCGATTAAAAAATCAAGCGGGCTTTTAATGATACAGGCACTCGAATACACCAGGTTGAAAAAATGTTCGCTTTTGAAAAGCGCAGACAAAACAGCTGTGATATCATAGCCACTGCTTTGAAATATCTGGGCCAATGGAGTGATGATATTGGCTTCAATCGTATCATCAATTTTATAGTAAATAAAGAAATTATATAATTCGCGACAGATGAATTTGGATGATTCAGCAGTAGCAAATATCATGGTCAGCATATCATCCAATTCATTCACCCCGGTTGGCCCGGACCGGCCGGTAATAATTGTCCCTCCATAAAAATTAGAGAAAGATTTATTCTGATCGTCGTGGTCAGCAGGACTGAAAGTATAAAGAAAATTAGTATCTACTGTATGTCCGGTCAACACGCGGGCCGCAGCACGCACATCATCTTCTGTGTATTGGGATCCGGGGCCTTTTCCAACGGTATATAATTCCTGTAACTCACGCCCGTAGTTTTCATTGGGAGCTGTTTTCTTATTGGTATTTCCATTCAAAAAAATCAGCATCGCAGGATCAAGCGTAATGGCTTTCACCATTTGCCTGAAATTGCCAAGTGCATTTGTGCGCAGGGTGAGATATTGATTGTACCATAATGCAGCAGGAATATCACTGATATGCGCACCCGCATCCGTTGCAAAATGGTTGTGCCAGAAGAGGGTCATTTTTTCGTGGATGCTTCTGCTCTGGTTTAATATCTGTCCCATCCACCAGCATCTCATGGAATCCACACGCTTGGAATTCATATCATCATCCTGGTAATCGATGCCGGTATTAATCCAGGTCGACCATGGAGCCACTCCGGTGGGATCAGTATATCCGCCGGAACTGTAATTGTTGAGAGGAACTGAAACAGGAGCAGGTGTTGGACTGAGCAATTCATCCACGGCCTGCGACATGGTGAGAGATTTGAAATAATTGATGTCTTCCACAGTGGCACCAAACATCATTCTTTTGAGGAGATGCACTACCTGAGGTGTATCCCACGTGCCCGTGTATTCGTCAAGGCCGTCACCAAAAAATAAAATTTTTTTATCAGGGCTCTCTGAAAGCCCCTGCAGTACTGGCATTTCCATAGATCAGGGTAGTTTTGTTGGATCAGGATTAGCAATTAAACAATAGCAATTAATGTTCCAAACTAAGCATCCTATTAACAAAACGCCGGATTGAA
Source organism: Puia sp. (assembly GCA_035501475.1). Classification (GTDB taxonomy): domain Bacteria; phylum Bacteroidota; class Bacteroidia; order Chitinophagales; family Chitinophagaceae; genus Puia. The sequence continues at coordinate 24,196 of DATJWE010000234.1, read as the reverse complement.
AAATTAATTTTGCAAGAGAAATAGATTAATCCAATTTTGGGAATAAGCAGAGTTCGTTTCGAAGAACTGGTCATATCCTTGATGCTCAATCGAAAAAAAATATTTCATAAATCGTATATCGTAATTTTGCGTCTGCTTTCAAGACCTGCAGATTGACTTTAAACAAGACAAAAATTAAATATGGAATACCGGATTGAAAAAGATACCCTGGGTGAAGTGAAAGTGCCTGCCGATGTGTATTACGGGGCGCAAACCCAACGCAGCATTGATAATTTCAAAATTGCACAGGATATCAATAAAATGCCAAAGGAAATCATCAGGGCATTTGCTTACCTGAAGAAAGCAGCGGCGCTGACCAATGTGGATGCCGGCGTATTATCCAAAGAAAAAGCAGAGCTGATTGGGCAGGTATGCGATGAAATTCTGGAAGGCAGTCTCGATGCTTATTTTCCGCTGGTAGTCTGGCAAACCGGCAGCGGCACACAAAGCAATATGAATGTGAATGAAGTAATCGCCAACCGCGGCCATGTTCTCAAAGGAGGCAAGCTGACAGACAAAGAAAAAGTACTTCACCCCAATGATGATGTAAATAAATCGCAGTCCTCAAACGATACTTTTCCAACGGCCATGCATATCGCCGCGTATAAGATTCTTGTCGAGCTTACTATACCCGGCATTGAAAAACTGAGAAATACGTTATCCTCGAAGAGCAGGGAGTTTATGCATGTGGTGAAAATCGGTCGGACTCATTTTATGGATGCTACTCCACTTACCGTAGGACAGGAATTCAGCGGTTATATGTCACAGTTAGATCATGGACTGAAAGCAGTTAAAAATACACTGGCTCATCTTTCCGAACTGGCTCTCGGCGGTACTGCCGTGGGGACTGGTATCAATACGCCTCCCGGATATGCTGAAAATGTGGCTAAGCAAATTGCGAAACTGACAGGCCTGCCTTTTGTCACTGCACAAAATAAATTTGAATCGCTTGCCGCACATGATGCGATTGTGGAATCCCATGGCGCATTAAAAACTGTGGCAGTGAGCCTGATGAAAATTGCCAACGATATCCGGATGCTGTCTTCGGGGCCGCGCAGTGGTATCGGGGAAATTTTTATTCCTGACAATGAACCCGGTTCTTCAATCATGCCCGGAAAAGTAAATCCAACACAATGCGAAGCATTGACCATGATCGCAGCACAGGTTTTGGGAAATGATGTTGCCATCAATATCGGTGGCGCTACAGGACATTTTGAACTCAATGTCTTCAAGCCCATGATGATTTATAATTTCCTGCACAGCGCCCGGTTGATAGGCGAGGGTTGTGTCAGTTTCAATGATAAATGTGCCGTGGGAATCAAACCTATCGAAGCAAACATAAAAAAACATGTAGAAAATTCATTGATGCTTGTCACTGCATTGAATACAAAAATCGGATATTATAAAGCAGCGGAAATCGCGCAGAAAGCACATAAGGAAAATACAACATTGAAAGAAATGGCGGTGAAATTAGGTTACGTTACACCTGAACAATTTGACGAGTGGGTCGATCCGAGCAAAATGGTTGGAAACACGGATTGATTACACGAATTCCTGACGCAGGAAATAAATAAAGGTTGTCTGGCTGCAAAAAGATGCAGAGCTCACTCATAATCCGGCTAATTCGTGTAATTCGCTTAATTCGTTTCAATTTGTACTATTGTATTATTATTTTTTCTGTAGTGATATTGACATCATAACCATTATACAATCTCAACACATATATTCCTGCTCTCAGATTGGATACATCGATGGTAAAATTATCCTGATCCGTGGTTTGTTCTAAAACCAGTCTGCCGGAAATATCAAACATTTGCGCAACAAATGGTTTATGCAATCCGGATTTTGTAAGCACATGCAGGAGTTTTGAAGCAGGATTCGGATACACCAGTGTAGCATCGCGATTGTTGACTGCTTTCGTCGGAACATAGTTGCTTTCATAGGGAAGAATTGTCATATAAATCATCCGGAGAATATGTCCCGGTGTTTTTGTCGGTGTCTGTGTACCTGTGAAGCCACCGGTAGGTCCCGATGTAGAGCCACTGCTGTCGATCGCTAAAAAAATAGTGTCGCCAGTCGGGGCAATGGCAATATCTCTTATGCGGTAATCATGCAAATAAGGAATCGTATCAATGATTTGCGGAGTACTTGAACTGTCGATACCATCTCCTGCAGCTTTCAATTTGAGCCGATACATGCCCAGCTTTAGTGAAGTGACCAGGAGTGAATTTTTCCATCCGGGAATATACATCTGATCGTAATAATCTATGCTTGATGGCGCAATTGTCGGCCAGGTATAGTTGCTTGCTGAGCTGGAAGGAACTGAAGGACCCCCAACATTAAAAAAAGAAAAAATTGGTTCTACCACATTATTTGCTGTGCAAAAATCTGTTTCATTATGGATGATCTGGTTAGCCAATCTATCATTGTTAGGGTTGGCATCAGTATCATTGTAATTATTATCACACATACCTGCAACTTTGGGCCAACCATAATTGTTTCCAGCTTGAATGATATTCACTTCATCGTCCGTCTTATCACCATGTTCTGAATTATACAATATCCAATTACCGCTCACATTTGCCCATACCAATCCCTGGCTGTTCCTGTGTCCAAAAGAATATACGGCATTAACTTTTCCGGTACTTGAATTGTGAAAGGGATTGTCATTGGGTATCCATTGATCATACGCGCCGTCATCGATGTCAGCATCGGGTTCTGTGTTTAAACGCAGGATCTTACCCTCATATATATCCGAATTCTGGGCGTTGTTTGTCCTGTAACCATTATTAAACTGCCCCGCACCCTGATCGCCGATGGTATAATACAAATAATAATTCCCATCACTTTCCGGAACCGGGCTGATCTTCATTCGACCTGAATTATGGTCATTGCTGCCAGGAAGATCATCCATTACAATTACAGGAGAACCCAGTGTATGATTGACTATGTCGTACGTATATCTCAAAATTTTTGTTTTGTAATAGCAGGGTTGGTTGGTTATTGAACCGCTTCCTGCGCAACTGCTGTTATTCGGCGCGCCGGTTGTTGGATACACATCATACACCAGCGCTGTATAAACATAAGGCTTACCCGATAATAGCAAGGGATGAATGGCCAATCCCATCAATCCACCCTGTGGTGCGGGATAACCATTAGGAGGATCATAGTAATTGAATGTTGTGAGGCCGTTCAGATCCAGTAATACCCTGTTGCCTTTATTTCCAGGATGAATTTTCCAGATTCTGTAGCGATGCGCTTCGGTTACCCACAGAGAATCGTCAGGGCCATAGGTTAACTCCCAGGGAAAACTCAATCCCTTATTATGCGAAGGAATATCGTAAAGCGGATATAATGTATCAATCTTAAACGACTGTCCATTAAAAGTGACTATCTGGGAAAAGTCAATTTTTGACAAGAATAGAAGTAATGAAATGATCAGTAGGCATCTTTTCATCGGGTATCGGATTTAGCAATAGTATGCTAAATATAATCAATAGTTATACCAGAAAGCATGCGGGAAAACGATTAAGGTGGGAAAAAACACGATGCCTTTTCCGTGCATTTACGAGCACTGATCTGTGATAATTACGAGAAAAAAAATGCTTGTTTGAAAAGAATCACAATACCTGCACCTTATCATCAACCGCAGAATTCGTTTCAACAGTGATGGGTTCATCGGAAGGTGGTTTTTTGAAAAATTTCTTTTGAAAAAGAATAATGGAAATGACTCCGACTGATATTGAAGCATCAGCAATATTAAATACGGGGCTGAAAAATTCAAATTCATCTCCACCCATCACTGGAATCCATTGAGGATAATGGGTCCGGATGAGAGGGAAATACAACATGTCGACTACACGCCCATGCAAAAAACTTGTATATCCATGTGCAGGAAATATTTTAGCCACGTGATCGAATGTGCTTTCTTCAAAAATCAATCCATAAAACATACTGTCGATCAGGTTGCCAAGAGCGCCGGCAAAAATTAACGCAGCACACGCAATAAATCCTTTGTGATATTTTTTTTCGATGATGCTGCGGAGATAAAATATACCGAAGAGCACAGCAGCCAGACGAAAAAGAGTGAGAGCCATTTTCCCGAATGTTCCTCCAAATTTCCATCCCCAGGCCATTCCTTCATTTTCGACAAAATAGATTTGGAATTTATTGCCCAGTACTTTGATGCCATTATCGTAGGGAGAAACGGGCATATGATAGTAAGCATCCCACGAATGACTAAGCGGCATATGCGTCTTAACCCAGATTTTCAATGCCTGATCTGCCGCAATAACAAGTAACACAATCAAAAAAACATGTCTAGCCTTCACAATATTCGATTTTATTTAAGGGGCAAATATACTTGATTTATGATTTTTTCGCTGCTTATAATTCCATATTCAGATGTTACTCAACAAGCTATTTTTTTTACAATGGTCTGACCATCGGTGCAGATCATAATAATCAAGAAAAATAACTGTACAACGCAAATCCGAATTTGAAAAGATAACACAGAATTGTGCAGATGATCACGATTCCATCGGCGCAATTCATCAGGTTGTTTCGAATACAAAGCCTTTTTATTCTCCTTCAAAATAAATTCTTTTTACTCTTTGAGAAACTCCTGTTAAAATTTCATAGGGAATCGTCTGCGCCCAGTGCGCTAATTGCTGAACAGGCAATTCTTTTCCGAAAATGAGGATCTCATCTCCTTCCGTAACCTCGGGTACCGCCGTGATATCAATCATCGTCATATCCATGCATATACTTCCGATGGTTGGGACCAGGCGGCCTTTCAGCCACATTTTCCCTGCGCCATTTCCCAGGCTTCGCGGATATCCGTCAGCATAACCTATACGTATAGTCGCTATTGTAAGGGGGCCTGCGGCTATACCGGTTCTGTTATATCCCACAGTTTCATTCTCTTCAAGCTTTTTAATTTGCGCGATTGTTGATTTAAGTGTGGCCACCTGTTTTAATTCCAGCCGCTGGGAGGAAGCGCTGTCGACGCCGTATAACCCAATGCCCAGTCTGACCATATCCAATTGCAATTGGGGATGACGGATGATCGCGGCCGAATTTGCAATATGTTTGAGAATAGGATAATGGAAGGCAGACTGTACTTCTGCAGCAGCCTGCAAAAACAAATCAGCCTGATGACGGGTAAAAGCATCCTGCTGTTCTTCCTCACTGGCTGCGAGATGGCTAAAAATACTTTGTATTTTAAATGAAGATGAAGTCAGCTGATTCACTAATTCCGGAATTTCTTTTACCGAAAATCCAAGCCTGTTCATGCCGGTTTCAATTTCGATATGAACCGGGATTTCACGCAGACCCTGCTGCTTAAGAAAACTATCCACATATCTCAATACCCGAAAAGAATAAATAACCGGCTCCAGGTTGTGTTGAACCAAAGCATCCAGACTATCTTCTTCTGTATTCATCACCATAATGGGCATAGTAATGCCTGCTTTGCGCAACTCGACACCTTCGTCAACGTAAGCTACGCCGAGATAATCCAGTTTATGAAACTGCAAAAGCCTGGCTATTTCATAACTTCCCGCGCCATAGGCAAATGCCTTTACCATGGCCATCAGTCTGACAGATGGTTTCAATAAAAAATGATATTGTTTCAGATTATGCGCCATTGCATCGAGGCTGATCTCCAAAACGGTTTGGTGAGCCTGTTCCGAAAGCAGCCGGTCTATTTTTTCAAACTGAAATACTCTTGCCCCTTTGATCAAAATGGTTTCGTCAGAGAATCGAATCTGCCTGAAATCCTGAAGAAAATTCTCAATTGAAGAATAGAATAAAGTTTCTTCGGGGAAAGGTGGCTCAAATGCTTCCCGGTAGACAGAGATCTTTTCGCCTATAGCAATCAGGCGGTTGATCTTCTTCTGCCGAAGCAGCCGGGCTACTTCTTTGTATAATCTTTTTTCTCCTTTTCCACTTTCCAGTATATCGGACAAAATAACGGTATGCCTGGTATGCTGCTTTTGCTGTGAAAGAAAATCCAAAGCAATTTTAAGTGAACTCATATCCGCGCTATAACTGTCATTAATAACCGAACAATGATTGATGCCTTCTTTTAGTTCGAGGCGCATGGCGATGGGAGACAGGCGCTGCAATCTTTCCTGGATCGAATCTCCGGGGATCCCGAGATGAATCAGGGTACAAATACAGGTAAAGGCATTTTCAACCGAAGCCTCGTCTGTAAACGGAATATCAAATGACAATGGATGATCATCACAAAAGGCTTTTACAGCAGTCCCGGCATTAGTTTTTTGAACGGATAGAATCTGCAGACCGTTGTCTTTTCTTTTTCCCCAGGAAAAAAGTCGGATTTCTCCCGAACCAGCATCTGTATTCTTATTCCATGATAAAACTGCTGCATCAATTTCTTTGTGATCCTTGCAGTAAATAAGGGACTTTGACCCCGGGAATAGCTTTAACTTCTCCACTATCTTTTGTTGAATATCTTCGAAGCCTTCACTATGTGCTTCGCCGATATTGGTGAATATGCCGATGGTGGGCCTGATAATATTCTCAAGATTCTGCATTTCTCCGGGCCGGGAAATTCCTGCTTCAAAAATTCCCAGTTCATTTCTTTCATTCATCTGCCAGACACTAAGCGGCACACCGATCTGGGAGTTATAACTTTTCGGGCTTCGCACGATATCATATTTATCCTCCAGCATCTGGTTCAGCCATTCTTTTACTATGGTTTTTCCATTGCTGCCGGTGATGCCGATCACCGGGATATCGAATTGCTGCCTGTGAAATGAGGTCAACTGCTGAAGCGCATGCATTGTATCAGACACTAAAATAAAATTTGCCTGTTTGTATTCTTCTGCTGAAATTTCTTTATACACCACGAAATTTCTTACTCCTCTTTCATATAATTCCCTGATGAACTGGTGTCCGTTTCTCCTCGGACCAGGCAGGGCGAAAAAAAGAGAAGTATCCGGAAAGACCAGTCGCCTGCTATCCAATAAAAGATGTTCGATGGGATCATCGTGATGCAATTGAACCAGGCGCCCCTGCACGATTGTAGCAATATGACTGATATGATAGATCACGATAGCTGCAAATAATATTATGAGGAATTGTCTTCCTTTTTTTGCATGAGCACGGAATAAAAAATGGATACCAGGATACAAACCAGAATAACAAGCAGGGAAATCATGATCGGCACATGGACCCCCAGTATTTCTGATAACATCTTCAATCCAACAAATACCAGGACCACCGCAATTCCCTTTGGCAGATATTCAAATTTATCAATCGCTCCCTGCAAAAGAAAAAATAATGATCGTAATCCCAGCACAGCAAAAATATTCGAAGTGTAAATAACCAGTTTGTTTTGCGTGATACCAAATACTGCCGGAATGGAATCTACTGCAAATACAATATCTGTTGTAGCCAGCAGTACAATAACAACGAAAATGCTAGTATAAAATTTTTCCCCATCCCTGACCAGGGTCAATCTGCCTCCACCATCGTCCGATGTCAGCGGCAGCACACGTTTTAGCCAGCGGTACACCCGATTCTCATCAAGATTGGCATCTTCTTCCTTTTTTGCAAAAAACATATTCACTCCTGTATAAATCAGGATGGCGCCAAAGACATATAAAATCCAATGGAACTCATTGACCAGCGCAATACCAACGGTTATAAATAATATACGGAGCACTATGGCAAGCAGGATCCCGAAGAGCAAAACCCTTGCATAGTATTTTTCTTTAACCCCGAAGAAAGAAAAAATGAGAATGAATACAAATATATTATCGATACTAAGGCTCCATTCCATCAGGTAGGCGCTCAGGTATTCGAGTGCAGTCCTGCGTCCGTCTTCATACCAGAGAAATCCAAAAAAAGCAAGTGCAAGCAAAACCCAGAAAATAGTTTGAGACAAGGCTTTTTTAATTGAGAAAACTGTTCCTTTTTTACTGAAAAGACCCAGGTCAAAAATGATAGCCAGCGATAAAACAACTCCAAAAGTGATATATACAATTTGAGAAGTAGTCAATGATTTATGATTTACAAGTTCGAATTACGATATTCCTGTCTTACATCTTTAGGTTAAACTTTGGCGAACTGATATTTTCTTTTTCGCAGGTATTGATAGATTAGTCCAGATAAAATAATAAGCAATACAGGCAATCCGATATTGATAAATTGCCAGAGCGATTTTTCTTCCTCTATTTTTTCCGTATCCAATAAACGCAAAGTGAAATCCTTGGAGCGCGTTTCCAGGATTCCCGACTGATTCACCAGATATTCGACACAATTCTCGACAAAATCTTTATTGGCAAAAGTGAAATTGATATCCTTATCCAAACCCAAAGGAAGCGGACCGCGCTGACCAACTTCATTCATAGTGATATCAGCGTCTGCACAAATGACCACTTTTGCGGGTTTGCTTGCCGATGAGAGAAAAGGCGTTTTGTAAATATTCGCAAGCGTGTCGATCATCCCTGATGACATACGATTCACGTAAAGTGAATTGAAATTACCTTCCAATAGCATCGCTACGGGGATATTGGGTCGATTGAATGATTTAGGATCACTCGCTGTCTTGATACTTTCGAAAGTGATCATAGCAGGTGTACTGACTGTACGGCCATATTTTGAAGTCTGTAACAAGACCGTTTTCTTTATGCCCTGAGCTTTTACGGTATCTATTGAATTTGCAAACCGGGAATACACCGGGTCAAGATTTTTGGAAATAGGATGATCAGGATTTCCGTCGAGTAAGGGAAAATAAGGCCAGGGCAGTAACTGCGTTTGTGGTTTTCCACCCTGCGATCCTACTACCAGGTCAATACTTGCACATTGCATATCTTCGACCAGGTCAAGATTTACCCTTGCGCCATATTTAAAAAAAATATCTTCCAGGTTCAGTCCTCGGTCGAATGCAATGACTTCCCTGTCCGATTGTAAACTGTCCATTTCCGCATTGAGATTATCGATCATCCAAATGATATTTCCTCCATGCATCGTAAATTGATCGAGCTTGAGTTTTTCCGCGTCGGTAAATTTTTGAATGGGCTTTACAATGATGATTGCCTGGTATTGATCAGGAATGATGGGGAGGCTGTCCAGTCTTACGATGCCAAAAAGGTAATTTTGCCTGAGATTTTGAATCAGGTCGTAAACTCTGAAATCCAGTGGTTCTCCGTTTCCAAGAACATACCCGATTGCAGGAACCTCTTTTTGCGCAAGCTTGTCAATGGCATTGGCGAATTTATATTCGAGCAGGGTTTCTGCATTCACATATAATTGCTCTTCGGGCTGCCCTTCCCTGCTTTTTTGAACTCCTTTTAGCAAATCAACCGGAAATATTCTGTTATCGTATTTCACAATCGCTGCGGGAATGACAATGCGCTGACTTTCTTCCTCTCCTTTTTTCGATTGGGCTACCTGCGTCATTGGCTGGATTCCCATGCGAGCGAGTGAATCAAGGAGAATAGCTTTTGCGGAGTCATCAATTTCGGTAAGCGGATCAAAAAAATTAAAATGTATTTTTCCTTTCCCGTATTCGTTGAATTCCCGGAGCAGTTCTTCCGTGCTGTTTTTTAGTTTTTTGATTCCTTTTTTCAAATCTCCCTTCAAAAAAACGTCAATGTCTACTTCTTTATCGAGGTTGCGAAGCAGTTTCTTTGTAGCATCGCTCAACGAATATCTTTTTTCAGCAGTAAGATCAAAACGGTAATGCCATTGTGCAGCAAGGAAATTAAGCAGGATAAGACCGATAGCAAGAAACAACAAGCTATATTTTGAAGAAAATTTTTTTTTCATCGCTCCTCTTAATGTTTATCGAGATTTCTTTTTGTCAGTATTAAAAAGAAAAAAATCAGGCTCAGGAAATAAACGAGATCGCGGGTATCAATCAATCCCCGGCTGATGCTCCGGTAATGAAAATCTATTCCCAGCGTTTCGATATAGTAATCGGCTCCGGCAGCAAATGCCGGTATCTTACTCACCGCACTAAACCCGCTATATAATAAAAAACAAAAAAACACGGCAGCGATAAAAGCTGCCACGGCATTCGTGGTAAAACTGCTGCAGCATATTCCAATCGCTGCAAACACAGCACTGAGAAAAAACAAACCAATATATGAACCAATGGCTGCACCTGTATCGATGCCTGCTCCGGCCGACAGCTTCTGCACCGAGAATGCATACAATAGCGTCGGCAGCAAGGCAATCACAATGGCCAAAAGACTTGCCAGATATTTCCCCAGCACAATCTGCCAGTTGCTTAGCGGCCTGGTCTGTAATATTTCGAAAGTCCCTGTCCTGAATTCATCCGACAAACTGCGCATACAGATTGCCGGTATCAGAAGCAAAAGGATCCAGGGAGCGAGGTCAAAGAATTTATCCAGTGTGGCATACCCAAAATCCAGAATACTGGTATCCGGAAAAACGAAAAGCAATAATCCGGTAATCAGCAGGAATACAATCATGGCAACATAGCCTGTCAGGCTATTGAAAAACTGTCCGAATTCTTTTTTACAAACTGCCCACATGACACGAAAATAGTCGATATAAGTCTTTCTCAGCGTAGAATATTAAAATCCATCTTCTTCAACGAAAGACGAATTGCATTAAAGTATCAAAATAATTTTTTTAACAAAACATTTTCTGCTATATTCGCTCCGCAAAACAGACAAACCTTCCTCGAAAAATATTAGGTTCAGGTAAAATTTACATAACCAAAACCAACTGCATGAAAAATCCCGCCTAAGGCGGGATTTTTATTTTAAACCAGGCCAGCAAACTACCGGAGTATAACTGAAGACCAATCAGGACGAGCGACCATTAGCTGTTCAATCGGAATATTTTTCTTATCATTTTATTGCATCCTCTTGATAATGCGTTTAGCGATCAGGTGATCTGCGTATCGGACCTGCAGGATATACATTCCCGTCGATAATGCGTCCAATCCGTAAATTTTTATATTATTAAGTCCCTTTGTTACCGGTTGCATCTCCTGCTTTATCACTCTGCCAAACTCGTCATTAATGATAAAAGATGCCATCTGATTCTCAGGAACTGTCATATCGAATGACACTGTACTGGTAAACGGATTGACCAGGGATTTGATGTCAAAAGCGATTGTGGTATTACTTAATAAAATAATCTTGCTGTATGTATGGGCATTGTTATCGGTTATATTAATCCGGTAGTAAGCCTGGTTGGCGACCGGCACAGGATCAATAAAATTGTACTGGTTACCTGATCCGTCAGGACCATGCGCATACACTGTTGCAATGGGTTTAAAATTCGAAGCATCATTGTCGCTTCGTTCAACGATATAACTTACTCCGCTTGTTTCATTACTGCTTAGCCATTCCAAATGTGCTGTTCCTTCATTCAACTGACCATTCAATATCACAGTGGTCGACAAAACAATATTACAGTTGATGGCATATACAATTTTAGGAGAAGAAGCTACATAAGAACAACTGCTACTGCTCAGGCTTGAAGTTGTAGATGCTACGGTAAGCCTGTAAATGATTTTAGTATCCACCAGATTTAAACGGTAATAACGGGTGATCAGATACTCATACTGAGAAGTGACCGGATTATACACGGGAGTAGCTGAACCCGAAGCAGGGTTACCAAGGGTATCCAGTCCGGGTGATGTCCATGTTACTCCGTTGTCAATACTTTTCTCGAGCTTCCACTCAGTATAGTTATTGAAGAACGCACTTACTTTAAACCGCACGGTATCGTCTGCACCCTGACACAGCGTATCCGGTTTATTGGGTGTGAGGGATATGCTGGGAACACAGGTAGCTACTCCGATATCGTCAATAGCCCAGTCATTACCTCCGCCACCGGGAGCATTATTACGAATATAAATAACCATGCTGGTTTGTGTGGGACCTGTGAGATAAGTAAATCCTTTCAGCACCCACTGACCATTATATAAAATATTTCCTGTGGTATAATAGTCGTAGCCGTTGACATTGAATGTAAGGTTGGGATGCACACCTGATGAGTCGCCGGGACCTGTAGGAATATATCCTGCGCCAGGAGCTTTACCATTGGAGTCGCATCCGCATCTTGAACAGATATTTCTGAACCAGGCATAATATTCATAATAGGTATTGGGGCAAAGATTTGTCACGGTATCCAAAAAAGCAATATCTGTTTTATATGATGCATTGATCACCGCCATATATCCGCCTGTACCATTTACCGTATCTGTCGGTGGGTTACCTAACAGCGGATTGACTGCACCGGTATGGTCGCCAATAATATCCCAGACAGTAAAGACTCTGTGTGTAGTTGCGGAATTATCGGGTATTGGCCAGGCATTCGATGTGGTATAACCGGCTCCGCCCGTACTCGTATTATTGGAAATATTATAATAATAGTCGTTAGGCATATTGGCGCTGAAATTCGCATATGTATATCCGTTAGGAACGTTGGAAGAAGGGCCCCTGTTTTTGTTTTTTCCTGATCCGAACGTACCTCCGAATTCTGAAAGAATCGCGTTTGTATTTGCTGTATTCGTACAAATTCCAAGATTTTTAAATACCATCACAGTATCCTGGGGAAAGGTTATTGAAGATAAAGATCCGCCAAAAGGAAGATAGGTAATCGTTCCTGCGCCAAGGCTCACTTTAGTACCATAAGCTCCCGTCACGACAACATGATAGGAAGCTACCATGATACAGGTGGCACCATAAAAAGAAGGTTTATCATTATATTTTACCCTTCCTCTGCGAAAGGCAGTAGCAATAGGAGCATTTTTATACCCCATGTTGATTTGGACATTGCTGCCCGAAATCCACCCTGCATCATCACCTGAAGCATCGGTAAAGCTTTTGTAGATTTTTCCTTCATTGGTCAGGATGGCCAATGTTCCCGGAACATACAAAGTGTTTGCCGGGATGACGTCAAAATAAGCACAACTATCCGCATAGTCATTGTTCGTAGAACCGCCGACCACGAAAGTGGCTCTTATTTCAAGCGTATCGCCAGGTTCGATTGTGCCCCCATTCGTTCCTTTCGTAAGATTGACATAGCTTTTTCCATAGTCTATTTTAAGCTGGGAAAAAGACCGGGTGCTGAAAAGCAGGATCAGGGTTGTTAGGGCACATATCTTAAAAGCAATAAATAACCGAGGTACATTTGTTTTCATGGGCCTGGATTTTTTCACTGATATGGATTACTAAAAAGCCAATATAAATATAGCCAAAAGAAAAGCCCTTTCCTATCGTAAATCTACATGTAACTTATTCATCTTCATCTTTCTAGATTAGTAAAAACACTTACGTGTTTTGTAACCTCAGAACAGGCAAAATATTAATTGATAGTTGATTAGGAAGCAGCCGAAGGAGCAGTAAATAAAAAAGCCTTCCCAAAATGAGAAGGCCTTTAATATAATTTTTGGCGGCTATACAGCAAAGCTTTCCCCACAGGCACAGGTTCGACTGGCATTGGGGTTATTGAAATAAAAGCCTTTCCCGTTGAGCCCGTCTGAGAACTCTAACGTGGTGTTGACCAGGTATAAGAAACTCTTTAAATCAGTGACGACCTTCACTCCGTTATCTTCAAATACCTGATCCATGGGTTTTTGCTGGTTGTCAAAATCAAGTTTATAGCTAAGCCCCGAACAACCCCCGCCTACTACGGACACCCTTAAAAAATAATCAGCTTTACCCGCAAGAGCTGCTTCCTGCATCAGACTTTTAACCCTTTCTCTTGCTTTATCACTTACGTAAATCATAATTTATTGATGACTGATTGAATAAATAAATAATAAATGAATTGTTACAGATATTATTGTGCAAAGTTAACCATTTTCGGGCTTATTGCACCATTATTCAATGATGTGACCATTCGGGCTGATTCAGGATTTTTCCCTCTTTAAACATCTGCCAGAGCGGGCTCGATTCCCTGAGCCGGTTTATCGTCGCAATAACCTGCTCTATCGCATAATTGATTTCTTCTTCGGTCGTAAACCTTCCAAGAGCGAAACGAACCGAACTATGTGCAAGATCATCACCCAGACCCAGTGCTTTGAGCACATGGCTGGGTTCAATGGATGCGGAAGTGCATGCGGATCCTGAGGAAACTGCGAGACTTTTATTCAACCCCATCATCAATGCTTCTCCTTCAGCATATCCGAACGACATATTAGTAACATGTGGCAAACGATGTTCCCTGCTGCCATTCACATAGGATTCTTCCAACTTCAATATTTCATTTTCTAATTTGTCACGCATCGCACTGAGTCGCTTATTGTCTTCTTCCATCTCTTTTTTGCACAAAGTACAGGCCTTACCAAAACCAACAATGCCGGTAACATTCAGTGTACCGCTACGCATACCCCTTTCATGACCACCTCCATCCATTTGCGCAATCAGTTTTACCCGTGGATTTTTCCGGCGCACATATAAAGCGCCCACACCTTTAGGGCCATAAATTTTATGTGCGCTGAATGACATCAGATCAATTTCATCGTCATTTACATCCACAGGAATTTTCCCCGTTGCCTGGGTAGCATCGGTAAAAAATAATATGCCTCGCTTTTTTGCTATCCGGCCTATTTCCTTAACAGGCTGGATCGTTCCGGTTTCGTTATTGGCATACATGATAGTTATTAATATCGTTTCAGGCCTGATTGATGCTTCCAATTCTTTCAATTCAATTAATCCTTCTGCATTCACCGGCAGATAAGTAATTTCAGCTCCTTTTTTTTCGAGATGTTTGCAGGTATCCAATACTGCCTTGTGTTCAGTAGCACAGGTAATGATATGATTTCCTTTGACGGCATAGCTCTCAAATACGCCTTTGATAGCAAGATTTACCGCTTCCGTAGCTCCCGAAGTAAAAATTATTTCCCTGGTATTTGCTCCAATCAACTCAGCAACCTGTTCACGGGCTTGGTCAACCGCCTCCTCAGCCTGCCAGCCATAAGAATGACTCCTGCTTGCCGCATTGCCAAACTGATTGCTGAAATAAGGCAACATTGCTTCCACCACTCGTGGATCGCAGGGAGTGGTGGCATTGTAATCCAGGTAAACCGGCAATTTCACAATGCAAATTTACGCTAACCCACTGAAAGATTTCAGGTGAAACAGTCAGAAATATAACCCCGGACTTAAATCCGGAGCTATGGTGTACCTAAAAAATTTCCTGGCTGAAATAAGAATTTTTTTGCAAAATTCGTAGTAAATACTCATCATGCTCAAAGTTGAACATATTGGCATTGCTGTTAAAAACCTGTCTTCATCAATTCCTCTTTTTGAAAAGCTGCTCAACTGCAGTTGCTATAAAATAGAAGAGGTAAAAACAGAAAAAGTCAACACCGGTTTTTTTCAGAAAGGAGAAACAAAAATTGAATTGCTTGAAAGCAGCGATCCCGAGAGCACGATTGCAAAATACATTGATAAAAGAGGAGAAGGCATTCATCACATCGCGTTTGCAGTTGAAAATATAGAAGAAGAAATGAAAAGGCTTGTTGCTGAAGGTTTCCTACTGCTGAACAATACCCCCAAACCAGGTGCAGATAATAAACTGGTATGCTTTTTAGATCCAAGAAACACAAGCGGAGTGCTGATTGAATTGTGCATGGAAAAGAAATAAACTGATGTATGCTTATTTTATTTTAGTAGGTGAATTACCGATTGTTATAACTAAAAATAAATTGTTCAGGACAATTATCATATCGATTCTGCTGGTGCATTTTTTTATTCAGGAAGCTGTAGCACAAATAAAGAATGCTACTCCTGTACTCTATTCCATCACAGAACAAAATGGATTGAGTGATGATGTGGTTACCTGTTTTTACCAGGACAGCAGGGGATTTATGTGGATTGGCACGCAGGACGGGCTAAATGAATATGACGGATCAGCAATTAAAATATTCAGGGCAACAAACAATAAAACCGAGGATGAACTGGCGGATAATTTAATTAATGTGATTACGGAAGATGGACAGAATCATTTATGGATTGGCACGCATTATGGTTTGAGCATGTATGATATGTTGTCAGGGAATCTACACACCTGGAGGATAGATTCTGCGGAAGACCTGGAAGACCGAAATAATATCCGAAGGATGGTGATAGATTATGCAGGAAAAATCTGGCTGGCAACTGCCAATGGACTATACCGTTTCGATCCATTGACCTCACAATTCAAAACATTTCCCGTTGGCAGATCAAAAGACGACAACCAAAGCCGAATCAATAATCGCCTGGTCGATATTTTGATCGACAAGCAAAATCGTTTCTGGATCACCACATTTAATGGCCTTTGGCGGTTTTTTCCGCAGGATGGCCATTTCGAACAATATGTCGGCAATAATGATGTCAGCCCTGCTGAAGGATTAATCACTAAAATTTTTCAGGATCATATGGGACAACTCTGGTTAGGATTCTGGAGCGATGGCCTGAAACTCTTTGATCCTGAAAAAAAATCAATAAAAAATTTTTATCCTTTTAATGAGCAAGTTGGTAAAATAGATGATATCGCGGAGCTAAAGGATGGAAAAGGAAATTATCATTTATATACATCACCTCAGTTAAATGAATTCAATACAGATGTATCTACATTCGTTAGCTACCTCCCGATTTCTGATCCGGCCCGAAAGGAATTTAATGTATCCACTCTCTACGTTTCAAGGGATAATCTCCTTTGGCTGGCCACTGACAAAGGCGTGAGAATAATGGATCCGGCCAGGCAGGTATTTCATCATTATTTTCTTTCTTCTGCCAATATTTCTGGACAGGGAATTGCCCTGCTTCAATCGGGGAAGAATATTTATGTGGGAGGATGGCAGAATAATTTTTTAAAACTCTATGACTCTTCTTTTCAACAACTAAAAGATATTTTACCCAATTATAATATTGAACAATCAGGAAAAAAAATCACCCCCTGCCTAATGAGTATAGTCAGGGAAGATAAAAATAACCTCTGGCTCTGCACGGAGCAGGGATTGCTTTTATATAATGAGCAAACCAGGGTGAAGAAAATATTTCTTGCAGACAAACACGACAATCCTTCCCCGACGGCCAATTTCATAAACAATCTTTTTATTGATTCCAGGGGACGTCATTGGGTCTTTCCCTGGAGAAGCGGTATTTGGGAGATTGATCCGGCCACAGGAAGGTTCAGGAAAATTTTCACCGGTTTTTTAAAAGAGTTTGATGCAACAAAACCCTTACTGATCGCTGCCGCAGTGGAAGATCGCCTGGGCAATATCTGGTTTGCAGATTACGATGAAGGATTGATTCATTATGATTATGCTTCGAATGAATTCAGCAAGCCTGCTGAAAAACAAATCGGTCCGAAATTTGGATTGCAGAACATTTTATTTGAAGAACCTTATGTTTGGTTTGTAACCGGTGGAAGAGTATGCCGGATACATGAATCCACCGGGAAAATAGAAGAATGGCCGATACCCCTTGCTTTCAATAAAACGATCACAGAGTTCTGTGATGATAAATTCAATCATCTCTGGATTACGACCATCAATGGATTATTATCTTTCGACAAAGCCACGCACACTTTCAAACGCTTTACGACCAATGATGGTTTGCTGAGCAACCGTTTGGAAGGAATCATCCTTTCGCTTGACAATCGTAAAATTATTTATGCGGAAGACAATTATATAACTGAGTTCAACCCGGATGAACTGCTCCAGACCAATTTAACCACCCGCGTTCAAATTACCGGTATTTCTTCACAGAACCGGCCAATGCAGATTGAAAGAAAACCCGACGGAGAAAAATTTATCAACCTGAATTATACGTATAACAATTTTACGTTCAGATGGGCATTGCCCGATTACAGAAATCCTTTACAGAATCAATATTACTGTAAGTTGGAAAACGTAGATAAAGACTGGAAATACGCCGGCAATAAAGGCGAGATGCAATATGCAAGCCTCAGTCCCGGTACTTATACTTTCAAAGCCCGGGCAGCCGCAGGAAATGGGTTAATGAGTGAGCAGGAAGACGCAGTTATAATTAGCATTTCTCCTCCTTTCTGGAAGCGCTGGTGGTTTATCTGTTCCGTAGTATTGCTTATCAGCGGACTATTATATTTCATTTACAGAACAAGGTTGAATCAGGTCCTCAGAATGGAAAGATTGAGGAGCCGGATTTCCGGTGACCTCCATGATGATATCGGATCAACGCTCAGTTCTATTTCAATCATCAGTGAAATAGCTATGAAGGAAACCAGTACGACTTCTTCTTCACTGATCAAAGAGATAAAAGATAATTCGATATTGTTGATGGAAAAGATGGATGATATTGTTTGGAGTATTAATCCAAAAAATGACAGCCTGGAAAATCTTTTCGTCAGGATAAGACATTTTGCCTCTGCAGTTTTTGAAGCAAAAGATATTTATTATACCATCGATATCCAGGACAATATTAAAAATATCCGTCTGCCCATGGAATACCGCCAGCATATTTACCTGATCATGAAAGAAGCGATAAATAATTTGGTGAAATATTCAGGAGCAACAGAAGCATCCATACTCGTCAATCATGCTGAAGACATACTTGAGCTGGAAATAAAAGATAACGGGAAAGGATTTGTTATGCCGGAACATTTCACGGGGAATGGAATCCTGAGCATGAAAAACAGGGCATCACTGATCGGAGCACAGCTGGTTATTGATTCCGAAATTACCAGAGGCACGAGAGTCTCATTGAAAGTGAAAATCAAAAGAAACAAAACAAGGGAAAAATTTCCTTCAAGGTAGAGCAGCAAAATTTAGTATAAATTATCCAAAATCATATAAATATCTGATAGGTATTCAGTGAATTTTACTTCAAATTTGAAACGATGATTCATGTTGGGATAATAGAAGATAATAATACATTACGCAATAGCCTCGAAAACCTGTTCAACAAAACGGACGGAATGAAATGTGTTGTTTCGTTGAATAACCTGCTCAATGTAGTCAGTGAAATCGGGCATGCAAAACCGGATATAATATTAATGGATATCGGTTTGCCACATATTTCGGGCATTGAGGGCGTAAGGACTGTGAAAAATAATTTTCCGCAGACATTAGTGCTGATGTTTACGGTATTTGATGATGATGAAAAGATTTTTGAAGCCATTCGCGCAGGAGCTTCGGGCTATATTTTGAAGAAGACGCCTCCGGAAGAAATTATTGAAGCGATAAGAGAGTTATACTATGGCGGGGCGCCGATGTCTGCTAGTATTGCAAGAAAGATCATTCAGTCTTTTCAATCCGGACCTCCGCCTGCCATTCAGGACTACCAGCTTACGGTTCGTGAAAAAGAGATACTCTATTCATTGGTAGATGGTCTGAGTTATAAAAAAATTGCCGAAAAATATTTTGTGAGCATCAGCACCATCCGTACCCATATTTGTAATATTTATGAGAAGCTTCATGTCAATTCCAAAGCAGAAGCCGTAGCCAAGGTTTTAAAGCCGAAATGACCATCAGGTCATTTTTTATTCACGCAAAGTCAGACTGCATGGATATAGCGCATTTGCGCTTTTGCGAGCATTATCCCCTCGCAAAAACATTCTCCAAAATCATATCTTCATCCGATTGCCTTGGCCTTTATTTTTTCCTTTATTTGAAGAAAAAAAATGAAAAAGATACTCATACCTGTTTCTATTTGTTTCTGCCTCGCTGTATTCAATGCTCAGGCACAGGTAAACGATCCAAACCAGGTTGCCAAGGATGCCACCACCAATCATGCAAATAATGATATGGATAATGCCGCCGATAATGGCCTCAATAAAGCAGAGCAGGGAATCAGTAATTTATTTAAGAAGAAGAATAAGGATAAAAAGCAGGCCACTTCATCAACCAATACCCAGCAATCTTCGCAAAACAGCCAGAACAGCAATTCAGGCAGCAGCGGCCAGCCGGCTTCATTAAAAACATATTCGAACTATGATTTTGTCCCGGGAGATAAAATCATCTTCGTATCACAGCTGACTGATGAAAAAACCGGTGAAATCCCATCCCAGTTTATTCTTGCAGAAGGACAGATGGACATTCAATCGGAAGATGGACAAAATGTAATCCATGTTCCTAAAGGAGATGGCGCCACATTTACTCCACGAATGACCAGTCAGGCCTATATGCCGGACCAGTTCACGGTTGAATTTGATTTCAAGAATGAACGCTTTGGTCTCGCACACGTAAATATCAATTTTGGTCAGGGTGATGGTATGATTAAGGAAATCAACTTTGGAAATGGTGACGGCCTTGCCTGGACAACCGGTGATGTAGCTTATCCTGATCAGCTGCAGGTAGGCACCGACCAGGCTATGACCTGGCATCATATCGCCATTGCGATTAATAAAAATGCTGGTAAAATATATATTGATCAATTTCGCGTAGCCAATGTCAACAACCTGGAAGGCAAAGCAAAGAGTGTGAATTTTGTGATAGCCGGATATGAAACTTCCTTTATCAAAAACATCCGAATCGCAGCAGGTGGAATCGATATTTATAAGAAAATTACCACAGATGCAAAAATTATCACGCATGGAATATTATTCGATGTCGATAAATCCACACTGAAGCCCGAATCGATGGGAACCATTAACCAGATTTATAATCTGCTGAAACAAGATGCTTCACTGAAATTTGAAATTGACGGACATACTGACAATAGCGGAAATTCTCAACACAATATACAGCTGTCTCAACAACGTGCAGATGCTGTAAAAGCGCAATTGGTGAGTATGGGCATTGATGCTTCAAGACTTTCAACCAAGGGTTTCGGAGACACCAAACCAATCAGCGATAATAATACTCCGGAAGGAAAAGAAAATAACCGTCGCGTGGAATTTGTAAAGATATAATTCGGTTTTTTTCACTTCATAACTGGAACCAGGCGGCTGCATTCAAAAGCAGCCGCTTCCGTACCTTTTACTAACGTTAATGGGCAACTACTAATAATAAAATCAGATATTCATCCTATTGAAATGTGGCGGTTTTTTTACTCTCTTTATAAAGCTAATCCTGGGAGTCATAAAATGGCTTATTCAGTTACAAAAATTATGGAATACCGCAAATTGACCATTAAACCTGCAGTGAAACTGATAGAAAACCCGGAAGAATACAAATGAAAAATATCATTGTTTATTTCGTCATTCTACTCACCATTCCGATATCATTCTGTTTCGGGCAATTAAATACTAACAGCATCGCAAACACGCAGAATAAAAATCATTTCCTCTGGTGGAATGGTCATTGGAGTGCAACAAAAAAAAATGTTTTTATAATCAACAAAGACAGTATCAGCAAAGGAGGTACTGCTACAGTAAATCCGGACGGTTCAGTACAGGTACAGGGCGGGGGGCAGGATGATTGGAATAAGATAGTCGAAAACGGCCTTAATTATCTTAATGACTGGATAAAGCAGTTAAATGATCCGGCAAACAATGCAGATCTGCCGTCACATGATTTGAATAGTGTCCTTCTGCCTGATGCGCAGCATTTGCAACAGCTGTGGCAGGATTACAAAATCGAACAGGGGCAGGACATTCTCTCACCCGACGTTAAACCAGGCAATGGATCAACCAAAGGGGGTTCCGGAATAAACCCAACAGGAACAAAAACAAATGGAAATATTATAACAGGTACGAACGCTACCGGTGATGAGATCAGCGCTTTCTGCACAAATGCAAAAAAGGACTATGATTTCGTGATCAAATACTATAAAAATCACCGTCGTGATAAGGCAAATGACCTCAATATTCCAGCCCCCCCCGAATTTGAATATAACTGTTACGCATGCGATTCAAATATGAAAAAGACATATGATACCACAATTTCTCATTATGTGAGAGATTTCCCTCATCCGGAGGACACTATTATGAATAAAGGCCTGTCATTAATCAAGAAATATATCAGCCTTGGTCTTAATAAAACCACACTAACGGAAGAAGAAGATAAAGCACTGGGGCCATATATTTTTGGTTCAGGACCCTGTGTCTATTTTGATTTAGATGCTCTCGGCGAGGCGATCAATGGGATATCCAATCATCTTTATTTTCGAGCTCAAAAACTCGTAGATAAATATCATAAGCACTTCAAAGCAGCACAAGCCGTTCAACAAACTTATTACGCAGTTGCCAGGTTTTGCGAGTTATCAGGACAAACAAAACTTAATGACGACGATCCTTCTGTTCCACAAATGAGTTCTATCCACGTCACCGATGTAAAAAATATCGGCCAGATGTTTCTCGACAATTTCGATTTCTATTTTAAAAAGCTGAAACAAAACGACTGGAGGCAAATAGGCAATATCAACTACCAGATGGAATTAATCAGATCGGCTGGTATGCTTGAGAACGAATCTGGCCAAAGAGAAAGAGAAGATGAATACTTACAGGAACTGGATGATATAATGAATAGTTTCACGCTGAGTGTAGACATGGATGTCAAAGTTGGAAAGGCCAAAGGCTACCAAATATCACATGTAAAGGGCGAATGCAAAATAGGCCCTGATTTTCAACCTAATTCAAACCAATGTTACAAATGGGTTGTACTTGACGATACTAAAAAGATCGGCAATCGTTACGCTGCAAAAGCACTTCCACAGATAGATTGCAAACTGATAGCAAATGAAATATCCGCCCCCGGTCCTGTTCCGGTGTATATAGGAACAAAAAAATATACAGTCAATCTACAGGGATTGAGAATGGAATTTTGCGATGAAGAAAAAGATACTATTCTCCTCACAAATTTTTATCCTGATCCCCCCGAGAACGGACTCTGGAAAGTACCCAATAGTTATCCGGCAAATCTGGGAGTAACAGGAGCTCAGTTTTTTGAAAACATGGAAGAAAGAAAACGTCTGGCGGAATCAGGCAAGGCACAGGAAGCAGCAGACAAATACCAACAACAAAATGAGCAAATGATTGCGCAAATGAAAAGCATTGCAGAGCGGATGAAAACGGAGGCGGGTAACAAGTCGGCTGCAGACTATCAGAAAATTATGGAGATGTTTAACAAGGTGAAGGAAAGTGCAAATAATCCACCACTCGCAGAGATGCTTGATATTGATTTTGAAATACCTGTTCAGAACAATAGTCCGGTACTGGTCGATAAAAAGTTTGATGCCAAGCAAATCAATCCAAAGCTTGAAGAAGCGTTGATATACGCTTTCTATACCATTCATATTGAAAACAAGACGAACGCCCCCAAAAACAACAATACTCCAAAAAAATAAAATACTTAACCTGAAAAAAAATATTCATGTACATCCATCGCATATTCTTTGCTGTTAGTTTCCTTAGCGTTTCGATTGGTGGAAATGCGCAGAAACCTGCCAATATTCAAATCAATAGTTTCATTTCAAGGGTTCCGCTACCGGAAAATAGCGCGTCTTGTTATGCTTCCTGCACAACGACAAAAGACGCCGATGGCCAGATTAGCATTAAAGATAATGGCCCGGTTTTTAACGACCTGACCGAGCAATTGGAAAAACTCAATAAGGCAGCCATGGATGATATGCGAAATAGTGGGAATACTGCCATGAATACTGCCCCATCCGCGCCTACGGCTGAACAAATCGCAGAAATGCAACAGCAGGCAATGCAAAGAGCGCAACAGGCCATGCAAAACGGGACAAATCCTGCTGCTGCTCAGTCGGGTAACCATCCGGCAAAAGCCTTCACAACAAATGTTGCACTCATGCAGGAAATAGGCAAGGCACAGAGTGCCATTATGCCCATGAACCAGCTTATTAATGAACTCAGCGCCAAAGTAGGACAGGTAACAATGGAAGATGTCAAGGCAGGGCCTAATTGTCCGGAAGTACAGCAGGGGGGTTACGCCGGACCCACCTGCAAATGCACAAAGGAAAGGGAAATTAGCTACGAAAGCCGTTGTATCGCAGCGAGAGACGGCTATCTCGCTAAGGTAAATGCACTTTTACACAAATATATACCACAGATACAGGATCAGGTGGCCATTGTAGACAAACTTGAAAGCGATGCGAAATTTGGGGAAGGACTTACCGACCGTGCCACTCTGCAGATGCTCGTCTCCCTGCAACGTGAAGCACTCAATGGATTTACCTCTGTCCTGAGCATAGCGAACGGCAAATGGTCGGATGGCGCCAATCAATATCTCAGATTAGTAAATGCCAAAAATCAACAGTGCCCCTGACAG